>CAYQOQ010000136.1:0-12286 GCA_964419175.1 uncultured Occallatibacter sp. | reverse complement strand
CCACCACAATGCACTTGGTAAACATGGCCTGGCCCAGCGACCAGATGGCGTTCATTACCTTGCGCGCCTGGCCGGGATAGCTCTTGCGGATCGACACCAGCATCAGGTTGTGTGCCACACCCTCGGCGGGCAGGTTGATGTCCACAAGCTCGGGAATCGTCATCTTCATCGCCGGCAAAAAGATGCGCTCGACCGCCTTGGCGAGCCATGCGTCCTCCATTGGCGGCTTGCCGACAATCGTCGCCGCGTAGATCGGGTCCTTGCGATGCGTGATGCAGGTGAGGTGGAAGACAGGGTAGTCGTCGGTGAGCGTGTAGAAGCCGGTGTGGTCGCCGAAGGGGCCTTCGCTGCGCAGCTCACCCAACTCCACGTAGCCTTCGAGAATAATCTCCGCGTTGGCCGGCACTTCAAGATCGACGGTCTCGCATTTCACAATCTCGACCGGCTTGCCGCGTAGGAAGCCGGCAATGAGAAACTCCTCAACCTCTGGCGGCGCGGGCACAATGGCGGAAAACGTCGTCGCCGGATCGGTGCCGATGGCGACCGCAACTTCAAGCCGCGAGCCTTTCAGATTGCCAAGCGCCACCTGCGGCAATCCGCCGATGGGCCCGTCGGGAATCGCCACAGTACCGCCTGCCGACTCGGCCATGGCCGCTACGCGCGCCGTGCCCGCGCTGATCGTTGGATCGGCCTCGGCAGAGGCCGAAACCGCATCGCGCAGCGCATTGCGATAGTGTTCGGCAGCCACCTTTTGCCGCTGCCAGTGCATGCCCGTCGTCTGCCCGTCGTAGACCTGCATGCGATACATGCCGATGTTGCGCCGGCCCGAGCGCGGGTCGCGCGTATGCACGCAGGGCAGCGTGATAAACCGGCCTCCATCGTGCGGCCAGCACTTCAGAATCGGAAACGCATTTAGATCAAAGTTGTCCTTGAGGATGACTTCCTTGCAGGGCGCGTCTTTGGCGCTCACGGTCTTGGGAAACGCGCTAGTGAGCGCGCCCAGTTGCGGCAGCATCTTGAGCTTGTCGAAGAGGCCCTCGGGCGCCTTCACGTTCATCAGGCCAGTAATGCGCTCGGCAATCTGCTCAAGATTGTCCACGCCGAGCGCGAGAGCCATGCGCCGCTCGCTGCCGAATTGGTTGATAAGAACTTTCTGCCCCGGATGGCCCTTCACGTTTTCAAAGAGCAGCGCCGGGCCGCCCGCGGCGTACTTCCCTGCCACCTTTGCGCCCACTTTGCCGCGCGCGCCAATCTTGCTGACGCGGTCGGTGATCTCCGTAATTTCCAACTCGGGCGAGACTTCTTCGTGGATGCGCTTCAGTTCGCCGTGCTTTTCGAGGGTTTTAATCCAGTCGCGCAGATCGTCGTAGGCCAAGGGTGTGCTCCCGTGCGGCGCTGGCCGCACTCAACCCTTCTAGCTTATAGCTTTACAAGGGCATAAACGTTAGCAGGCTGGGATTTGTGAAATTTCAGCATGGCAAAAAAACGCGGTACCCAATCCCTGTTCTTGCAGACTGCCACTTAAGCTTTCACCTCGGCCACGCGCCCGAATCCAGGATGTTTGACGGCATCCAGCGGAAAGCCAAGTCGCTTCCACTCGTCGTAGCCGCCACGTAGCGGGCGCACCCGCTCGATGCCCAGCTTGTGGAGCGCCATGGCCGTCTTGGCGGCCGTGGCCTCGCTAGGGCAGGTGCAGAAAAGCACAATGTCGCGGTCGCGCGGAATCTCGGTGTGCCGCGCGGCCAGAGCCTCAGGCGAAAAATGGCGCGCGCCGGGCAGCGTGAACGGATCGGGCAGCAGTTCCAGCGGATGGCGCAGATCGACGATGAATACCGGCTCGCCGGCGTCGAGCTGCCGCTTCAGTTCTTCCGGCTCCAGGCGCGCCGCCGCCAGTTCCTTCAGAATCATGCGGCGGCGAAGAAGACGGCCCACGAAGAAGATGATGATGCCAAGGACAAGCAGCGCGCCCGAGAAACGGCCCGCCCAGTCCAGCACATTGGTGTTGCGGTTGATCAGGTCGCCGAAGAACCGCCCCGCGGCCAGCAGCGCGCCCACCCAGAGCGCGGCCCCGATGCCGTCGAAAAAGAGAAACGCCGGAAATCCCATGCCGTTCTGGCCGGCAACCGGGGGCGCGAGGGTGGCGAGGGCAGGAACGAACTTGGCAAACATCAGCGTAAGACCGCGACGGCGGCCGAACGAGTCCTGGGTCTTGCGGACGCAGGTCGTCGGTTCCAGCGACAACTTGCAAAGAATCCGCAGCACATGATGCCCGTAGCGGCGGCCGATGAAGAACCAGGTACTGTCAGCTGCAAGTGCGGCGGCAATGCCCACCGTCAGAGCAAGCGGAAAGCTGAGCTGGCCATCGACCGAAAGCGCTCCGGCAGCCAGAAGCACCGGCGTCGCCGGCAGCGGAATGCCGAACTGCTCCACCAGAACCCAGGCAAAGAGCAGCAGATAGCCGTAGACGAGCAGTATGTGAGTCGGTAACGCCATGGGGAAGGTCCTGTCTTTACTTGCGGGAAATCACACCCCCCGGACGGCCTGGCCAGCCAGAGGGCCTCTGAGCCGGGAGTTCTCACTTTATCGGATGATGCAGGGGGTGGTTTTGTTTCACGCAATAGAACCCGGCCGGAATTGAGCGCAAGAAAAGCCGCCCGCAGGCGGCTTTTCGGTGAAAATCCAAATAAGGTGAAGCCAGCCTTACTGAGCCGCACCCTGTTCCGCAGCAGACGGCGGCGCAGCACTGGCGATCGTCGAATCCTTCTGCCCGAAGTAGTCCTTGTTCCAGAGATTCTTGTAGAACTCTCCCGTCAGCTCGGCAGCGCGGGGACCAAAGGTCGGGCGCCCACCCTCGAGGAAGAAGACCGTCACCAGGCTTCCTTTCGGCGAGTCGGAGTAGGAGGCAAACCAGCCAAAACGCGTTCCGTTGTCGGAGCAGGTTCCGGTTTTGCCGAAGACCGGCAGTTGGTTGAAGTTGGCGCGCAGGCGGCGGGCGGTTCCATACTCGACCGCGCCAGCCATGCCGTCCTGCATTTCGGGAACGTAGCGCGCGATGTCCAATGTCCGCTTGATCTTGGGCGTCATTTGGGCGGCTTCATCGGGCGAGGTCGGATGCTGTAGATAGTAGAGCGTTCCGCCATTGGCGATGGCGGCCACAAAAGCGCCCAATTGCAGCGGGGTCAGCGAGACACCCTGACCAAAGCTGCACATGCGCGCGACGCCGCCCTGGGAGGCGGGAATCGGCTGGTCCGGATACTGGCCCAGTTGCTCGCCGTCGATGTGGTAGCCGGCCAGTTCTCCCAAGCCAAATTCGTTGGCGTAGCGACGCACACGTTCAAAGCCAAGTTCGCGGCCAAGCTCCTCAAAGTAGAGGTTGTTGCTCTTGGCCAGCGCCTGCGTCATGTTCATGCGGAAGCCGGCAAGTTGCACCGGCGTGTCACGGGTAACAAGACCTTCAGAGAGCGCCGCCATGGCGACTGTGAGTTTGATCGTCGAGCAGGGCTCGGCGCCCGGCGAGAGCGCCAGTTTCTGGTTCACCATCGCCAGAATGCGCCCGTTCGAGGGGTCGATGACCACAGCGGTGCCGTTCATGTCGCCCAGTGCGTCAATGGCCGCCTGGCGGACAACGGGATCTTCGCCAGCCGTAATGTCGCCGGCGAACTGGTCGGAACCGGCAAAGGAACTGGCCGTAAACCGCTCAGAAAAACGATGGCGGCGGGAGAGGAGCGCAACCTTGCGCGCGCTGGCCCTCGCCTGGCCTCTGGGCGTCAACCTGGCCTTCCCGCTCTTTGCCGCCAATTGAGTCGAGGCGCCGCGAGCAGCATGGGACTTTGCCGCGCGGGTTGACGCGGAATGAGATGAAGCCGCCGCGGAGCTGGCCGCCGGGCGCGTAGCGCGACGGCTGACATTGCGATGCGGCTCAGTAAGATGAGGCTGCGTGGTACGGGAGTGACGGAGCGTGTGGGGAGCGTCCAGCGCAGCCGCTAGAGACGCGGCAGCGACAGCCCAAACCAAGACCAATCCAAACGTGCAAACGCGAGACAGCTTCATCCGGTATGCTTCCCCTCAAAAAATGGATTTCTTGCTGTACGTCTGCCCGCAGGCGGCGCACTTCTTACTGGGCCAAACCCTTCGAACTTGGCTGAACCCTTTGTTATCGGCCATCCCGCGAAAAATGATTAGTCCGCGTTACCAATTTGGGTTACTATGCCATACGCTCTGACCGGCCAACGTTATCCACATCACCGGAACATAGTCGAATGATTCCAAAGCTACTTAAGGGCAAAACAAACCGTCAGCCCCTTTAGTTTTCCGCACTAAATCAGTGCTTTAGTGTGCTGTATTGAACTATACAGCCCTCCAGCACGAATAGATATGCCCCCCAGCCGGCATCCTTCAAAACTGCAACCGGCGCAGGAATGCGGGAACGTCCAAGTCCCGTTGTGGTTCCGGGTCCTCGGGAAACATCGATGCCGCAGGCTGCGCATTCAGTTCCGCCTGTGGAGCCTCAGCCCTGAACCCTTCGCTGAAGTCCGGCGCGTAGTCCCTGGGCGGCGGGGCCGATACCGTCTCGTCAGCCATTTCGTCGAACTGAGGCCGCGCGGCCACGCTCAACTCCGGCTCCATCTCCGCTTCGGCTTCCATGGCGGTCCTGGTGGAGCCCGCAACGGTGACCGTGGTGGCTACAGCCGGCGTTGACGACGAGAAGAAGAACGGAGCATCCGATTCTCCCTTTTCTGTCGCCTCGTCCTCGCTCTTGAAGCGCGGCGGACCGGACGGCTTCTCTACAGCCGGCGCTTCCTCGCTCATCCAGTTGCTGGGCGCCTCCACAGGCACCGCCATCAGAGGCACGGAAACCACCGGCGCCTCTTCCACGCTCAACATGCGCGCGCGGCGTTCCGGCATCTGATCGCGGAAGCCCGTGGCGATGACCGTAATCTTGACCTCTTCGCCCATCTTTTCGTCGAGTACGGCTCCAAAGATGATGTTCGCGTCCTCGTGCGCAGCCGACTGGATCAGCGACGAAGCCTCGTTCACTTCCGACAGCTTCAGCGAGCTCGATCCGGTAATGTTGATCAGGATGCCGCGCGCTCCGTCGATGGCGCCCGCCTCCAGCAGAGGCGAAGCCATCGCCGCCTGCGCCGCTTCCACCGCCCTGTTCGTACCCGAGCGGACCGCCGTGCCCATCACCGCGTGTCCCATGCCGGCCATCGTGGTCTTCACATCGGCAAAGTCGCGGTTGATGATGCCGGGGATGGTGATGATGTCGGAAATACCCTGTACGCCCTGCCGCAGCACGTCGTCAGCGATGCGGAAACTCTCAAAGAAGCCGGCGTCCTTGGCCACTGCCAGCAGCTTCTCGTTGGGAATCACAATCATCGTGTCGACGCTCTCAAGCAGTTCTTTCAGGCCGCGCTCGGCCTGCTGCAGACGGCGCTTGCCCTCGAAAGCAAACGGGCGCGTGATCACGGCGACCGTCAGAATGCCCATCTCGCTGGCCAGCGAAGCAATCACCGGCGCAGCACCCGTGCCGGTGCCCCCGCCCAGGCCCGCCGTGACAAAAACCATGTCCGCGCCTTCCAACGCTTCGATGATTTTTTCAGAATCTTCCAGAGCCGCGCGCCGGCCCACGTCGGGATTCGCGCCCGCGCCCAGGCCAAGCGTAAGCCGCACGCCGAGCTGCAGCTTCACCGGAGCCTGCGACAGCTTCAGAGCCTGCACATCGGTATTGGCGGCAATAAACTCCACGCCTTCCATGCGCGCCTGAATCATGCGATTCACTGCGTTTCCGCCGCCGCCGCCCACACCGATCACCTTGATGCGCGCGCCGCGCGTGGGCTCATCGTGATATTGAATCCGCATCTCTCCGGCTTCGTTTCTCTGCTCTTCCATCTCGGCTCAGGCCTCCCTGTTCGTAAGTAATTTCTTTTAATTGCTAGTAACTCGCCGCAAAAATAGCGCGTAATTTCGATTTCAAACTGTTGCTTTCTGCCGCGCGTGTGGCGCGGGTTCGATGTGCATACAAAAGCATGCCGACAGCTGTGGCAAAACCGGGGTTAACCAGTTCGCCGGGCATGTGCGACAGGCGCACCGGCAACCCTGTCCGCGCCGGCACGCGCAGCTGGCTCTCCGTTACATCCAGCATACCGGGCAGCATCGCGCCGCCGCCCGTCAGCACGCATCCGGCGCCGAGCGCCTCCACAACGCCGCCCTGGCGCAGGCTTTCTTTCACGTAGTACATCAGCTCTCGCGCGCGCGGCTCCAGAATCTCGGCAATCGTGCGCAGGCGCAGCATCTGCGGCTGAGGGTTCGCAATCTCAATCTCCGCCTGCTGCGGCACCGCGGTCACCACGGCGTTGCCATACTGCCGCTTCAGCTCCTCGGCTTGCGCCAAGGGCATCTGCAGCCCAATGGCCAGATCGTTGGTAAAGTGCGCCCCGCCAATCGGCACGGAGGCCGTATGAGCGACAGCACCCTCGAAGAAAACCACCAGGTCGCTGGAGTGCGCGCCAATGTCGAGCAGACAAACGCCCAGCTCGCGCTCATCGGCCGAGAGCGTGCCCTCGGCGGCGGCAATCGACTCCAGAATCGCCTCGGTTACCTCAAGCCCCGCGCGGTTGGCGCAGGTCACGGCGCTTTGCAGCGCACTGCCGGAACAAGTGGCGATATGCAAATCCACTTCAAGCCGCGCGCCCACCATGCCTACGGGATCGAAGATGCCGGGCTGGTCGTCCAGAATAAACTGCCGTGGCAGCAGGTGCAGAATCTCGCGGTCCGGCGGCAACGCCACGGCGCGCGCGCGTTCGACCGCCGTGCGCACATCGTCGCGCGTAATCTCGCGCATGCGGTTGCCCAGCTCGAATCCGCCATTGGTGTTGAGCCCGCGAATGTGCGGCCCGCCCACGCCCACCACGCACTCGTCGATGTTGATGCGCGCAATCCGCTCGGCCTGCTCATTTGCCGCGCGCACCGCCTTGGCGGCAGGAGCAAGCTCGCCGATCAGCCCCTTGCGCATGCCCGCCGACTCTACCGCCCCGTGCCCCCGGTAACGCGGAACTCCCTCAACCAGGTCGGCCGCCAGCACACGCGTCCACGCGCTGCCGATGTCGAGCACTACGATCAGGTTGTCCTGCTTCTGGGTCATCGCTCTCACTGGCCTTCCGCCGCTTGCGGCCGCGTTGCGGCAGTTGGCTTCTGTCTGTTCACGTTGAGCACGGCGGGCTTGGCCTGCGCGCGCTTCTTGTCCTGTGCTGCCTTCTTCTTTGCCGCCGCGGTCTTGGTCACGGCCGGCGTCTTGGCCTTCGTGCCTGTCTTTGTCTTTGCCGAGCTGCTGGCGGAAGACTTCGCCGCAGCCTTGCCCTTGACGCTCTTATCAGTTGCGGCTTTCACTGGCGAGACTTTGCTTGCCGCGGCCTTGCCCTTGACGCTTTTATCGGTAGCGGCTTTTGCTGGCGAGGCTTTGCTTGGCACACCGTTGCCCGGCGCCGCCGCTGCGCTGTCAGGCATCTTCGCGCCGTCAGCGGGCTTGGCCCCATCTGGTAAGTCCGGGGTCACCTGCGTTGTGCCCGCGCCCGAAGCCATCTCCAAAACCACCTGGTGTTCGTAGCGCAGGTCTACTGCCGCAAGCTTGGGATACTGCTGCTGCCACTCCGCGATGTGCGCCTTGTAGCGCTGATAGCGTTCCAGGAAATGGTCTTCGCCAAAGTGTGCCAGAATGTCGGCGCCCTGCGTGGGCATCAGCACGCGCGCATCCTCCGGATCGGTAAGGTCGATCTCGGAGATCTGTTCGGAGAAGCGCTGGTTATTGGCATCCAACTCCGCCATCAGCCGCTCGTAGACCCCCATGCGCTGGAGGCGCGAGGCCGCTTTGTCGCCGGCGTCGATGCCGGTGAGCACCGGGAACGAGTAGTGATGCGCGGCCATGGTCGCGGCCGACATCTCCAGCAGAACCCCGTTGGCGTCGACCAGGCCGATCTGCTGCCCATGCCGCGTAAACGCCACCGGCTTCCGCTCCACCACGTTGATGCGAATCTGATCGGGCAGCACGCGCATCACCGTCGCATGTTCAATCCAGGGAATGGCTTCAAGTTCCCTGCGCCGCTCGCCGATAGGCACAAAAAAGATGTTGCGGCCGATGTCTTCGCCGAAGACAGGCAGCATCTCCGCGCGGCTGACTTCCGTGAGCCCGGCCGCCTGGATATTGCTGGCGCCTTCAATGCGGAAGCGCCCGTCGCGTTCGAGAGACTGTTTAAGGAGAACGCCCGCCGTCGCAAGCCCGCCGAGAATGATCGCCGCGCCGAGCCCGACAAACACGCGTCCTACGGTCGAGGCCGGCCACCACAAGTGGCTGCGAGCCGCGCCGAAGCGTGTCCGATCTGGGCGTGGAGAGTCGTCGCCGTCGGGGTCCTGCATCTCCAGCGGCATGCCAGGCAACGCGCGCCCCGCCCGGGGCACACCTTGCTGCACGCGCCGGAAGCGAGACTCCGCGGGCGCTTCATCCTCCCAAATCAGAGGCCGGGATGTAGTACTGCTTTGATTCATCACGCCTGAGCATGGTCGTGAGAGTCGCCAGATTTCACTATAGCTCCCCCTTAGGCGTGGCTTTTCTGCTCCCTTAGCAAGGGGAACCCGCACCGTTACGGGGAGAAGCAGTTGTCAGTGGCTGATTGTCGGTTCAATAGCGGGCGCCGAGCCCCTTGCCGCCGCGGTTGGAACAGAGTGAGTCCCGACCAGAATACTCTCCTGTTCCCCGCTTTAATCGAACACCACCGTCTTGTTCCCATAGCAGAGAATCCTTCGGTCCAGATGCCAGCGCACAGCCCGCGACAGCACCAGCCGCTCCAGATCCCGTCCACGCGCCACCAGGTCCTCTACCTGGTCCCGATGCGAGATCCGCGCCACATCCTGCTCGATAATCGGCCCATCGTCCAGCACCGCGGTCACGTAGTGGCTGGTGGCGCCGATCAGTTTCACTCCGCGCGCATGGGCCGCGTGGTACGGCCGCGCCCCGGTGAACGCCGGCAAAAACGAGTGGTGCACATTGATAATCGCCGCCGGATACCGCTCCACAAACTCTGGCGAAAGAATCTGCATGTAGCGCGCCAGCACCACCAGTTCAACATCGTGCCGCGCCAGCAACTCCACCTGCCGCGCCTCCGCTTCCGCCCGCGTGGCCGCCGTCACCGGCACGTGCTCAAACGGAATCCCGTAGTATCCGGCCAGCCGCTCCACGTCACGATGGTTCGACACAATGACAGGAATCTCGCACTCCAGTTCGCCCGTCCGCCAGCGATACAGCAGGTCGGCCGCGCAGTGCAGATATTGCGAGCAGAACAGCGCCATCCGCGGCTTGCGCGCGCTCGCGCTCAACTTCCACCGCATCCCCAGTTCCGCCGCCAGCGCGGCAAAATCCGTCTTGAACCCATCCAGATCGAACCGCGCCGATCCGTTCCCGTCCGTCCCGTCCAGCCCCCACTCCACCCGCATGAAAAAGAGCCCAAGGTTGTGGTCCTGGTGCTGGTCGGCATGAAGAATGTTCGCGCCCCGCTCGTAGAGCAGTCCCGCAACCCGCGCCACAAGCCCCTTCCGGTCCGGGCAATCGATCAATAAAACCGCAGAATCTTTCATCTCCATTCCAGCTTACAGCGGAACCAGTTGGGTGCCCCATCCTTCGCGTTCTTTGCGAAGGGTGGGAACTCAAGAACTGCATCCACGTGAAATCCGGCAATCTACTCCCGCACCGGCCCCGCAAACAGAAACTCCCAGGACGAATCCAGAAACATCCAGCGCTGCGAGCTGAACCAGCTGGTCGGCAGCGATGGCACATGCAGAAGCGTGTGCCCGCCCATGCACATCAGTTCTGTTCCATTCCACGCCAGAAACGTTCTGGAGAGTTGCCCCACGCGCACGGGATGGTCGACGCGCCGCAGGCAAACCGGGCAGCGCTGCCGCTGATCGCTCAACACCCACTGCATCCCAAACATGCAGATAAAAAACGCCGCCACCATCTGCAGATACAGGGCATCGGTGCTGTTGAACCCGATGAACCCGTAGGCCAGGTCGAGCGAAACAAAATACGCAATCGGCAGCAGTAGCACAATCTTGGCGCCGAGAAAACCCCAGCGGCACAATCTCCTCGGCCATGAAATCTTGTGCACGCTCACGCTCAGGTCCCCGAGCGATACCGAGGAAATAGCCGGCAGCGCCAAAAACGCCAGCAACACCGCGAACCAGAACACATCCCACTGCCGCGGCATTGCTTTGCCGAGAGAGATTCCGAGCAGATCGTCGGGAGAGCGATGCGGTGCATACGATGTGATCTGTATCTGCGCCGCACCCATCCTGGATCGTCCTGAGGCCGACAGATGTGCCACCACGTAGCCGGCGCTGGCGGGAACCATCTGCGAATCCGGCTCCAACAGCCAAGCATCCACCTTGCCCGGCAGGCCCCACGGCCCCTCGGACGCGACGCCGGCAATCGTGGCCCAGCGCAATCCTACTCGCACCACTCTCCCCGCCACGTGCGGATCGGCGCCAAACTCCCGCTTCCACAAACTCTCGCTCAGGATCACGCTCGGCATGGCGGCGTCCACGCCCGCGCCCGTCCCCTTGAACTGCACCGGCAGGCCCAGCAGAGAAAAGAAATTCGAACTGGCCCGTCCAACCCCCCAGCCCGCACTCTCACGCTGACCATCCTCAACCGGCCGCCAATTCACCTGCTCCCGTGTCACGCGATAGAACGCGAACCCGTCGAAGAACTCCTGCTTGCGATCCTTCCATGCCCGATACTGCCCCGAAGAAATGGTACGCGGCGAGTCCTCATTGTTCACGTCTTCAATGAGCACCAACCCCGAACGCACTCCATTCCGCCAAAGGCTGCGCTCGGCCCGCACGCCCGGCAGCAATCGCGCCACTGTGAAACTTGCGCCCAACAGCGCCGCCATCAGCAGGAGGCATTGCCACGCGGACCCAAACTTCAGCGTCAGTGGAGTCTTTCCGCGCCGGCCCAGGTTCCGCTCCTGACGCCACAGATAGAGCGCATCCTGAAATGCTCCTAGACAAAAGCCGGCAATCGCGCGCTCCGCACTCCAAGAAAACTCGCCGCTATAGGCATATTCGCTGCGCGCCTGCCACAGCTCCCCATACCACTCGCGCCACCACTCCGCCCGCTGCCCGCGCGGCACCAGCATCGATGCCCCGCGCAGCAGGCCCAGGTCGATTATGTGAGCCGCAAATTCGTTTGGAGGCTTCATACAGAGCGCGCCTCCTCAATCGGAATCAGCCGCTCCAGCAGCGGATAGCGCCTGCGCGAGGTCTCAAGCGTCACCCGTCCCGCCGCCGTCAGCTTGTAGTACTTGCGCGGCGGCCTCTGCTCCGCATCGGCAATCGACTGCTTCTCCCACTGCGACCGGATCAGCTCGTCGCGCTCCAACCGCCGCATCGCCGGATAGACCGTCCCGCTCGGCAGCCCCGTCATCTCCATAATGCTGAAGCCGTACACAAACCCGGCGTCGACAGCCTGCAGAATCATCGCCGCCGTATGCGACAGCTTGGTCTCCGAATTCTTGTCAGCGGTCATGCGCACATATTACCTATGTAGCTATCTACTTGACAAGCTATTATGACGAATGCTACATAGGGTATGGCAGAACCAGAGTTGGCGTATCTCGAAAGCAGTGCACCCAAGTCGACGCGCACCTCAGGAAGCGGCGACATCGTATTCACTCAACAGGACAGTGGGACTCTGGTTCTTCTCTAGGCAGGTGACTCATGCTTGAGCTCCAACACCTCTACCGCAGCTTCCGCACCATTCCCGCCATCGAGGACATCAGCTTCAAGCTGGCCCCCGGCGAAATCGTCGGCTTTCTCGGCCCCAACGGCGCCGGCAAATCCACCACCGTCAAAATCATCACCGGCATGTTACGCCCCGACGACGGCCGCGTGCTCTTCGAAGGCAAAGACATTCGCGACGACATGGTCGCCTTCCGCGCCGTAATCGGCTACGTCCCTGAAGAAGCGCATCTCTACAGTTATCTCTCCGGCCTCGAATACCTGCAACTGGTTGGCCGTTTGCGCGGCATCGGCGAGGCCCTGCTTGAAGCCAAGGCCACGCGCCTGCTCAAACTTCTGCATCTCGACTCCTGGCAATACTCGCCCATCTCGTCCTACTCCAAAGGAATGCGCCAGCGCGTACTCATCGCCGCGGCCCTCATGCACGATCCCAAGCTGCTGATCTTCGACGAACCGCTCTCCGGCCTCGACGTCGTCTCTTCCCGCCTCTTCAAAG
>CAYQOQ010000135.1:0-12460 GCA_964419175.1 uncultured Occallatibacter sp. | reverse complement strand
CTCCCGAATGCGGGCGAGTAGCTCAACTGGATAGAGCACCAGCCTTCTAAGCTGGGGGTTGCGGGTTCGAGCCCCGCCTTGCCTACCACGCATTCAATCAATAGCTTATATAGACTTCGATCCGGGCGAGGACGCCGTCCTTTAGGGGTGAGCGGTGCTCCACAGCAGAATCCATGTAATCGCAGTTGCAGCCAAAACGATCAAGGCCGGCCGCATCAGCTGGTGATCATGCGTGCTCAGACTCGTGAACTGCAATGGAATTGTGATTTCCTGGCTACCAGCGTGGTCTGGAGGCTTCTGCTCCAGCACGAATGTCGACCTAGGCGGGGGCGCTGCTGGCGGATTCTCCGTGGGATTCTCATGGGCCAGCGGAGACGTAGTCTCCTTGGATTGGCCCACGAGATAGCGGAAGCCTCCCGGCAGAGGCACTGCAGAAAACCACCTGGTAGGCTTCAGAACGGAAAAATAGCCGTTAGGCGTTACCGCGAAATCCCTGCGGTTCCAGGTACGAGTATCCTTCATTGCATCCGCCTGAACGACTGTTAGTGGCTTTCGTCTCAGCCGCCGCGATTTCCAGCGTGCTGTTAGGCTAAATTATAGCATTGCCGATGTGCAAAGGGATGTGCAGTTTCTTGAACCTGACGCGGTGACGAATCATCGTCCGAGCCGGTCGTCGCCGACTCATTTCCAGCCCCGGTTTGAGCCTTCCGGAGACGGTGAAAAGTCCAAAGACAGGGCCAGGGAAGAGTAGCCGGTGATACAGCAAGGATCAGAATTCTAAAAGAACTTGAGATCACTTTCCGTGATATACGCTGCGTATTGTTCCCGTTGAGCGATCAATTTCAGCGGTCATTGCCCCCTCCATCACGATGTGCGCAGGCTTATTTGACTCTTTCAGTGTTCCGGTGACGACCCAATGGTCTCGTTCGAGCCGAGCGTGAAAGGGCTTTTCGCGGCCGACCTGCTTCTCTTCATAGATCGGGATGAACACAGCTTCTGCCACCCGCACGGCAGTTTCCGCATCCGGCACAAAGTCTCTTCTAGGTACGTCCGTTTGTGCACCTGCCAGAAAGACCACCGTGCCAAGAACAAGTAACACGGCAAATACAATTGCTTGAGGAACGATCATTATCTAGCTTCCTCGGAAGACCGATGGACTAGATTCTATGCGTTGCCCCCGTATCGTCGCCTACTCGTCAATTACTTCACAGTAAACATCCCCACTGGCTGCACGATGATGCACTGGATGGCAGCATCAAGAGCCGCCGACTTACCAGCCGAATCGCCAGCGGCCTTGCGGTCACGTACCGCTTGTATCTGTGGAGCTTCCAGCTTGGGTTCCCAGCTTTGTAGGCCCTGCTTCCTAGTGTAGGCCGCTGCAGATATAGTCATTTTCAAACGGCGCCAAGTTGGTGTCGAATTGCCTGGGACCTTCCCTCAGGGGCTAAAGCTCCTATCATTTGTGGCTATTTGCGGCACGACAGAAGTCGTGCCCTTTCAAAACAGCGTTGCAACAGGAGTTTTCCAGCAAGGTGTAAACAGAACGTGGAGAATGGATTTTCAAAATCGCTGCCAAAGCCTGGCTGCGGCCTCTCGTGCTTTAGCGATGATCGCAGGTTCGTCGATGCCGGGAAGTTCCCGATCGTGCATCGCGATGCGGCCGCCAATGATGGTCGTCCGGACGGAGCGCCCTGAAACACCGAAGAGCAGATGGCTGTTGATGTTGGAAGCGGTGAGCGGTGTGGGAGGGTCGTAATCCACCACAATGACGTCGGCGCATGCACCGGAAATGAGCCTGCCGACGGTGTTGCCGAAGCAGGCGCTGGCCAGATCCGCGTTGCGGTCAAAGAGCATGGCCGGCGGTTCGGTCCAACCTGCGGCGGGGTGGCCCGACTGGTGCTTGTGGAGGAGGTTGGCTACCTTGAGCGACTCGAACATGTCGCACGAGTAGCCATCGCTGCCCAGGCCGAGGCGAACGCCGCGGTCGACCATTCTGAGAACCGGCGCGCAACCCACGGCATTACCCATATTGGATTCGGGGTTGTGGATCACGTTGGTCTTGCTGCTCTGCAACAGTGCTATCTCGCGATCGTCCACATGAACGCAATGCGCGGCGATGGTCTTGTTGCCGAGAATGCCCCAGTCGTGGAACCGCTCGACGACGCGCTTGCCATGCTCGCGCTGGCACTGGGCTACATCCGAGGCGGCCTCCGCGACATGGACGTGGAAACCTGCATCGAGCTCCGAGGCTACGCGGGTGCACTGGGCGAGGGTATGGTCGCTGAGAGTGAAGGAGGCGTGGAGACCGAAGAGTCCGCGGAGCAGGCTGCCACTGGAACGCCGGCACGATTCAAGAAAGGCGCGATTCTCTTCGATACTCTGGCGCGCGACCTCATCGCCTTCGCGATCCGTGACCTCGTAGCAGAGGCAACTGCGCAGACCTGTGAGGTTGGCCGCGTCTGCGATGCGGAATAGGCTGCCGGAGATGGCGCCGGGGCTGGAGTGGTGATCGAAGATGGTTGTGGTGCCGTTGCGGATGCAGTCGATCATGGCGACGAGTGCGCTCAGGTAGACGTCGTCCAGGGTGAGAACTTTGTCGAGGCACCACCACAGGCGCTCGAGAATCTCGAGGAAGTTGCCCGGCGCGGGGTCTTTGAGCGCTATTCCGCGGGCAAACGTGCTGTAGAGATGCATGTGTGCATTGATGAGGCCGGGCAGGATGAGACCGCTGTGGGCATCGATGAATTGTGCCGTGGGGCTTGCCTGGCGCATTGCAGCAGTTGTGCCAACGTTGACGATAAGGCCGTCTTGAATGGCAACGCAGCCGCGCTCGACGAGGGGTTGTTCTTTGTCGCGGGTGACGAGGCGGCCATTGCCAACCAGCAGGATTGCGGACTTCTCCATGGTGGCATGGATTCTAGCCAAACCTGGCATTCAAGTGTTGTGATTCAAATCACATTGGCTTTAACTTGAACTGCACGACAATCAATGCACACGGCGGCCGCGAGTGGGGTCGTTTGCAATTAGCTGCTGGTGTGCCCTGACCCAGGGCAAGAGTCAACTTTGATGGCGGGACGCCGGGCCATCCACGGCGTTCGGAACCTCGGTTGAATGGAATGAGCGATGGCAAATCTCCATGTCAGCATCTGCGGATTGGAGTTCAGCAACCCGATTCTTCCTGCCGCCGGACCGCCTTCAAAAGATGGAGCTATGCTGCAGGCTGCCGCAAGAGGTGGCGCAGGCGGGCTGGTTACCAAGACAATCTCAGTGAATCCGGCAGAGGTGCCTCGGCCCTGCATGGCGGAGATTCGTGGCGGATTTCTGAATACGGAGCTCTGGTCGGAACTGCCGAAAGAACAGTGGCTGGAGACAGAGTACAAGCTGGCACGGTCGACGGGGCTGCCGGTGATTGTGGGGCTTGGCTACTCCCCAGATCAGATTCGAGAGCTGGCGCCGCTGGTGAAGCCATATGCGGACGCGCTTGAGCTTTCGACGCATTATGTGGGCAACGACATTTCGCCGATAGTGAATGCGCTGAAGGCTGCGAAGGAAGCGGTAGATGTTCCGGTGTTCATGAAGCTGAGCCCACACCCCAATATTCAGGAGATTGCTATTGCACTGGAGCAGGCGGGCGCCGATGGGCTGGTGATGATCAACTCGTTTGGTCCATGCCTGAGCATCGATCTGGAGACGGGCCTGCCGCTGATGGGGAGCAAGGACGGTTACGGATGGCTGTCAGGCGCGGCCATCAAACCGCTGGCGCTGCGCTGCGTGTATCAGGCGGCGCGGGTGGTCGGGATTCCGATCTTCGGCGTGGGCGGTGTGACGAACGGACGCGACGCTGCGGAGATGTTCATGGCAGGTGCATCGGCGGTGCAGGTGTGTACGGAGGCGATTCTGCGCGGGCCCACGGTGTACGGCAAGATTGCAAAAGAACTTAATGCATTTCTTGATGGACATGGTTACTCGTCTGTGGAGGAGATCAGGGGATTGACCATTCGCAAGATGGCGGAGAGGGGCGCACCGAAGGCTGGGCACTCTCCGACGGTGGACATGGAGCGGTGTTCTCTTTGCGGCCAATGCGAAATCAGCTGCCCATACGGCGCCATTTCAGCGAATGACAGGCTGAATATTGACGAAGAAAAGTGCTTTGTCTGCGGGTTGTGTGTTAGCCGATGCAAGCGGGGCGCTCTTCACTTGGAACTGTAAAAAGCTGCGCGGTCTGATCGACGGGCGAGTTAGGGAGTTACACGAGATGAGCAATGTTACCGGGCTTCGATGCGTTCATTGCGCGCGGACTTATAGCGCAGGAGATGTGGAATATTTTTGCCAGGTATGCGGATATGCCGATGGCATTCTCGATGTTATCTATGACTATGAGAAGGTGAAACGAGAGTTAGATGCTCCTGTGCTTGCGGGGAACGGAGATTATTCAATCTGGCGTTATCTGCCGCTACTGCCGGTAAGCGGCCGTGCATTGATTCCCTATCTTGAGGTGGGTTGGACGCCGCTTTATGATGCGACGCGGCTGGCGGGAGAGTTAGGCGTGGCACGTTGTTGGGTGAAGGACGAGGGCCGCAATCCAACCGCTTCATTCAAGGATCGCGCGAGCGCGTTGGGGGTTGTGAAAGCACTGGAGAAGAAAGCCACACGCATCACATGCGCATCTACTGGCAATGCTGCTTCGTCGCTTGCGGGGTTTGCGGCCGCGGCAGGAATTGCAGCGACTATCTTTGTTCCAGCGCGTGCGCCAGAAGCGAAGGTGGCGCAGTTGCTGGTTTTTGGAGCGCAGGTGTTCTCGGTGCAAGGGACATATGACGAAGCCTGGGAGTTATGCATGCAGGCTAGTGCGGAGTTTGGTTGGTATAACCGCAACTGCGCGGTTAATCCTTATCTGATTGAGGGCAAGAAAACTGTTTCGCTGGAGCTTGGCGAGCAGTTAGCGCGACTTACGCCGGGAAGTTTTCCCGATTGGGTTGTGGTGAGCGTAGGCGACGGGTGCACGATTGGTGGAGTGTGGAAGGGGCTGCGGGAGATGCACCTTCTCGGCTTTATTCCACGGCTTCCGCGGATACTCGGAGTTCAGGCGGATGGATGCAAGCCGTTCCTCACGGCGTGGCGGGATAAGCGCGAGCTGGTTCCATGCGAGGCGAATACGGTGGCCGATTCCATCGCAGTTGGGCATCCGCGTAACTTCAGCAAGGGGATGAGCGCAGTCACGGAGTCGGGCGGCGCATTTGTATCGGTTACTGACGAAGAAATTCTGCAGTCGATTCCGATACTGGCGCGCAAGGCGGGAGTCTTTGGCGAACCGGCAGGCGTGGCAGGCGTTGCCGGAGTCAGGCGAGCGGTGGAGGCAGGCTTGATCCATCGGTCGGAAAGCGTCGTGATCGTGATGACAGGCAATGGGCTCAAAGATATTCAGAGCGCAATTAGATCGGTAGGAAGCACTACGGAAGTGCGGCCTGACATGGAAGAAGTTCGCAGAGCTGTGGAAGTTAGTGCGTCGGCCTGATGCAGCGAGTTACTCAAGAATAATGAAAGCGAGATAAGTGCAATATGGCAAAGATACCTTTTGGTCCTACTTATGACGAGATGCTTAATCCGGGACTGCTCGGCAAGGACATTCGCGACCGGGCATTGCGAGCACTGAAAGAAGATGAGCTCAACCCGATCAACCTGTTCAACATTACCTGGAAGGATGCGGCTGATCAGGTTCGCAAGATCGTGTTGCCGACTGCGTTGACGGGTGTCGATGCAAACATCGTGGTGATGCTCGGCTGCGGATTTCCCTCAGGATCTCATAAGGTGGGCCCTGCTTACAGCACTCTGATTGAAGGACTCGTGGATGGCGAGATCGTGCCGGGTGTACATACGATTCTTGGTCCCTCGACGGGTAACTTCGGAATTGGCACGGCGTATATCTCGAAGCTGCTCGGTTTTCGCGCCATCGTGATCATGCCGGATAACATGAGCAAGGAACGGTATGAGCGTATCCAGCGATATGGCGGGGAGCTGGAACTTACTCCCGGTTCTGAGTCGGATGTGATTCTGACCCTGGAGAAGACGCGGGAGTTAATGAAGGATCCGAAGAACAAGGCGTTGGCGCAGTTTGAGCTCTTCCCCAACTATCGTTTTCACCGTCATGTGACAGGAAATAGCGCCATCGAAGCGGTGAAGGGCGTGGGCAATGGGCGCATAGCAGGCTTTACTTCGGCGCCGGGCTCGGCTGGGACGATGGCGGCAGGCGACCAGATCAAGGCGGTCTTCCCAGAGGCAAAAATTGCAGCACTGGAGCCTTATGAGTGCTCGACACTGGCCAATGGAGGGCGCGGGCAGCACCGCATTGAAGGCATCGGCGACAAGATGTGCACGCTGATTCATAACGTGCTGAATACCGATTTCGTAATTCTCATCAAGGACGAAGAGACGGTGCAGGGTGTGAAGATCTTCCACGACGGAGTGGAGTCGCTGGTGCACGTGGGCGTGAACAGAGAGTTTGCCGAAGGCCTGCGTGACCTGTTTGGTCCCTCTGGAATATGTAATGTGCTTGGTGCGATCAAGCTGGCGAAACACCTGCGACTGGGGCCTGGAGATAACGTTGTCACCATCGCGACAGACGGATTCGACCGGTATAACTCAGTGCTGGAGGATCTGAACAGCCGTTACCTTGAGTTAGCGCCTGTGGTGCTGGATCGTTGGACCCAGGATATTTTTCTGAATGCAGCTGACGAGCATGTCTTCGACTTCCGCAAGCCATCGGTGAAGGAGCGACTCTTTCTACAAAAGGAGAAGGACTGGCTGAAGTTTGGTTACACGAAGCCGTTTCTGGACTCTATGCGCAGCCAGACATTCTGGGATGCGCAGTATGCGAAGGTTGACGAATACAACAGGAAGATTCTCGCTGCACGATAGATCGATTGGAAGGAGCGACGGCCATGTTTCAGTTCACTCTGAATGAAGAAGAGATTACCGTAACGGAAGATAAGAGTCTGCTGGAATATCTACGCGAGGACGCGCGCCTTACATCAGTAAAGGACGGTTGTGCCGAGGGAGTTTGTGGTTCGTGCTCGGTGCTTATCGACGGAAAGGCGCTGCGTGCCTGCACACTGACAGTCGCCAAAGTGCATGGGAAGACAGTTACAACGGCGGAAGGGATTTCGCTACGTGAGAAGGAAGTCTATGCAAAGGCTTTCGGTGAGGTAGGCGCGGTCCAGTGTGGTTTCTGCATGCCGGGCGTGCTGATCAGTGCGAAATCACTACTCGATCACAATCCTGAGCCCACGGAGGCGGAGGTCAAGGCAGCAATAAAGTACAACCTCTGCCGCTGCACGGGCTATCAGAAGATTGAGCGTGCCATTCACCTAGCGGCGAGGGCGTTTCGCGAGGAAGAGATTCATGAAGAAGAAGGTTACAGCGCACGAGTGGGTGCGCGGATGGTACGGCTGGATGCGGCTGAGAAACTTCTCGGAACCGGCGAGTTTGTGGATGATATGCAAGTGGCCGGGATGTTGCATGGAGCGGTGCTGCGATCGAAATATCCGCGAGCGCTTGTAAGGCAGATTGACATCTCAGCCGCTAAGTTGTGCGAGGGTGTTGTGACGGTACTTACGGCGAAGGATGTTCCTGGCGAACGCTTTCTCGGGCACATTGTGCACGACTGGCCGGTGATGATTGCGGAAGGCGAAGAGACCCGCTACGTCGGCGATGCATTGGTTGTGCTAGCTGCGACGACCAAAGAGGCGGCCCGGAAAGCGCTGGAGTCGATCCGAGTCGAATATGAGGAGTTATTGCCGCTGTTATCGCCGCAGGCAGCGCTGGCAGAGGATGCGCCGCGCATTCACCCCAAAGGGAACCTGCTTTCGCAGACGATTATGAAGCGAGGCGATGTGAACAAGGCTATTGCCGAGGCCAAGTATGTTGTCATGGAAAAGTACTCGACACCGCGGCAGGAGCACGCATTCCTGGAGCCGGAGAGCGCGCTTGCTATACCTATGCAGCCGCGGGAGCTTACGGTCTATACGGCGGGGCAGAGTGTTTACGACGATCGCCAGGGAATTGTGGAGATGCTGGGCGTGGCGGACGAGAAGGTTCGCGTGATCAGTAAATATGTGGGCGGGGGATTCGGCGGCAAAGAGGATCTCTCTGTGCAGCATCATGCGGCGCTCCTGGCATGGCATAGTGGACGGCCGGTGAAGCTGACACTCAGCCGGGAAGAAAGTTTTCGCGTGCATCCAAAGCGCCACCCGATGGAGATGGAGTATACCACTGCGTGTGATGAGAAAGGGAAGGTCACCGCAGTGAGAGCGCGCATTGTGGCGGACACGGGAGCATACGCTTCGCTAGGCGGGCCGGTGTTGCAACGGGCCTGCACACATGGCGCGGGGCCCTACCAGATCGACAACGTGGATATCGTAGGAAGTTCTGTCTATACCAACAACATCCCGTCCGGCGCGTTTCGTGGATTCGGTGTGACGCAGACGTGCTTCGCGATGGAGAGCAATCTGAATCGGTTGGCGAAACTGGTAGGGATTTCTCCATGGGAGATGCGGTATCGCAATGCCATTGAGCCGGGTGGAGTGCTCTCGAACGGCCAGATCGCCGATGAGGGGACTGCACTGAAAGAAACGTTGCTAGCGGTGAAGGATGTGATCGATGCGCATCCAGACGCAGGTATCGCGTGCGCCTTCAAGAACAGCGGGAAGGGCGTTGGTGTGATGGACGTTGGGCGCGTGAAGCTAAAGGTGCAGGATGGCGGCGTGACGATCATGACAAGCGCTGCATGCATGGGGCAGGGAATCGCGACGGTGCTGGTGCAGATTGTGGCGGAGGCCGCGGGGATTGCAAAGTCCGCAATCAACGTGCATGCGCCGGATACGAAGGTGACTCCGGACAGCGGCACGAGCACGGCATCACGACAGACGGTTGTTACAGGTGAGGCTGCGCGCAGAGCGGGAGAAGCGCTCGGAGAGGATCTGAGGGATCATTCGCTTGCGGAGTTAGAGGGGAACGAATATTACCGCGAGTACGATTGCGTCACAGATCCGATGACATCGGACAAGCCCAACCGAGTTAGCCACGTTGCCTATGGGTACGCGACGCAGGTTGTGATTCTGGACGACGCCGGAAAGGTCGTGAAGGTTGTTGCCGCGCATGACGTGGGCAGGGCGATCAACAGGAACGGCGTCGAGGGGCAGATTGAAGGCGGCATTGTGATGGGATTGGGTTATGCGCTCACCGAAAACTTTACGGTGAGGAACGGCGCTCCGGCGGTGACGCTGGGGACACTGGGCCTGCTGCGCTCAACGCAGGTGCCGGAGATGGATTGCCGCATTATCGAGAAGAACCAAGCAACGCTAGCGTATGGTGCGAAGGGCGTAGGGGAAATTGTGATGATTCCAATGGCGCCTGCTTTGGCCTGCGCGTATTTGCAGCGAGACGGGAAATTCCGCAACAGTCTTCCGCTCGAAGGGACTCCCTACAGTCGCAAGGCGCGAGGGCTGGCGCAGTTTGCAAATGAAGAAAGAGTATCCAAATGAAGCTGACATCGGAACGGAGCGAATTGCTGGTTGCCTTGTGCCAGGCGCTGATTCAACAGCAGAGTTATTCCGGGCATGAGGATGGTGTGGTTGAGTGCATGAAGCGGTGGTTCAAGGAACTGAAGTTCGACGAGGTACTCACGGACGAATATGGCAGCGTGCTGGGGCGCATCAAGGGTGGCCGGCCAGGCAAGGTGCTGCTGCTCGACGGACATATTGACACGGTGCCGGTTCCCGATGAGTCCAAGTGGACGCACAAACCCTTTGGCGGCGAAGTGGCGGATGGAAAGATATACGGCCGCGGGACCTCGGACATGAAAGGCGCCGTCAGCGCGATGATGGCTGCTTCGGCGTTCTTCGCGGCGGATTCGCAACGGGAGTTTGCCGGAGATATTTATGTCTCCGGAGTGGTGCACGAAGAGTGCTTCGAGGGAATTGCGTCAAGAAAGATCAGCGAGCGCATCAAGCCTGATTACGTTGTGATTGGAGAATCTTCTGAGCTGAATTTGAAACGCGGGCAACGCGGGCGGGCAGAGGTTGTGGTGGAGACTTTTGGCAAGCCGGCGCACTCAGCGAATCCGCGTGCGGGTGTGAATGCGGTTTACAAGATGGCCGCGTTGATTGGGGAGATCGGAAAACTCAAAGCGCCGGTTCACGAAATATTGGGTGAGGGGATTCTGGAACTCACAGACATCAAGTCTTCCCCGTATCCCGGAGCATCCGTAGTGCCGGACTATTGCCGCGCGACTTATGATCGCCGCTTGCTGGTGGGAGAGACAAAGGCGTCGGTGTTGCAGCCGTTGCAGGCGCTGATTGACGAGATGAAGAGGAAGGACCCTGAGTTTGACGCTCATGTGAGTTTTGCCAGAGGCGTGGAGAAGTGCTGCACCGGCGAGGAGATTGGCGGGGAGAGATTTTTCCCAGGCTGGGTGTTCGATAAGGAAGATGAGTTTGTGCAAGCTGCGCTGATGGGGTTGCAGAGCGCGGGGTTGCACCCAGAGATTACGCAGTACTCCTTCTGCACCAATGGGAGCCACTATGCAGGCGAGGCCGGAATCAAGACGGTTGGGTTTGGGCCATCGCGGGAGAATTTGGCGCACACGATCGATGAGCACATTGAAATCGATCAATTGCTGAGAGCGGTTGAGGGTTACTACGGAATTCTCGCGACGGTGCTCAAGAAAGGTTGAGCGAATGCGGACTCTTATCCGAAATGGCTGGGTCGTGGATGGAACCGGACAAGCAAGGTACAAGTCCGATCTCGTGGTCGATGATGAACTGATTGCGTCTATAGGCGCGGCAGAGCACGGCCAAGGATTCGATCGGGTGATAGATGCCGAGGGCATGATCGTTGCGCCGGGCTTCATTGATACGCATAGCCACTCCGATCTGGAGGTAATGGTCAATCCATATGTAGAGGCCAAGATTCGGCAAGGCGTGACGACCGAACTGCTCGGCCAGGATGGAATTTCGATGGCTCCTCTGCCCAAGCGATATATCTCGCCATGGCGCAAAAACCTGGCAGGGCTGGACGGGGATAGCGATGTAGTCGGCTGGGATTACGAGACGACCGATGGCTATTTGAAGGCGCTCGAGGAGAAGGGCGTTGGCCTAAACGAAAGCTACCTGGTGCCGCATGGAAATGTTCGCATGGAGGCGATGGGGCTCGACAATCGCAAACCTTCCATGGAAGAACTGGAACGGATGCGGGAGATTGTTCGGCGAGAGATGAAGGTGGGGGCATTTGGACTTTCAACAGGACTGATCTATATGCCCTGCGCCTATGCGGACACTGCCGAACTGATCGAATTGTGCAAGGTTATTGCGGAGTTCGACGGAGTCTTTGTTGTGCATCAGCGGAGCGAGGCGGACACAATTCTGAGTTCGATGGAGGAGGTCATCGAGATCGGGCGGAAGTCCGGGGTGAAGATACACTTCTCGCACTTCAAGATCTGCGGGCGTAAGAACTGGGAGCTCATCGATAAGGTTCTCGTCCTTCTCGATAAGGCTGCGGCAGAAGGAATACGGACGTCGTTTGATCAGTATCCCTACGTAGCTGGAAGCACGATGCTGGGCGCGATTTTGCCGCCATGGGCGCACGATGGGGGCACGGACAAGCTGATGGAACGCCTGCGTAGCCGTGAGCTTCGCGAGCGTATGGTTCACGACATCGAATGCGGAATACCGGGCTGGGATAATTTTGTGGACTTTGCCGGCCTGGACCAGATCTTTGTGACGAGCGTGAAGACCGAGGCCAATCGGGATCTGGTTGGAAAGAGTCTAGAAGAGATTGGAGAGATTCGCGGGAAACATGCACTGGAGGCTGCGTTCGATTTGCTATTGGCCGAAGAGAACGCGGTGGGCATGGTTGATTTCTACGGCAAGGAAGAACACGTGGCGCGATTCCTCGCCAGGCCGGAACAGAACGTGTGTACAGATGGACTGCTGGGTGGGAGGCCGCATCCACGGGTTTTTGGATCGTTTCCGCGCGTATTGGGTAAGTACGTCCGCGAAGAAAGGGCGCTTACGCTAGAGGATGCGGTTCGCAGGATGACATCAAAGCCTGCGCAGGTGTTTGGTTTCGAGCGGCGAGGCACATTGAAGGCCGGAAACTATGCCGACATCGTCGTTTTCAATCCGGATACGATTATCGACAAGGGGACGTTCGTGGACCCGATTCAATTTCCTGAAGGTATTGAATACGTATTGATCAATGGGCGTATTGCGCTCAAAGCAGGCAAGTATATCCGCGAACTTGCGGGAAGAGTGTTGCGAAAATCCATCAATTAGGGCGGATTCGAAAATGGTGTAAAGGAACGATCATTCCCTCAGGGGCTAAAGCCCGTACCCTTCAAAGCGGCTCGACACTAATCCAACCGGGAGTTCCCCCGGCTTTGCCGGGGTGGCAGTAACAGTTTGAC
>CAYQOQ010000134.1:0-12669 GCA_964419175.1 uncultured Occallatibacter sp. | reverse complement strand
CCCGGTCACAAACTTCACCGTCTCCGGCAACTGCCCCAGCCCCGGCCCAATCGCCAACACCGTCTTGCCGGCCATCAGCGCCGCCACCCGATCCGGCGCAAGATTCGCGTCCGAGATCGCGCCCGACGAGATCGCTTCCAGCGCCCACGTCATCAGCTCCGGCGCAACTGCGGCCACCACCGCCATTGCCGGCGCTGGAACCGCCGCCGTCACCAGGCCTGCACCCGTGCGCAACGCGGCCAAGGCCGCCATCGCCGGCGCTCCCGCCTTGCCGCCTGCCGTGCCAAATGTTCCGCCCACCACCAGCACATGCCCGAACTGGCCCTTATTGGCCGCAGCGGCTCTTGGCGCCTGCACCAGCGCCATCGCCGACCCGGCCCAATGCAACTTCAGCGCCGACACAATCGCTGCATCCGGCGACCCGATCGGCACCACCACCACCGGCTGATTCCAACGCCGCGTCAACTGCCCAAACACATGCGCCGGCTTGGGCGCCGTAAAAGTAATCACCGCGTCCGATGGAAAAACCGGAGCCCCAGCGGACGGCCCTTTGTCCGCCGGCTGGAGCATCAGCGCATGGGCGCCGGCTGTCATCGCATCCGCCGCCCAGCCCGAAGGCAAATCCACAGACAGCACCGGCGCTGCGCTCGCCTTCACCCACTTCAACGCCGCCAGCGCCAGCCCCTTCAGTGGCGGCTTGAAGCCCGTGCCCACCACCGCATCCACAATCAAATCGGTATCGAGAACCGCCTTCAGCCGCGCCAATTCCTCTGCCGACGTCACCACGTGAATTTTTCCGCGCGCGGGATTGGTCAGTTCGGCCCAGGCCTCGGCCGCATCGCCTTTCAAGCCCCCCGGCTCACCCAGCAGCAGCGTCGTCACATCGAGCCCGGCATTGGCCAGCAGCCACGCCGTCATCATGCCGTCTCCGCCGTTATTGCCCCGGCCGCACAGCACCGTCACCCGCCGCGCCTGCTTGAACTCGTCCCGCGCAAACGCCGCCACGGCCGCAGCCGCAGCCCGCATCAGGTCAATCGAAGCCACCCCGTACCGCTCCGTCGTCGCGCGGTCGCAGCCCTGCATCTCGATTGCGGAAAGAACTTGCATCGCATCCATACTAGCGGATGCGGCAACACTTTCTCTGTTGGAATGTGGACGAATTACTTCAGAAAGTCCATCGCAGTCTGAACCAGCAGCCATCCATTCAGCCCGGCAATCAGCACCGCCACCGACCACGCCAGCCCTTGCAGCCCGCGCCCGTTCACAAACTCGCCCATCCGTTTTCTGCTGCCGGTAAACACCACCAGCGGCACCACGGCAAAGCTCAACTGCAGCGACAAAATCACCTGGCTCAGGATTAGCAGCTTCTCCGTGCCCTGCTCGCCCATCAGCGCCACCACAATGACCGTGGGCACAATCGCCAGCCCGCGCGTAATCATTCGCCGCAGCCACGGCGAAACCTTCAGGTGGATGAAGCCCTCCATCACCACCTGCCCGGCCAGCGTGCCGGTGATCGACGAGTTCTGCCCGCTTGCCAACAGCGCCACAGCGAACAGCGTGCTCGCCCCCGCCGCGCCCAGCAGCGGGCTCAGCAGCTTGTACGCATCCTGGATCGCCTCGACGTGATACATCCCCCGGCTATGAAACACCGCGGCCGCCACAATCAGAATCGCCGCATTCACAAACAACGCCACCGTCAGCGCCAGCACCGAATCCACGTTCGCCATGAAGATGGCCTCGCGCTTACCCTTCGGCGTCCGCTCGTAATTCCGGCTCTGCACAATCGACGAATGCAGATAAAGATTGTGCGGCATCACTGTCGCGCCCAGAATCCCGATGGCGATGTACAGCATGCCCGGATTCGTAACAATCGATGCAGAAGGAATGAACAGATTGTGCACAATCGGCCAAAACTCCGGCCGCGACAAAAACATCTGCACTCCGAACATCGCAATAATGGTCCCGATCAGCGCAATCACCAGCGCCTCAATGTACCGGAATCCCCAGCGCTGCAGCAGCAGAATGATCAGCACATCGAGACCCGTGATCAGCACGCCGTAGAGCAGCGGAATGTGAAACAGCAGATTCAGTGCAATCGCCGACCCGATCACCTCGGCCATATCGCAGGCGGCAATCGCAATCTCGGCAAAGAACCAGAATACAAAGCTGACTTTGGGCCCGAAGCTCTGTTCGCACAACTGCGCCAGATCCCGCTCCGTCGCCACCCCCAGCTTCAGGCTGAGGCTCTGCAACAGAATCGCCACCAGGTTCGACGCCATGATCACAAACAGCAGCGTGTATCCGTACCGCGACCCGCCCGCAATATCCGTAGCCCAGTTGCCGGGGTCCATATACCCCACTGAGATCAGAAACCCCGGCCCCAGAAAACCCAGCAGCCGCCGCCAGAAAATCGGCGACCGCGATACGCGCACACTCGAATGCACCTCCGGCAGGGAGGGCTCGATAGGCGCGGTAGCAATGCTGAATTCAGGAGCCATAGGTATAAGGGAAAGCCGAAAGGACTCTTCTACTCCAAGTATGCCACAACTAGTTAACTATGGTTAATAAATTATCTTATGTTTAATTACAATCGCGCATGGGAAGTAGCGTTTGGATTTTATTCTGTAACAATTCTTGATATGGACGTATCTCTTATCCGGAACTTACGCCCTTGAAAGTCCCGAGACTACCAAGCAAATGGGCGAGGTTGTCTCTATCGTTCGCCTAACCTAAATGGACCCACTTTTCCACAGATTGCACAAATTTGATTAAGCACAACATATCAGCGTATCAAATATTTTGCTACTATCTTAAATGAATGGCCCGACCGCCGAGAAGTAAAGTCCCCTCTGCTTCAATAGTTAATGGGGCTCAAATCGCACCGGCTTCGCCAACTTGCAAAGCTTTAGGGAAGTGCATGTAAGCATGTCAACTCATACGGAGGTTAAGCAGTAAAGCGAAGATCATGACAAGCAACCAAACACACCTCCAAAGCGCAACAATCGATCTACTGAAGCACTTGAAGTCGCGGAAAGAGACAGTGCAAGCGCGGCAAATCGCCGAACTGGCCGAAATCGATCGGGAAATTGAGGCAGTGTCGATCACACTCCGATTGTTGCGAGAGACGGCCGAAGGTTCTGATTTCGTCGAAACAGTAAAGCCGTCCGTGATTCCTGATGGCCTTGCAGGAAAAAGTGCGCGCGAAGCATGCATTGAGATCGCTAAAAGGAATAACGGGTTTGTCAGAATAGCAGATGCGAGAAATGCTTTGGTGTCAGCGGGAATCCTAAAATCGAGCAAAAACACATGGGCGATTGTTTATACCACTCTCCAGCGTAGTAAGGAGTTTGAAAAAGCAGGTTCTACCGGGGTATTTCGACTCATCGGTGCTCCGGGGTCACCTGAGTCACAAGCAACTCTCTTGTAGTAGGATTTTGGCCTAACGACTTTTCCATGATTTGAGGCTGTTATCAGGAGCACAGTGTGGGCGTGAAAAATTTGCCCCTAGATTCGGGGAAGAAAATCAATAAAGTGTTTGAAGCCTGCGGATGGATTTCCCATTACGGCAAGAATCACTTTGTGCTGACGCACCCAGATAAACCGCCAACACTGATAATCGCAATCCCTGATCATAAACAAGTAAGCCGTACCCTGCTAAAAACAGAGCTGCGAAAGGCTGGTATCCCAATTGAAGTATTCTGCCAGTTCTACGATAGGCTCTAGACCGATGTAAGCTCTGGGCCTTTTACGCGAAATGACTCTTCACCTTCGTATTCGCCTGGGCAGCATACGCTAGAAGATGGCTCCTGCCAAAACTGCCCCATCCGCACAGCAAGCACTGACTCTATTGCATCCACAATATTGTGCGCTGCCTCTTCTTTGGTTCTACCTTGAGACATGCAGCCCGGTAGTTGCGGACATTCTGCAATGATAAAACCGTCCTCGCCTTGGCAAAACACGACCTTCAAAATGGAGCGTGGATCTGCCTGGCAAGTCTCAGTTCTGCGACCTATTAGACCGTTCCAGATTCTTGTCCAGCTCATGACACCCTCACACACTGTGGAAAACCAGGATACTACACCCTTATCGGCTTACACATTCCTATTTTAGACGCAGAATATACACAGTTCGTTGCAATTGAGCAATTACAAAAAATGATTTCCCATTAATATACCCCCTTTTCAGTTAGCACTGATCAGTCTCTGTTTTGTACCTAAAATAGTTTGATCTGCGTCGAGAGCCAGACTCTATCGCCTTAGACACCCTTCTCCGCCCGCAGCCAAACCGCCTCCGCCGCCGGCCTCCCCAGTACGCACTCACCCGTAGTCAACTCAATCGAAACGGTTTGATCGTAGTTCAGCTTCTTCACCCGTAGGCTCTTCCCCGGCCCGATCCCCGCCTCGTGCAAAAACAGAAGCAGCTTCGGATCGCGCTCCTGCAGGCTCGTCACCGTGTACTGTTTGTCTGCAACCGCCTCTGAAAGCCGCGTCTCGCCCCGCCGCCTGCGTTCCACCGGGTTCACCGGCAGCACCGCGTTCCCGTGCGGACAAGCCCCGCCCTCGCCCAGTTTCTCTTTCAGCTTGGCCTCGAAGATCGGCGAAACCGCGTGCTCCAGCCGCTCGGCTTCTTCGTGAATTTCGTGCCACTCCATCCCGAAGATCTCGCTCAGCATCCGCTCAATCAGGTGATGCCGCAGCGCGGTGCGATACGCCGTTTCGCGTCCGGCCGCCGTCAGCCGCACAATGCCGTCCGCGCCCACCTCTACCAGACCATCCCGCTTCAGCCGTTTCAGCGCCATCGTCACCGCGGGCGCAGACACCTCAAGCCAGTGCGCCAGCATCGCCGGAATCACTTGGTGGCCCTCGGCCTCGGCCTCCAGAACGGCCTTCAGGTAGTTCTCTTTCGAAACGTATATTGAGTCTTTCATCGTTGTGCTTCATTCACTCTAAATTGTTTTCCACTCCCTGGCCTCAACTCCCTCGCCCCAACCACCGTCCCACCAGCCGCCTCATTGCGCATCGCCAACTCCGGCTGTCACAATGCTCTTACCGAAGTGCGCGCCAGACGCACACTCTCCCAGCCGAACCAGGGCAGCACAATGAAGATTTGCCCGCAATGCGAGTGCGGATACCCCGACAGCCAAACCACATGCCCCGTCCACGGCGGCGTGTTGAGCGAGATCCGCGATCTCCGCCCCGGCATGTTGATCCGCGGCACCTACCGCATCGTTGAAAAGCTCGGCAAAGGCGGCATGGGCACCGTCTATCTCGCCCGCCAAACCCTGCTCAACGAGCCGCGCGCCCTCAAGTTTCTCGCCCCCGACCTCAGTGAAGACGAGGAGTTCACCCGCCGTTTTCTTCGCGAAGTACGCACTCTCCGCAAGGTTCGCAACCGCCACGTCGTCGACTGCGGCGATCCGGAACGCGCCGAAGACGGCTCGCTCTTCTTTTCGATGGAATATGTCGACGGCCCCAATCTCGGCAGCTTTCTCAAAAACGCTCCCCGCCCCTTCGATGTGCCCCTGGCTCTGGAGATCACGCGCGGCATCGCCGAAGGTCTCGGCGCCGCGCATGCCAAAGGCATGGTCCATCGCGACATCAAGCCCGAAAACATCCTCCTCGCCCACGAGGGAGACCACTGGATCGCCAAGATTGCCGACTTCGGCATCGTCGCCACCAAAGACAGCCGCCACCACACCCGTACCGGCAACATGCTGCTCACCATGGCCTATGCCTCACCCGAGCAGTGGACCGGAACCCGCGCCGCCGACCTCGACGGCCGAACCGATCTCTACGCTCTCGGCTGCCTGCTCTTCGACATGCTCACTGGCCGCCCCGTCTTCGATGCGGAAAACTATCATGAGTGGGCGCAGAGCCACCTCAACACGCCGCCGCACCCGCCGAGCTCTCTCCGCCCTGAACTCGCACGGTGGAAGGGCCTCGACGCCCTCGTCCTCCGCCTGCTCGCCAAAGACCGCAACCACCGCCCTCAGGACGTACCCGAGCTGCTCGAGTTGATCGACACCATCGTCTACGACCCATCCGCCGCGATTCAGGATGAGCCCGCCCAGCCATCCAGCCTGCAAGCTGAATCCGCCCGCCCAGCCATCCAAACCTCTCTGCCTCTGTCGACACAAGAGCCATCCGCCAGGAACTCGCCGTCCGTTCCCATACCCTTCCCAACCGCCCACCCCTCCGGCGCCTACAGGAGCGCCAACAAAAAAGCCGCCCGCAAATACCTCGCCTCCAGCGACAGCTACCCTGTCGCCAAACGCTCCGGCGCCAGTTCCGGGTGGTTCTGGGTGCTTCTCCTCGTCGCCGTAGCCGGCCTCGGATTCGCCGCCCAGCGCTTCTACGCGCCCAAAGCCAAGTTTGTTTCGCTCACCAGCCAGTCGCAGCCCATTCTCTCCGTCGCCTTCAGCGCCAACGGAGAAATCCTCGCCTCGGCCAGCCACGACAACACCATTCAGTTGTGGAACACGGCCACCGGCAAGGCTCTCAACGCCCTGCCCGACCACGTCGATGCCCTCGCCTTCAGCCCGCACGGCAACACTCTCGCCACAGCTGAGTGGGATGGAACCATCAAGCAATGGGACATGACCAACGCCCAGGTGCTGGCCACGCTCGACGGCCACTCCGGCAAAGTCAACTGCGTCGCCTTCTCACCCGACAGCCACATCCTCGCCTCAGGCGGCAGCGACAGAACCGTCCGCCTCTGGGATCTGGCCGCCGAAAAACTGGTGCGCACCCTTCCCGGTCACAAAGCCGATGTCACCTCAGTAGCCTTCTCCCCCGACGGCCGCACCCTCGCCTCCGCCAGCCTCGACTCTACGATCAGGCTCTGGGATGCATCCTCCGGCGCTCTGCTGCGCACCCTGAGCGGCCACGCGCGCCCCGTCAACTCGGTAGCCTTCTCGCCTGACGGCCGCACCCTCGCCTCCGCCAGCGACGACTCGACCATCCTGCTCTGGGATCTCTCCACCGGCAAAGTCACCCGCGCCCTCACCGGGCACACCGGCCCCGTCCGCACTGTCGCCTTCTCGCCCGATGGCCACACTCTCGCCTCCGGCGGCGACGACTCGACCGTCAAGCTCTGGCACGTCAGCGGCGCAACAGGCGCCTACGCCACCCTCCAGGGCCAGGCCGCCACCATTAACTCCGTAGCCTTCAGCCACGATGGCAACCTCCTCGCCTCAGGCAGCGCCGACAACAGCGTCCGCATCTGGTACATGGGCACCATCCGCAATTAGATCGGTTCGCGGTAGTGGATCAGTTTGAAGGGTACGTGCTTAAGCCCGTACATAAACCCAGCAAAATGATTTGGGCTTTAGCCCCGAGGGAATGCTCTTTCAAGCTGACTCACTTCCCGTTTCGCAATTCGCTTCAACCGTACCGATAACTGGTATATTCTGAAAGCTGTGGAGACCTTCGTGGACTACTCGAAGATCATTACCATCGACCCCGGGAAGCGTAGCGGCAAGGCCTGCATCCGCGGCCTGCGCATCACCGTCTATGACATCCTCGACTACCTGGCCGCCGGAATGAGCCAGCAGGAGATTCTCGCCGACTTCCCCGACCTCACCGAGGACGACATCCGCGCCTGCCTGGCTTTCGCCGCCGACACCGAACGCAGATTTGAGATTGTCTCGTTGTGAAACTCCTGCTCGATGAAAACCTCCCGCCGCGCCTGTCGCTGAGCCAATAAGTTAGTTACCACCAATCGATTTCTTTGCACTCATGGAATGAGCGCCACCTCCCAAAAACCAAAGCCCCCAGCCTTCGCAAGAAGGCCGGGGGCTTTTAGAGCAGTTTCGCTTTTACTGTAGACCGGATTTGAAAGGGCATGGCTTTAGCCGTGCCGCAAAACGCCAATAAAATCAATGGGCTTTAGCCCCTGAGGGAAAGCCCTATGGTCTACACCATTTCCGAATCTGCTCTAGCTTAGCGCTAGCAGCTAGAAGCTGCCTCTCAGTTCTTCACTCTTACCTTGGGCTCAACCGACAATCCCGGCCGCAGCAGATGATCCGGATCCTCATTCTTCAGATCCGTAAAGTCCACCCGCACCGGAACGCGCTGCACCACCTTCACGTAGTTGCCCGTCGCGTTCTCCGGCGGAAACAGCGAAAGCACCGAACCCGTCGCCCCACCGATCTGCGTCACCTTGCCGTGATAGCTCTTGCCTGTCGCGTCCACGGCAATCTCGACCGGCTGCCCGGCGCTCATGTGCTTCAGTTGCGTCTCTTTGAAGTTCGCCGTTACCCACAGGTCTTCAAGCGAAACCAGCGTCAGCAGATTCTGCCCCGGCGCAACGTTCTGGTTGATCTCCACGCTCTTGCGCGTGATGATGCCCGCCACCGGAGCCACAATCTTCGTATAGCTCAGGTTCAGCTTTGCCTGGTCCAGTTGCGCCTGCGCCTGCGCCACCTGGGCCTGCGCCTGCTTGGCACGTGCGCTCTGCGCCGCCACCTGCTGCGGCCCCGTCTGCGCGTACTTGTATTGCGCCTGTGCCGACGCCGTCCGCTCGTGCGCGACCCGTATGCCGTCGGCCGCGGCCTGCTGGCTGGCGTGCGCATCGGCAACCGCTGCTTGCGCTGCTGCCGCTGCGGCCACTGCCGCATCCCACTGCTGCTTGCTGATCACGTCCTTGGCAACCAGCGGCCTGTAGCGCTCCAGATCGGCCTGCGCCTTGGTGTTGTTCGCCTCGGCCTGCGCCACGCGCGCCTTTGCCGACTCAAATTGCTTTTCCGCCTGCGCCACACCGGCCTGCGTCCCGCTCACGTCGGCGCCGGCCGAAGTCAGATTGCTTCCCGTATTCACCGTCGCAATCGGCACGGCAACATTCGCAGCGGCCGCATTCGCCTGCGCGCTGTCCAGAGCCGCAGCAGCGTTCTCGACAGCAACCTGGTAGTCGCTGGGGTCAAGTTCGGCAATCGTGTCCCCGGCCTTCACCACCTGGTTTTCCTGGACGTCCACCTTCAGCACCTGCCCGCCGATACGCGCGCTCACCTGGATCAGGTGGCCGTTCACCTGTGCGTCGTCTGTGTCTTCGCTGTAGGTCGAGTGCCACCAGATCGCGGCGGCAACCGCCACAAGCACCACCACCACGGCTATCAAAATGCCCTTGCGCCGCGACCGAGGCGGCACGATCTCTGTCTCGGCCATCGGTTCGATCGGGTCCGGCGTTGGTTTAGAATCCGCCACGTTTACTTCCCTCCAAGATAGTTCTTGTAACTCGCGCCCGCACCCAGCGCGCGCGCCAGGCTGAGCTTCGCCATGTTATGCCGATAAAGGCTCGCCACGTACTGATCGTTCGCCTGCGCCACCGACTGCTGCGCCTGGCTCACGGCCAGGTTGTCGCTCACTCCGTTGGCGTAACGCTCCTGCGCTTCTTTCAGTTCCTCGCCGGCCAGCGCCACACTCGATTGCGCCACTTCCACCTGCTTCTGCGACGACTCGATATCCAGCAGCGCATCCCGCACATCCGCATCCACCTGCGCGCCCTTGTCGCTCGTCTCTGCCCGCACCGTGTCCAGTTGCGCCTGCGCCGACTCCGCATCGCCGCGCAGCGCGAACTCCTTGAACAGCGGAACACTGACGGTTCCCGTCGCATCCCCGGTTCCATGCGAACTGGCCACGTTCACGCCAATGTCGCCATAATCGCCGGTAAACACGAACGTCGGATACCGCTCCGCCGTCGCCGCTTTGCGTTGCTGCTCGGCCGCCTTGCTCTGCTCCACCAGCGCTGCCAGATCTTTCCGGTTGGCATGGGCCTCGCGAATCGCCGCATCCACATCAATCTTGTCGAACGCCGCGTAGGGAGCCTTATCGGCCAACGTAAAACTCTGTGCCAGCGGCAGCCCGATGGTCCGCGCCAGCGCCAGCTTGTCCTTCGCCAGAGCGTTCTGCGCCACTATCAATCGCTGTTGCAGCGTTTGGTAGTCCACCTTCGCGCGCAGCTCATCCAGCAGAGGCGCCGTGCCCGCATCGTGATTGGCAACCGCCTGGTCCAGCGAAACCTTCGCCGTCGCAACCTGTGCCTGCACGCTGCTGACTTCTGTCTCATCGGCCACAGCCAGCAGGTAGGCATTGCCCACCGTCAGCACCACCATCTCCCGCGCGTCCTCGGCCGACAACTGCGCCGCCGCAAAGTTGTGCTTCGCCGCCATGTAGTTCCGCAGCGAAGCCACATCCACCAGCGACCAGCTCAGCGAAGCCCGCAGATCCGTAAAGCCGAACGGCCCAATAATTTTTGGGAAACCGCTGATGCGCAAGCCCTCGGCCGGCAGATCCACCTGCATCAGGTTCTCCTGCGCTTTAAAGTCCACCGCCGGCAGCAGCGCCTGCAACTCGCTCAGCCGCTGACCCCGCGCCGCCTGCGTCTGGGTCCCGCTCAAAATCACGCCGAGGTTCGTCTTCAGGCCCCGCGCGATCGCATGGTCCAGCGTTAGCCCAACCGTCTCCTGCGTTGCCTCGCCCGTTGCCACGCTGCCCTGAAAACTGGCCGCGGTCGGCGCCGTCTGCGAGGGAACCTGCGGTGTCTGTGCGCGCACCCCTCCCGCCGCCAGAGCCACAAGGCTCAACAGCCCCAGGCAGGCACAGGGACCGATCGTACTTCTCCGCGAAGATTTTGATGAAATCAAAGTTATTCTACTCACTATGAAACGCACATTCCGGTATGAAACGGGAAATAGAGTCTGCCTCTAATGGATGCACACAACCGGCAGCAGGGTTCTTATTTGGATTGTATCGAACCGGGCGCACCCCCGCCGTGACGGCAAATACCGCGCGGGAACTGCCGGAGTCCCGAATCTCCCCGTCAACCCTCGAATAACAAAACGGGTGCACCAGATCTCGATTTTGAGCCCTGGAATTCGAGAAAGTCCAACTGAGGGTTTTTCTGATCCCGGATCCCTGTTCCCTGATCCCTGTTCTTTAGTTTTTCCCCGCCTGAATCAGTTGCGATGCCAGCGAACACAGCCCCTGCCGGAAAACCGACCGCACCGCCTCGGCGCTCCAACCTGCCTTTGGTCCGCCGTACTCGGCCAGCAGCCCGGCCGTCTCGGCCGCCGTAAAGCCCGCTACGGCCCGCAGCACAAATACGGTTCGCACGTCCGTCGGCAGCTTTTCAAGCCAGTTCCGCACGCGGCCCCGATCCGGCCCCGCAATCATGCTCTCCAACTCGATCCTGGAAACGCCGGTCGCCTCCAGTTCGTCGTCTTCGATGCATCCTCCGCTTGGCTCAACGCCTTCCGGCGCCGCCAGGCAGCCGGACGTGCGCGCTTCCAGCGTTACCAGCGCCGCCGCAGCCAGCGCCCTGTGGCTGCTCTTCTTCGCCTTGGCTGGATCGTTGCACGCCGATACCTCCGCCGTCGCCACCGCCGTCTCCACCAGCCGCACTCCGGCCTCGCCCTCGCCCACCAGCATCGACGCCAGGCTATACAGTCCGGCCGCAATCGCATCCAGCGTCGCGTCCATGCCTGCCAGCGCCAGCTCTACCACCTCATCGTTCTTTGCCTGCCCGTCGATCAGACCAAGCATGCGTTTTGAAAAATCCTGCGCCCCCTCCGGCATCGGGTGCGGAGGAATCAAGCTCGTGTTGGAAGAATTCGAACAACCAACCATAAAAAAGTCTCCTCTCAGGGGACTAAGTCCAGGTCGACTCATCCCCTATCCTCAACCCGCCGTGCCAAGCCGGTCAATCCGCATAGGGCAGGGATTCCCCCTCCACTTCCCGGCGCGCTCGTGTCCTACAGGTTATAAGACGATTGCCGCGTCCCTTTAATTGCAATCCGAATGTTCTTTTTCTCGTCCCGCAACACATCGCCGGCCAATACATCGCCCTCCTCGCCACCGCTTCCGACCACCGCCTGATGGCGTCACAAAAGCGCGACCATCTCTTCTCGGAAATGCGCCGCCTCATCACCGCCCGTCCCCACGCCCGCATCCGCCGTCACAACCTCACCATCCTCCACATCGCCCGCAAAAAACGCATAGCGCCATGTGCACAAATTGAATTTTGAAAAAGGCGCAGCTTGACTCGTAGCTATTGGATTATGGTCTGCAGGAATATTGCTGAATCACTAACTGCCGAATGTGCGGTGATTCGGGCATAACCGAATCGAAACGTCGACACTGCTGCTCGCCGGCACCTGTGAAGATTCGAGCCTCCCCTGTTCAATAGGACTTTACGGTTTTATCTCAATCGGAGTGCCCGTCGGAACAAGCCGCCAGACTTCTTCGATTTCAGAATTACTCACGGCGATACAACCTTCGGTCCAATCCATGTCGTGCTGAATGGGACCGAGCCATCCAAGTCCGTTTTCTAGACCATGAATCATAACCGCACCACCTGGGTCGAGCCCGGCGTCGCGGGCACGTTTCTTGTCATCCGCATTTGGATATGAGATGTGCAACGCCAAGTGGAACCGACTCTTGGCATTCTTCTGATCGATCACATATTCGCCCTCAGGCGTTTTGTTGTCGCCCGAGTGCTCTTTTGGTCCCGAGGGCCCACGGCCCAAGGCGACTTCATAGACTTTGAGAGTGCGACCGCCCGCCATCAGCGTCATCGTGTGCTTGGACTTCACGACTACGATTCGATCAACTTTCTGTTCACTAGGGAACCTCTGCGCAGGTGCGTGATTTTGTAGCGACGGCGCGACTTCCGATG
>CAYQOQ010000133.1:0-12833 GCA_964419175.1 uncultured Occallatibacter sp. | reverse complement strand
GCGCTGTTTGCCGCTCCGCCTGACCGCGATCTGGATTGGCAGGAAGATGGCGTGGCCGGTGTGAGCCGGTTCCTGGCGCGCGTGTGGCGGCTGGTGACGAAACATGCGGCGGCGGCAAAGGCTGGGCGCGGACAGAAAGTGGAAGGGCCGACAGGGCTGACGCTGAAGCTGCTGAGGAAGCTGCATCAGACCATTGCGAAGATCACGCTGGACTTTGAGGGACGCTGGCACTTCAACACCTGCGTGGCGGCGATTATGGAACTGGTGAACGATCTGCAAGCCGCAGATGCGCAATTGACGGCGGGCGAAGTGCCGGCGGCGGCGATGCATGAGCTACTGAGTTCGCTGGTGCTGCTGCTGGCGCCGTTTGCGCCGTTTCTTTCCGCGGAGTTGTGGGAGGAGCTGGGCGGCGAAGGGATGGTCCTAAGGGCAACGTGGCCGAAGGGCGATCCGGAACTGGCGAAGGAAGACGAGCTGGAGATTCCGGTGCAGATCAATGGCAAGCTGGTGACGCTGGTGCGGGTGGCCGCGGGCGCGGATGCGAAGACGATTGAAGCGGCGGCACTGGCCGATGAGAAGGTGAAGTCGCGGATTGCCGGAAAAACTGTGGCCAAGGTGATCGTTGTGCCTGGAAGGACTTGCAACCTGGTGGTGAAGTGACCGGAGCGGGCAGGGCTGTGCCTGTGCGCGGAACCCAGTCGCTGGTTGGTTCGATGAGCTGGGTGACGGGGCGGCCTTGGCTCACGGTCATTGAAGTCTGCTGGCGATGGGTCTTCGGGATTCCGCTGCTGGTGGTTTGCTGGCAGCAGGGTGTGCGGATTGTTGCGGCGCACCCGCTGGAGTCGTCGGGGTTCAATTCACTCGATACGCAGAATCCTTGGGTGGCGGTGGTTCAGCTTGCCAGCGTGATCGCCTACTATGAGCCGCATGTGCTGGTCGTGCTGCGCTGGCTGCTACCCGTGGCCGCGCTGGCCTGGGTGGTGATTTCGGGGCTGGGGCGGAGTCTGCTGCTGCGGCGGATGGAGCCGCGGCTGGCGTTCAGCCCCGTGGAGATGATTGCGCTGCAGGCGGTGTGGCTAGCGGTGCTGGCGGCGGCGTTCTGGTGCTGGTTCAGGGCGATGCAGTGGGCGGCGGTATCGCACATTGCAGCGGGCGGCGAGCCGGACCTGGTGGGGTTTGCGGTCTGGACGATTATTCTCTCGCTAGCGTTCTTTACGGCATGGGCGCTGATGAGCTGGGCGCTTTCGATTGCGCCGCTGCTGATGCTGCTGGAGAGGCGCTCCGCGCTTTCAGCGCTTGGAGAGAGTTTAAGGCTGGGGAAGGAATTTACCGGCAAGCTGGCGGAGATCAACCTGGTGATGGGGATTGTGAAGCTGGCGCTGCTTGTGCTGGCGATGGTGTTCTCGGCGGCTCCGCTGCCGTTTAGCGACGAGTTGGGCGGAGGCGCGCTGCACTTGGTGTGGGCTGTATCGACGATTTTCTACCTGGTTGCAAACGACTTCTTTCATGTGGTGCGGCTGAGGGGTTTCGTGGAGTTTTGGGAGACGTATCGGGGCAAGGTCCTCGAATCAGTTTTGTGAGTCAAGGGCGGTTTGGGGCCGATGAGGCTCATTTTTTGGCATAAATTTCGCAAAAATCGTAATTGGCTCTGGGGCTTGCTTTGCTGGCAAGCCTTTTTTTTTGTTTGGGTTAGGTGTTTAGGCCGGGCGAAGACTAGTGACTAGATGGTAACGGGGCCCTGGGGCGTAAGTGGTTTATTTGCTGCTGGTTGGTGGGAAAGTCACAGTTTCACAGGGAATAGGGGGGAGGGGGTAGGGCAGGGAAACAGGGAATAGGGAATAGAAGAGCTTTGCGTACGCGCTGCAAGGATCTGCTTGGAGATGTCCATATATTCATAGTGCGCTTTTTGGGGGTAATTTTCGGCAGGGGTTCTCATGGTCATTTGTCCACCGGCCGGGATGAAACAGACGCTATCCCAGGTGCCCAAAAGCGAGGCACCTGGGGCACCCCGGCTGTTTACGCTTGGGGCACCCCGGCTGTTTACGCTTGGGGCACCCCGGCTGTTTACGCTTGGGGTACCCCGGCTGTTTACGCCGTTCCTCCAGGACTCCGGCACGATTCTTTTGTTCTGCTTTCCCCACGCTGAAGCGCGGGGCTAACCAACACTGCGCCTCCGGCGCGGGTGTGCGGCTGCGGCTGAGGCTGAGGCTGAGGTGGGCAGTGTTCTAGAAGAGTTTTAGGCGGATGATGAGGTATTTTTTGGGGTCGTCGCGGATGCTCTTGACTAACTGCTGGGTCTGATCCATGGTTTGATCGGCGTGGTCGTAGAGGGAGCGGTTCTGAATGAGCTGGCCCATCGTGCCTTTGCCCTCGTCGATGCCTTTGAGGATGGAGTCGAGGCGGGTGACGGTGTCGTCGAGCTTTTGGGCGAAGGCGGGGTCTTTGGCAACCTTGCCGAGCGCGCCTTTGCCAGCGTTGATTTCAGACACCAACTGATTGGCATTGGAGGCGGCGGAGTTCAGGTTGTTATAGAGCGTGTCGTCTTTGAGCAGTTTGCCGGCGCTGCCTTTGCCGTCGTTGAGGTCGGTCGTGATCTTGTCGAGCTTGTCGATGGCGGAGTTGGCGCGGGTGTAGAGGGTGTCGTCGTTGACCAGTTTGCCGAGTGAACCCTTGCCCTGGGAAATTGCGCCGGTGATGGTCTCAAGATCGGAGGCGATCTGTGTGATCTTTTTGGCGAGGCTGGGGTCGTTGATGAGTTCGCCCATGGTGCCGTTCTTGCTATTGAGCGAATCGACCAGGGTTTCAATTTTGCGCGTGAGGGACTGGATTTCTTCGATGGAGACCTGGCTGGTGCGGATGACGTCAGAGATGCTGGGGGAGCCGGAGGCCTTCAGTTCGGCGTTTTCAGAGGGAGGCGGCCCGGAGGCATGGGTGGAGTCGATATCGATGTAGCTGTCGCCGAGGACGCCAGCCTGTGCGATGGAGGCGGTGGAATCGACGTGCAGGTCGTGCGCATACTCCTGGCCGACGCGCATGGTGACTTCGACGGAGGTGGGGTTGCGATCGGGGACGATGCGCACGCGGATGACATTGCCGATGGTGACGCCTTCAAGCGTGACGGGAGCGCCGTTTTTGAGTCCGGAGGCATTGTCGAAGTAGGAGCGCATGACCAGCTTGTGGGCGAAGAGGCCGCCGGAGGAGCCGGACATGAGAAAAACGAGCCCGATGAGAACGGCGGTAGCCGCCAGGACGAGGGCTCCCACTCTCAGTTGCGACCACTGAATCTCTTTGCGGCTTGGCACGAAACTCCTCTTGCTAAATGGATGCAGTCGACGCCTTGAGGATACCAGAAGAGGGTGATTGGGGCCTGTCTCCGAAGTTGTTTGAAAGACAACAGCAGATCGTTCGACTCACCACGCCCCACGCTCCAGCCCCAAGGGCAAAAGCGCTCTTTGGGGACCCCGGCAAGCGCTTGGGGCCCCGTTCGCACAGGATGACAACCTGAGTTTTGCTGCGAATTTCTGCTAGGAAACCTCTGATTAAGTTCCATTTCACAGCGAGCATTCCCTCAGGGGCTAAAGCCCCACATTTATTTTCAGCTATTTGCGGCACGGCTGAAGCCGTACCCTTTCAAAACGTCGACTTATTCAGAGATTCCCTAGGGAATAGGGAATAGGGAATAGAAAAGCTGCGAGGTTGACTCTTGTTGAATCGAAGGCACTCGGCCTTTGTTCGTTGGAAGGGTGCTGGTGAATCGGTTTACACTCGATCTCGCAGCGCATGTTTATTCTATTGCGGCGCTGAACGGGGTGTCCGATGCAGAGGTCTTCTTTCGTAGTTGTTTTCATTGCCATTGTGGGGATGACGGGCGCGGGTTCTGCTGCGCAGAAGCCAGGTTCGTTCGGTGGCAACCAGCGGCTTGAGCTTGACCGCAGGGGCGAGACGATCGTGCTGGAGCCTTATGCGGCGAATATTGTGCGGGTCACGCTGAGCTTGAAGCACGAGCCGGCGGTGGCGGGGCCAGGGTATGGGTTTCAAACCGCTCCGGCGGCGTCGGGGTGGAGCGCTAGCCAGACGGAGCAGGCGGATGTGTACCGGTCGTCGCGGATCGTGGCTACCGTGGACAGGCCACGGCCGAGCGGCAAGCCTCCCGTGCAGACACAGGTGGACATCGGCAAGTACTTCAACGGGTCGACGCCGGGGGCGCACATTGTCTTCCGCACGCCTGAGGGGAAAAAGCTGCTGGAGCTGACCGGGTGGTCGCAGGATGTGCCGAATCAGAAAGAAGGCACGGCAGGGATTCTGCGCGACAGGCGGGCCGGCGATGCGGAGTTCTATACCGTGGGTGCGACGTTTGCTTCACCGGACGACGAGCACTACTACGGGCTGGGGCAGAATCACGAGGGCTTTCTGGATCGGCGGGGACATGCGGTCCACTGCTGGGCGGACTATCTGGCGACGGGGGGGCCAAGTTTCTGCGTACCCTTTGTGGTGACAAACAAAGGCTATGGGCTGGTGTGGGACAACCCTTCGAAGACGACCATCGAGCCGGGGTTCAACGAGCAGACGCGGTGGAGTTCGGAGGTGGGGGACCGGGTTTCGTTTTTTGTGATTGCAGGCGATACGGCGGACGAGATTTATGCGGGCTACCGGCGGCTGACGGGTGCGGCGCCGCTGCTGCCGAAGGCGGCTTATGGATACATCCAATGCAAGCAGCGGTACGCGAGCCAGGAGGAGTTGCTGGCGGTGGCCAAGGGCTACAGGGACCGGCATCTGCCCGCCGATGTTCTGGTGGTGGACTGGTTCTACTACACGAAGATGGGGCAGATGGACCTGGACCCGAAGTTCTGGCCCGATCCGGCGGCGATGAACAGGCAACTGCACGCGATGGGGTTTGAGACCATGATCAGCGTGTGGCCGCGGTTTGTGCCGGAGGACCGTTTTTACGCAGAAGTGCGCGAGAAGGGGTGGCTGATTCACGATGCCGATGGGAAGCCGTTGGACGGATTGCCGTACGACCGTGCTGGATCGGACATCGACACTACCAATCCGGAGGCGGCCGCGTGGTATTGGAAGACGATCCGGGAGAACATTCTGAGCAAGGGTTTCGACTCGATCTGGGCCGACGAGACGGAGCCCGATCTGCCGCCGAACGGAGCCTACTTCCACATTGGGCCTGGGACGCAGTACTTCAATGTGTACCCGCTTTTCCATGTGGGTGCGCTGTATGACGGATTCAGGAGAGATAAACCAGAGCAGAGGGCGCTGATTCTTTCGCGCGATGCGTATCTTGGCGAGCAGAGCAAGGGAGCGATTGTCTGGTCGTCGGATATTTATCCCACTTGGGACACGCTGAAGCGTCAGATTCCGACGGGACTGGATGTGACGGCCTCGGGGATTCCGTACTGGTCGAACGATACGGGCGGGTGGCAGTATTTGCCGGCCGTGCACCACCCGGCGCACGAGCCGCTGCTGGACCCTTCGGACGCACGAGAGACCGTGGGCGGCTACGATGATTACCCGGAGCTTTATACGCGGTGGTTTGAATATGCAGCGTTTCTGCCGATCTTCCGGACGCATGGCAGCCGGCCGGCGAACGAGGTCTGGTCGTATGGCAAGGCAGCCGAGCCGATTCTGGAGAAGTACCTGCGCCTGCGCTACGAGCTGATGCCGTATATTTATTCGCTAGGGTATAAGACGTGGCAGACCGGAGCGCCGATCATGCGGGCGCTGCCGCTGGATTTTCCGGCTGATCCGAAAGTCGCGGAGATCGGCGACGAGTATATGTTCGGGCCGGCGTTTCTGGTGGCTCCGGTGACGGAGCAGGGGGCGACGAGCCGGCTGGTGTACCTGCCCGTGGGAGCCGACTGGTACAACTTCTGGACCGGGGAACGGGCGAAGGGCGGGCAGACGCTGGAGGTCAAGGCGCCGATCGAGACGATTCCGCTGTTTGTGCGGGCCGGGTCGATTGTGCCGCTGGGGCAGGCTGTGGAAAGCACGCACGAGGCGCAGGCGATCGAGAAGATCCGGGTTTATCCCGGAGTGGATGCGGATTTCACGCTGTTCTCCGACGACGGCCGGACCTATGCGTACGAAAAGGGTGCGGGCGCGGTGACGCGGCTTCACTGGGATGAGGCCGGACAGCGGCTTACGCACGAGGGAGCGGCGGCGTGGAGTGTGCCGGATGGCAGGATTGTGGAGATTGTTGGGCGCTGAGCGGGCGGATTCCGGCACTTTTCTGTTGGAAACTAACCGGAGGCCCAGCTGGGGAGTCCAAGGAAGGGAAGGGGATGCCGTTCTTCCACCTCTCTGATTTACAATCACGAAGTAAGCAGGAAAGATCTGAATGAGGCTTTTTTTTATGAGTTCAGGCCGGGCGCGCGTGCGTTTGGTAGAGGCAGGCGCGGCCCTTGCGGCCGCTGCTCTGATTGCCGGTTGCGGTAACTCCTATCGGCCGGTTGTGACGCCGGTAAACTCCAGCGGGCCAGCCGCGCAGGTTACGTCGTATGCGGTGGTGGTTTCGGCGCCCTCGCCTACGACAGACGGCGTTGTCACGATCGTTGACTACTCTGGCGATACGGTGATGGCGGTCGCGCCCATTGGTCCTGGACCGAGCAACTTTGTTCTGGACGAGCTTGGCGCCACCGGCTATACGCTGGACAGCGACGGCACTCTGGCGAACTTCCCGATCAGTACTAGTCTTCAGGCCAAGTATGTTACGTATTCGACACTGTCCTCGTCGTCGCTGCCGCTGAATTTCATGGCGCCGTCTTCGGGGTTGTGGGCGACGGACCTGAATGGGAACGTGGTGGATCTTTTCTCGTCGAGTCCGCAAGCCTTCAAACTTGCGATTTCAGTGGCGCCAACTCCGATCACTGTCGTGGGGAGCCCGACGCTTTCCGGCCAGCGCGAATATGTGATCAGCGAGAACTTTACCGATGCAACGGGCGTGGCCTGCAACATTTCGCCGACGACGCAGACGACCGGCGTGGCGACTCCGATCGAGATCGCGACCAACACGGCTGACAGCCCTACGATTCCGCTGGGCAAGTGCCCGGTTTATGCGGTGCAAAGCCCCGACCAGAAGCGTCTGTTTGTGATGAACCGCGGGGACGACACGGTTAGCGTGATCGACACCCAGAAGAACATGTTGGATAGCTGCACGCCGTTTGTCGAACACGAGACCGGCCGCACGGTGACCTGCCATCCTACGCTGCCGCTTTCGACTGCAGCGGTTACGGCTACAGGCATTACGCCGCCCAACGGAACCAGCGGGATGACGGCGAAGGCCGGTCCAGTGTATGCGGAGTACAACTCGGCGACGAATCAACTGATTTTGGCCAACTACGATGGGGGGACCATCAGCGTGATCGACGTAACCCTGGATGAGTACGGCAACGACAGCGCTACCTTCGGCACCACCTATACGATTCCAGTGGGCAACAATCCTGCCAGCGTGACGGTACTCTACGACGGCAGCCGCGCCTATACGGCCAACCAGACCGACGGCACGGTGACGATCGCGAACCTGACCAGCCACTCCGTGTTGAAGACGCTGACGGTGGTGGGTCACCCGCGCACTGTGGCCTCGACACAGAACTCGGGGTACAGCAAGGTCTATGCGGCTTCGCCGGACAGCCCGTATGTCACGATTCTCAGTGCGACCCCGACAGCATCGGACCAGGTGGATACCACGATTCTGGTTGAGGGCAATGTTGTGGATTTGCATGTGACCACGCAGAACGGAGGCAGCGGCAACAGCAACATGGTGAGTCGCACGCCCGGTTATGGGCAGCCTTGTAACCGGCCGCCGTCGGTTTTAGGCTCGAGCTTTACGCTCAAGCAGTGCCAGGCGATTCCGTAGAGCGTTTCCTCGGTTGTTCAAGAAAGCAGAAGGACTTAAAGGGCAACTCCCGGCAACGGGGTTGCCCTTTTTGGCTGTTGTGCGGAAGTCGATTTCCAAACAGGCTGCGGAAAAATGCCTGATTCGGGATGCAAGGCCCGAAAAGCATCCCTCAGGGGCTAAAGCCCAACTTATTTTGCAGGGTTTATGTACGGGCTAAAGCCCGTACCCTTCACCGGGAGGAGTTTTTCCGCAGCCTGTAAAGCCCGTGTCCATTTTTTTGCGCATGCAGGTTGATGCGAACCCACCCTAGGCGCAAAAACAAAGACGCGCCGAGGGTGGGGCACCCGGAGTTTCATCCCTTCGCGGGTCGGCTTCGCCGGTGGAAGACTGTTACAGAGCGGCCGAATTTCTTTGCATGGGCGAGTTCTTCCGCAGCCTGCAAAGGCAGCGCTGAGAAAGAGCTTCGAAAGCGCAATTGTGACTTGAGGCACAGACCGGGTGAGCGTAGCGAACCGAGCATGGGTGATCGATGCGTTCCGCACAGCTTTAAGGTCTGTGGCCCGAGGGGCGGACCCGGTCTTGCTTCGCGCGGAATCCATCCCGGAGTGAAGGCCCATGCAATCAAGTAGGGATGGCGTTCGTCTGACGCGGCGGCAGTTTGTGGCGGCAGGAGCGATGGGCGGCGCGGCCCTTGCTGTTGGCTGCAAGGCTGGTAAGCAGGAGAGTTGGGATTTCCTAACCAGCGCCCAGGCTCGGACTCTGTCCGTGCTCTGCGATCAGATTGTTCCCGCGGATGATTTTCCCAGCGCCACGCAGGCTGGGGTGCTGGCCTACATCGACCGTCAACTGGTGCGGCACTACAGGCGCCATCGCAATGCTTACCGGGACGGGCTGGAGCAGGCCGATGGGTTGAGCAGGCAGCGCTTTGGACGCGGATTGGCGGACCTGGACGCGACCCAGCAGTCCGAATTGACGAGCGATCTCTCGCGGCAGAATCCTGGGTTCTTCAACCTGGTGCGCAGCCACACCTTTGAGGGGTTCTATGGCTCGCCACGGCACGGCGGCAATCGCGACGCGGTGAGTTGGAGAATGGTTGGCGTGGATGAGCCTCCTGTGCGCGGCCGTGCACAGGACGACCAAAGAAAAGGCCAGGCCTGATGAAGCGAGTGAATGCGGTTGTGGTGGGTGCGGGAGCTGCCGGTGGCATTGTTGCCAAGGAGCTTTCGACGGCGGGGTTGAGCGTTGTACTTCTGGAGCGGGGCAAGTGGTATACGGCGAACGATTGCCGCAAGGACGACCTGCGCAACCAGCGCACCACTGTTTTGGGCAACGCATTCGGGCCTGAGGACGAAGGCAATCCGCGCGTTGTGTTCGATCCCAAAAGCGGGCCGCACACCGTGTTGGCGAGCGAAGGCGGTTACCAGAACAACGCGGCCTGCGTAGGCGGCGGGACGCTGAGCTACGGAGCGATGGCGTGGCGCTTTGTGCCGAAGGACTTCCGGATGCGTTCGACCTATGGCGCGCCGCAAGGGAGTTCGCTCGAAGACTGGCCCATCAGCTACGACGATCTTGAGCCTTACTACGAAAAGGCCGAGTACGAGATCGGCATCTCCGGGGACTATTCGGGGAGTCCGTTTTTTGGTCCGCTGAAAAACCCGTTGCCGATGCCGCCATTGCCGCCGAATCGCGAGTTTCAGATTCTGGAGCCAGCGGCAAAACGGCTTGGGCTGCATCCGTTTCACATTCCGATGGCTCGTAACAGCGTTCCCTACAATGGCCGTGGCCCGTGCATGCGCTGCCGGTGGTGCGTGGGGTTTGCGTGCGAAGTGGATGCCAAGAACGGTTCGCAGAACACGGTGATTCCGACGGCGCTCGGGACGGGCAACTGCGAGCTGCGCACCGAGTGCATGGCGAAAGAAGTTTTGATGGACGACCGGGGACGTGCGCGCGGCGTGGCCTACTACGATGCAGATGGGCGCTTGCAGGAGCAGGCCTGCGACATGGTGATTGTCTCCGCCTGCGCGATTGAATCGGCTCGGCTGCTGCTGAATTCCAAGAGCCGCTTGTTTCCCAATGGACTCGGGAACCGGCATGACCAGGTAGGGCGCCATCTGCAGGGCCACCACTACACGGGCGCGATCGGGTTCTTTGACTTCGATACGTACGACGATGTGGGGCCGGGGGCGAGCATCGCCGTCGCCGATTACAACCACGGCACGCCGGGGCTTTGTGGCGGAGGCGCGCTTTGCAACGAATTCATCCGCCTGCCGATTCAGATGGTTGAGCGGATGCCGGTGAACACGCCGCGCTGGGGTCTGGGGCACAAGCAGGCCATGCGTACCTTCTACAAGCGCAATATCGCCGTGATGGGGCCGACGCAGCCGATTCCGATGGCCGATGGCAGGATCACACTAGATCCGGCGGTAACGGACAAGTGGGGCATGCCGGTTGCGCGCATCTCGGGCAATGTGCATCCACACACTTTCGAGATCGGCCTTCGGCAGGCGCAGCGCGCGGAGGCGTGGCTGAAGGAGGCCGGCGCCATGAGCACGATTGTGAACGCGGGGAAACCCACGATTGTATCGGGCGGACAGCACCAGGCTGGGACCTGCCGCATGGGGAACGATCCGCAGGGCTCGGTGGTGAACCGCGATTGCCAGGTGCACGATGCGGACAACGTGTTTGTGATCGATGGGAGCGTGCATGTGACCAATGGGGGCTTCAATCCCGCGCTCACCATCATGGCGATTGCTTACATGGCCTCGGAGACGCTGGTCCGCAACTGGAAGGGTACGGGATTCAAATCATGAGGCCGATCTTCAAGTTTGTGGCGATTGCGGCCGGCGCGGTGGTATTGCTTGGCATCGGCGGAACGTTTGGCGCGTCGTATTACTACTCGTCGGAGCACGGGCAGGGGTGCGCGAGCTGCCACGAGATGGTCTCGTACACGAGCGTCGTCCACGGCTCGGCGCACCGCGACCTTACGTGCGTTGATTGCCACAAGGCAACGCTCGGGACCAAGCTGCGCCACATCACGGTGCATCTTGCGCGCAGGTGGCCGGAGGCGATTCGCCTGCGCGAGGCCGATGTGGAACAGATGACCGGAAGCTGCCAGTCCTGCCACCGGCACGAGTATGCAAGCTGGCACGCGGGGCCGCACAGCGCCACTTATGCGCAGATCTTTACGGACGCGACGCACAACTCGAAGCGGATGCTGATGGACGATTGCTTCCGCTGTCACGGCGCGTACTTCAACGGGGCAATGCGAGACCTGGTGCAGCCGCTGAATACGAAAGGGCCGTGGCGGCTGATTCGTCCTGAACTGGCTGGCCAGCCAGCCATGCCCTGTATGGATTGTCATCAGGTGCATGCGCAGGGAGCGCCGGAGTCGCGGCCCGCTGCGCGCATCTCGGTTGCAGGCGATGCCGTTCCGCCTTCGCTTGCCTTCTACGACCGTCGCGAATCTCTTCACTTCGCCGCGGCTGGACTCGGCATTCCGCGGCTCTACGATGGCGCACGCGCGGTGACGATCAGCCAAGACCCGCGCCAGGGACTGTGCTACCAGTGCCACGCGCCGCGCGAGGCAGAGACGGGATCAATTGCGGCCAAGAACGCCTGGGGGCCGCAGGTGGGCTCGGGCGACGACCGTACGCCGATGGGCGTGCATGAAGGCATCAGTTGTGTCGCTTGCCACGATGGACACAACGAGAACACGCGCGCCTCGTGCAAGACGTGCCATCCACAGATGTCGAACTGCGGGATCGATGTCGAGAAGATGGATACGACCTACGCAAATCCGTCGAGCGCGCACAATATTCACTGGGTCAAGTGCACCGATTGCCATCAGCACGGTGTTCCGAAGCTGAAGACTCCGGCGGCAGTGAAGGCCAAGGTGGCAACGACGCCTGGTATGAACGGGTGAGAAGCAGGGAACAGAAGGGAAGAGACTCGTGTGGCGTTTCTGAAGTTTGGGGCATAAATCGGGCACCGGAACCGCAGATCCTTCGACTACGATTGGAGCAAAATGCGCGCCAATCTTTGCTCAGGATGACAACGGCTTTATTTATCAAGTGCTTACGTGAAGACTATTTGGCAATACGGCCTCGGGACGGCGGGGTGAGGTTGGTGCGGCCTATCCTGAGATTTCTATTGCTCGGCGGTGCGGGGATTACCTGGTTCGAAGGTCCGGTTTTCGAGAGTCAGCCCATTCGAGATTCCGCGGGCTGAGCAGATTCCTTTCGATCAGCGACTCGAGCACCAGCGAGGTGGAGGTTGTGCCGAAGGGCGTCAGGCGGTCAATCACATTCTTCAAGTGGTCCACGTTGACCGTGTGCACCTTGAGGATGAAGGAGTCCTCTCCAGTGCCGCGATGGCACTCGACGATTTCCGGCATGGTGTGGACGCACTCGGTGAGTTGCGTGAGCACATTGCCCACAATGCTCATTCGGATGAAGGCGGTAACGGGCAGGCCGATACTGGCGGGATCAATTTCCGCACGGTAGGCGCGAATGATGCCCTCGTCTTCCATGCGGCGCACACGCTCGGCAACGGCAGGCGTGGAGAGCCCAACACGGCGCCCCAGTTCGGCAAATGAGGCGCGCGCGTCTGCCTGCAATTCGGCAAGGAGCTTCCAGCCGAGGGGGTCCAGGAGTTTTTCCCTGTCGGATTGATACATTCTCTGACTCCTCTAATAAGAAACAAGTGCGTAAGTTGTTGAAAAACAAGTAAGCGCATGCAGGTCGATGCGAACCCATCCTAGGCGCAAAAACAAAGACGCGCCGAGGATGGGGCACCCGGAGTTTCATGCGCAGCGGGTCGGAAACACCGGTGGGGGGCTGAAAAGAAACAAAAATGCAAGTTCAACAAAACGCGATGTCGTCATGAAGTTCTACGAACTCCCACCCATCGGACAAAAACAAAGACGTCCGATGGATGGGGCACAGTTTCATTCCCCGTGGGTCGGCGAAGCCGGTGGGAGACTGAAAAG
>CAYQOQ010000132.1:0-12895 GCA_964419175.1 uncultured Occallatibacter sp. | reverse complement strand
GCTCTGTGATCAGCGTGCTGGCGGTGGCGATTGAAGTCGTCATGATTCTGTCGATTGTCGCCATTTTTATGGGCATGTTGAACGACCAGAAGCAGCGCACGAACGGCATCGGCGCCGATCTTGTGGTGAGCCCGTCGAATGCGAGTTTCATGAACGGGATGAGCGGTGCGCCGATGTCGGCCAAAATGGCCAATTTCCTGGGGACGCTGCCGCATGTAGAGGTTGCGGCGCCGGTGATGCAGAACTTCTCGATGGGCGATTCGCTCGAGATTCTGTACGGAGTGGATTACAAGAGCTTCAACGCGCTGAAGCCATTTGTATTTGTCGCCGGCGGTCCGTTTCAAGGGCCGTTCGACGTGCTTGTGGACGATGTTTGGGCGAAGACCGGCGGTGGCCATCATGTGGGCGAGACGATTACGATCCAAAGCCTGCATCATGAGTTTCGGATTTGCGGCATTGTCGAGAGCGGCCGGGGAGGGCGCAGGATGGTGCCCATCGATACGCTGGGCACGCTGACGGGCTCGGATGGCAAGGCGTCGATCATCTATATCAAGAGCGACGATGTGGCCAATAATAATGTAATTCGGCACGAGATCGAATCGACCAAGGGTCTGGAAGGGTATCGCGTGCAGCCGATGGCGGACATCCTCTCGATGTACACGCCGGCGCGGTTTCCGGGGTTCGATCGTGCGCTCGATGTAGTTATCTCGATAGCCGTGATTGTCGGCTTTCTGGTGATTTTTCAATCGATGTATACGGCGGTTCTGGAGCGTACGCGCGAGATCGGCATTTTGAAATCGATGGGAGCGGCGAAGCTGACGGTCGTGACCCTGGTGCTTCGCGAGACGGCGGTGCTTGCGGTTGCGGGCGTGGTGGTGGGCATTGCAATCACATTCGGAGTGCGGGAGCTGCTGAGTGTGCGGTTTCCAGGGTTTGCCTTCGAACTGACCGGGGAGTGGATCGTGAATGGAATGCTGATCGCATTTGCTGGGGCACTGTGCGGTGCGCTTTATCCGGCGTGGATGGCAGCGCGGAAGGATCCAATCGAAGCGCTGGCCTACGAATAGATCTTGCGGATTCGCTTGTTGCCGGCCGGCTCGATAGACGCTGGCCGGGCAGTCTGGAAATGCCCTGTCACACGGATTCTGGAGGGTTTTCCACATGAAACGAAGGAGCGGTTCGCCAAAATTCACGGAACTGTAGCAGTTTCGTGACGGGCTAGTCATCCGGGTCCGGTAGAACGGGACCAATCACAGTGAAACCCGTTCAAACAAAGCGGAATTTTTCGTTTTCATGCAGGAGAATTGTTTTTTCATCCTTGAAATCTCACGCTCTTTATGCGTGACGCCAAAGACAATATTAAGTTTTTTGACGCAGTGCATTTGAGTGGTACCATGTAGCCATCTCTAGGTACAAAACCCCTTCCAGGAGAGCCAAAAATATGAAGAAGTTGCAGCGTCTTTGTCCCCAACGGTGTTTCGCCGTGCTGGCCTTGGCGGCATTCTTCCTTTCGATTACAGGCGTCACCGCGTTAGCGCAGACGTCGGGCGCAGGCACAATCAACGGAACCGTGACCGATGTAGCCCAGGCAGTCATTTCTGGGGCCTCGGTGACCGTGATCAATACCGACACGGGCGTGGTCCACGCGTACACGACGAATAGCTCTGGCCTTTACACGGCGCCGTTTCTGATGCCTGGGCACTACAAAGTGGGTGCAACGGCTCCCAATTTCGGCAAGGTTGAGTCATCGAATCTTGCTCTCCAGGTCGGCCAGACGCTTACCATCGATCTCACGCTCAAGGTGAGTTCCTCCAGCACGACGGTCGAAGTGCAAGCGGCCCCGCAGATCCTGGATATCGAAAAGACCGAAGTTTCCCAGGTCATGGACCAGCAGATGGTCCAGAACCTTCCGGTCAATGCCCGCAACTGGTCGAGCTTTGTGCTTTTGACCCCGGCCGTAACCCAGGACGGCAGTTCGGGCCTGATCAGCTTCCACGGTATCAGCGGCCTCTACAACCAGAACTACGTGGACGGCGCGAACAACAATCAGATGCTGTTTGCCGAGGCGCGCGGTCGCGCTTCAGGCGCGCCCTACGTTTACTCGGTGGATTCGATCAAGGAGTTTCAGGCCGAGACCTCGAACTACTCGGTGGAGTTCGGCCAGGCGGCCGGCGGGCAGGTGAACGCGATCACCAAGAGCGGCACCAGCCACATGCATGGCGATCTTTTCTACTACCTGCGGTATCCGGATTTGAATGCCCTGGATCCGTACAGCAAGTGGAACGCCCTTTACGGTAGCGCGGCCAGCACACCATTGTTGGCGAAGACATTGCTGACCCAGCCCATTCACCAGCAGAACCAGTTCGGCGGCTCGGTGGGCGGACCGCTGATCAAGGACAAGCTGTTCTACTTCTTGACCTATGACGGCTTCCGCAAGGTGGGCCGCGCTCTCTACTACAACACCAATACCATCACGCTGACGCCTACGGCTCCCAACAGCAACGGCACGATCGTTTCTCCATATCAGTGTCCGACGAAAACGGCTCAAGCGGCCGGCTACTATACCCCGCCTTCGGGCGACCCCAACGCTTTCATCAGTGATGGTCTGTGCACGGCGGGAATCCAGTTCCTGAGCAACGTGGGGCAGGCAGCGCCGTCCCGCTACGCGAAGCAGGATCTGTTCTTCCCGCGTCTCGATTACCACATCAACTCGAAGAACGATGCCTTCGTCGACTTCAACTTCGCCAACTTCACCTCGACCAACGGCTACACTTCGTCCCCGACGATCTCCAACGGCTCGCCGACGGCTAATGCAACCACCTACTATCACGAGCGCTTCCTGGTGGGCGGCCTGACTACGACCATCAACAGCAGCATGGTCAATCAGGTCCATGGCCAGTGGGGCCGCGACCTGGAGACGGCCGGCGCCAACGATTCGGGTCCCTCGGTTGGAATTGGAGCGCTCACCTTCGGCATGCCCAACGCGCTTCCCCGTATCGCAGAGCCCGATGAGCATCGCATTCAGGGTTCGGATGTCTTCAGCTGGGCAAAGGGCCGTCACACGCTCAAATTCGGCGGCGATGTCAACAACATTCACGAGGTCATGATCAACCTTTTCCAGGGCGGTGGAATCTACAGTTACAGCGACACCAATAACGGCACCCAGTTCACCGATTGGATCCTCGACGCCTTCCAGGGCCAGAGCGGCAATACCGATCCATACGCCGGCTATCACTACAACACCTTCGTGCAGACCTACGACCAGGTGAATACCGCTGCTGGCACTCAGGGTAAAGACGACTTCTATATGAACATGTACGATGTCTTCGTGCAGGATAGCTGGGCCGTGAACCGCAAGCTGACGGTCAACGCCGGGGTGCGCTACGACATCCAGATTACGCCGCCTCCGGGCAAGGTCAACAACAACTATCCGAACATTTCCAGCGAGTACACCCAGACCATCAAGAACGTCGCCGACCGCGTGACGCCGCGCATCGGCTTCTCTTACAACGCGATGCCGGGCACGGTGATTCGAGGCGGATACGGCATCTACACCGCTCTGAACCAGGGTTCCACTTACTACGCCATGCGCGTAGAAAACGGTGTAGTGCAGGTCAACTACAACTACTCGGGCTGCAAATCGAGCTGCACTTCTTCCTTTGTCACTTCTGCCACAGAGCAGTATCCCAACGTGCCCCTCCCGGTCCCGGGCCCCTTGCTCGGCACGGCGCTCATTCCGACGGGCGGCGCGGTTCCCAGCGTAAAGGGCCCCAGTCTTTTGGGTACGCAGAGCTTCCACGGGCTGGACCCGAACTTTGTACCGCCTTACGCGCACGAAGCGGATCTGTCGGTCGAGCAACTGCTGCCGGGCAAGCTCTCGCTGAGCATCGGTTACATCGGCACCCGCGGCATGCGCCTGCCGGTCTTCCTCGACTCGCAACTGATTGGCCAGACGCCGCACGGCATCAAGAGCTATAACGTTCTTGACGCCAATGGCAGCCTCATCAAGCAGATGACGGTTCCCGTCTACCTTCCCACTGATCGCCGCTACCAGGTTGCCGGTGCGGCGCAGAACGCTAGCACGCAGTTGGCCTCCTTTAACACCGGCTTCAGCGTAGCCAACACTTGGTACAACGCCCTGGCCGCCACCATCCGCAGGCCCATTGCCAATGGCCTGGAGTTCGTGGGCAATTACACCTGGGCGCACGCTTCCGATACCGGCCAAGTGGGCGGTTCCAACGGCACCTTCTACGGTGGCGATGTGCCGCTGGATCCCAATAACGTCAGGGGCGAAAACGGCCAGTCGGACACCGACGTCCGCAACCGTTTTACGCTGACCTTCGTTTATCAACCTACCTTCAGTATCGAGAACCCGCTGGCGCGCTTCGTGGTCGATGGCTGGGTCTTCTCCGGCAGCGAGATCGCTTCCGACGGCCAGCCCGTGTATCTGGGCCTTTCCGGTTCCAGCATCTACTCAGGCTCCACTTCGGCCACCAGCTACGGAGATGACGGCGGCATCTATGGTGGCGCCATGAGCTCCAGTACTGGTTCGGCCACCAACGGGCGCCCCCCCTACATCGGACGCAACAGCATTCCCATGCCGAGTTGGAACGACGCCGATCTTCGCCTGGCGCGCAAGTTCCCCATCCACGAAACCATGTCGGTGGATCTAAGCCTCGACGCGTTCAACTTCCTGAACCAGACCATCGTTCAAGGTGTGAACACCAGCTATGGCACCTACACCGCAGCTTCCAGCACCACCGCCATTACCCTGCCTTCGGGCAGCAAGGAGTTCTGCTCGGCTACCACCGCAGCTCCATCCACGTCCTCGCTGCAGGGCTGCTTCAGCCCGTACACGGGTACCGGCGCCACCGCATTCAACGCCAAGTCCACCACCAACAGCAGTCTCTATGGCCCCCGTCAATTGCAGGTGGCAGCCAAGTTCACCTTCTAGACGAAGGACGAACACAACCCTAAGGCGCGGCGGCTTCGGCTGCCGCGCTTTTGTTTTTGGCGGAGATTGCAGAGATGCGCCGGCGGCCGATGGGCGATACTGTTGAGTTGGGTGAGAGCATCTGCGAAATGTAGTGACGAGGTTTGAGAGTGAGCGCTGAGGCAAAAGGGTTGGTGACGATTGAGGCGATTCGGGCTGCGGCGGCGCGGATTGCGCATGTTGCGGTGAAGACGCCGCTGGTGCGGGCTCCGTTTCCTGGCGTGGCTGGGTACGGCTTTCCGCGGGAGATACGGCTGAAGGCGGAGAGCCTGCAGCCGATTGGCGCGTTCAAAATGCGCGGGGCGGCGAACAAGATTCTGCAGCTTACGCCGAGCGAGATTGCGCGCGGAGTGATTACCTATTCGAGCGGGAACCATGCGCAGGCGGTGGCCTATGCGGCGCGCGAGGTGGGGGCAAAAGCCGTGATTGTGATGCCGTCGAATGCGCCGGCCATCAAGCGTGCGGCCACGCTGGCGCTGGGTGCTGAGGTCGTGGACGTGGGCGTGGCATCGAGCGAGCGGCTGGCCATGGCCGAGAAGCTGGTGCGCGAACACGGATACGTGGTTGTGCCTCCCTACGACGATGAGCAGATCATCGCCGGGCAGGGGACTTGCGGGCTGGAGATTGTGGAGGAGTGGCCGGAGGTGGATCTGGTTCTGTCGCCGGTGAGCGGCGGCGGGTTGCTGGCCGGCGTGGCCGCGGCGGTGAAGCAGTTGCGGCCGCAGGCAAAGGTGTTTGGCGTGGAGCCGGAACTGGCTGGGGATACGGCGGAGAGTTTTCGCACCGGGAAGATTGTGACGTGGGGCGCGGAGTTGACGAGCCGGACGATTGCCGATGGGTTACGCACGCAGAGCGTGGGCGAGCGGAATTTTGCGCACATCCAAAAGTTTGTCGATGGGATTATTACTGTCACCGAGGCGGAGATTCGCGCCGCGATGCGGGCGATTGTGGCTGTGACGCATCTGGTTCCTGAGCCTAGCGGGGCCGTATCGGTGGCGGCGCTGCTGTTCCATGGCGCGGAGCTACCGGATTACCGAAAGGCCGCGGCCATTGTCAGCGGGGGGAATGTGGACCCGGTGCTGCTGGCTGAGGTGCTGACGGAGGGAACAGGGAACAGGGAATAGGGAAGCTGGCAGGTTGCGTGATTTGCTATCCCGCCCTTTCCGCAGAAAGAAGCGGAAAGGATGGGGCTCCCTCGGTTTGCGGGAGATTAAGATTCAAAGAAACTTGGAGTGGGTATCTTGCGACCAACGGGCCTTCGGGCCTGAGCAGAATTGAACAGGATGCTGATCAATGTTATGGGATGCTGGGTTCATGCTCTTTATCTGGTGTGAACGAGGTGACCGATGCCCGATAGGCTTGTGACACTCCTCATTGTCGGGGATGACATCTTGAAGCGAACATCTTTGTCCCGTGTCTTTTCCGAACTTGGGTATAGTGTGCGGACTGCCGAAGACGGATCCTCTGCGCTGTTGAAGATCCGGCACGATTTACCCGACATCCTCCTCTCCGACCTCGACATGCCGGGTACGTCCGGCTTGAAGTTTCTCTTAACGGTCCGTCGCGATTTTCCATCGATCCGCGTGCTTGCAATGGGCGGCGGATATTCAGGGAATGGCGTACCGCCCGGGGTTGCCGCCGATGCTTTCTACCAGGAAGGTACAGGTACGGCTCGCCTGATCCAGTCCGTGGACGCCATGACTGGGCCCGGGCGCCCGACCCAACGTCTGTGCATGGAGGACCTGTTTGGCTTCGCAATGTTCGAGACGATCCCTCCTCATCCACGTGCGGAGAGATTGACGAATTCTACCGGTCAAACCCATTACCAGCGTCTGGGGCCGCCGGCAAGTGCGCGGACGGAATATTCAGGTTCTGCGGCGACTGGGTCACTGGGGGTCTGCCCCTGATGAATTGCCCTCTTTGCGGTAGTACCCACGTCAAATCATCGCGGTTTTGCCTGTCCGATATTCCAGAGCTGTTCATCGGGCAGTTGCCTGCGAGATGCAGGAGCTGTATATGGCGGTTTCACGCCTGGCTGCCGCAGGTGCTCATTTCCAAGTTTATGGGCACTTAAAAAGAGGGATCAATCACGAATGGCGCAAGAGCCCGAGGACGTAGCGCTTCATTGTGGGTGCGACGGGCAACACGGACATTGGGCAGTCAGATGTTGGTTGCCGGTTTTTCGTATGAACCGAGGCGCTGGCTGGGTACATTGCGGCCACAAAGTTCTCCAACTCCCGGTTGGCCGCCTACTTGGGAGTTACCCTTCAATTCCGCCTTCCTCCCCTGAGACGGCAAGGTTATTCAATTTCGAAGATCGCTGCGGAGTCGGCGGGGATTTCAATTGAGGTGGATGTGCGGGCATGGGGCGCTGGGGCGAAGTTTATGCCGGTCTTGGCGGTTAGCGAAGGGCCGGTGAGATTCCATTGCTGCAGATGCCTTGCTGAGGCGAAACTTGGCGGGAGAGTTAGTTGGACGGCGGCGTTGCCCTTGTTTACGAGGGCTAGCAATTGCTTTTTGGGATTGCGGCTTGTTTGATTGCTGCCTTCTGGTTTGACTCCCTGATATGCGGTGATGTTGGCGGGAGTGTCTAGAGGGCAGGGGGCTACGCGATAGCCTGAGAACTTTTGCGCGAACTTCATGCCGTAGTAGACGGGGCGGGGCAGGGCGGGCGCTGTATCGGAGGTCTCGATGGGGGTGTAGACGCCAATGCCGCCGCCGTGGAAGTTGACTCCGGCGAAGCCGGCACAGGCTGACTTGAGGATGTAGTCGGCGGCCCAGAGGGCGGAGGCGTAGGCGTCGCTGACATCTTTGCGGCCGCCACCGAAACAGGAGTTGCCTTCGTCCATGCGGTAGGGGGTTCCGCCAGCGGCACGGCGGGCGTGGGCGACGGCGGCGATCTGGGCTTCGAGGTCGGGATTCACTTTGCGCAGCAGGCGCTCGGCGGTCATAGAGGGATCGCTGGCAGGACCCATTCCATAAAAGTGACTGGTGAGGAGAATCGCATCGCCACGGGTGCGGCGAGCGTATTTGAGAACCCAGGTGTCGACTTTGCCGTCGGTATCGGGGCCGGCGAAGTTTGCGTGCGGGACGCGCTGGCGGATGGTCCTGACCCAGGTTTCGTACTCGGCGAGGTATTGCGAGACGCCGTAGTCTTTGTCGCGGAAGAAGGGGTCTTCGGCGAAGCCGTCAGCCTCGTTGCCGACGACGAAGGCGATGAGGCAGTCGCCCATGATGCTGGCGACGGCGGAGGCTTCGTCGGCGGCGCGGGCGGCGCTGCCACAGGCGAAGTTCAATCCGTAGATCAGACGCCAGTTGACGGCGTCGAGAAAGCCGCGGAGGTTTTGGAGGGCCTTGCGCGTGAGCATGCCGTGCTTGTTGCGCTGGATGGTGGGGTCGACCAGAGGCCACTCCCAGTAGTCTTCAATGCCGTGACGGACGCCGCGTATTTGCTTGGGATCGTTGAGGCCGACGCCTTCCCAGGGGGCGATGTTGCTCAAGTGTCCGCCGAGGCGGAGGATGCCGGTGGGGTTGAGGTCGCGGAAGGCGGCGATGAGCGGCTGGTTACGGGGAGAGAAGAAGTCGGGGTTGTAGAGTTGGCCGGACTCATAGCTGAGGCCGAGGAAGTCGGCGGGGATGAGAGGCCAGTCGGCGGAGGGCGGCGCGAGTTGGACGGAGATGCGGGAGCCGGGCACACTGGAGCTGGCAAGAGACGAGAAGGCCAGGGAAGCGGAAGCCATGAGAAATTCGCGCCGATGCATACACACCTCTTTCGGGACTCGACAGTATATCGAGTGGGGGTGCAGGGGTGCGGCGTCCAGTTCGAAGGAGCATTCGCTCAAGGGCTAAAGCCCGCGTTCATTTTGCGGAGATTATGTACGGGATGAAGCCCGTACCCTTCACTTGAAACTCGTAGCCTTTGCCTGAAGCGCATGCTTCGTCGGAGGAGCGCACGCTTCACCTAAAGCGCGTTAGAGGAGGGACTCGTTGCCGAGGATGCGGTAGAGGGTGGAGCGGCTGATGGAGAGCTGGCGTGCGGCGCGGAGTTTGTTGCCGCGGTTGAGGTCGAGGACGTATTGGACGTGATGGCGGATGACGGCGTCGAGGGAGAGGTCGCCGGGACGGGTATCCGGGGGTTGAATTGCCTGGAGTTCTGGCTCGGTGGGCAGGGCGAGGTTGCCGGCGAGGATGACGCCGTTGTCGGCTTCGAGCAGGGCGGTTTCAAGGACGCTGGAGAGCTCGCGGACGTTGCCGGGCCAGTTGTGCTGGAGGAGGCGGGCGAGGGCGCCGGGTCCGAGGAGAACGGGGCGCTGCTGATAGCGGGCACAGATGCGGTTAAGGAGGCACTGGGCGAGCGGAGTGATGTCTTCGCGGCGCTGGCGCAGTGGCGGAATGGCGAAGCGAATGGCGGTAAGGCGGAAGGCGAGGTCGGGCAAGAGGAGGCCCTGACCGGCCATCTGGCGCAGAGAGGTCTGGGACGAGGCGAGTAGAACGGCGCGGCCTGCGGGGCGATCCTGAAGGGCGCGAAGAACGCCGAGGAGCAGACCCTGGCCTGGAGGGGCGAGCAGGTCGACGCGGTCGAGATAGATGAAGCCGGCAAGGGTGGAGGGGTCGCCGTCGGTAGCCAGCCACTCGCGGGCATCGCGACGCTGGAATTGGGCATGGGCCAGGGGCGAGCGGCTGAACAGATAGCGGGCCAGGGTGTGTTTGCCTGTGCCGTGTTCGCCTTCGATGGCGGCCACCTGGAGGTGGGGCGCGGCCATTTCCGCCTGCATCAGCAGCTTGCGCCATGCCGCGCTGATGCCGACGATCTGGACGAGGGGTTGGGCCTCGGCATCAACGAGTGAAAGCCCGGCGACTGGAGGTTGGAATTGAGCGGCGGTTTGCATCGATCTCAATGTGCCTCGCCTCCGTGACCCATGGATTGGTCGACAGTGGTTTCATCGGCGATGGGGGAAAAAACATGAACGGGGGAGGCGGTGTTTTTGCGGAGCGGCGGAAGACGCGGCAGTTTGAATGCCAGGGAAGATACACGGCCGCTTCAATGGGTCTGCAGCCGGTTGTTTGCCGGATAGCGCGGGTGGGGCGCGGTATACTCGAAGTATTCCTACCGAGGCGTCGCTCACCCCAGTTTCAGGTTCCTGAGAACACTGGGAGACAGATGCGAGGCAGCCTCCGGCGGGGCTCTCTCCCGGGGAGTTGCAGCCGTTGAACCTTAAGTCAAATTCAGTGAGGCGCTTGTGCCTGGTGTGCTGGTTGGCCCTCATCTGCGTGTTTGCGGCTCTTCATGCGCTGCATCTGAGGGCGGACTTTCCGAACCACTCGCCGTGGATCTTGGACTGGGCCAAGTACACGGACGAGGGCTGGTATGGGAACGCGGCGATTCGTGCGCACCTGGGCCTGAACTGGTATGTGGCGGGGGACTTCAATCCGGCGGTGGCGCTGCCGGTGTTGCCGGTTCTGGAGTGGCTGCTGTTCTTTGCGACTGGGGTGACGCCGGAGGCCGCGCGGGGTCTGGTAGTGGCGTTCTTCTTTGCGAATCTGCTGCTGAGCTACTGGCTGATCCGGTCGACCGGGCCGCGGTGGGCGGGACTGCTGGCAGTGACGCTGATGGTGACCAGCCCATTTCTTTATTGCTTTAGCAGACTGGCGATTCTGGAGCCGCTGCTGACGGCACTGACGCTGTGCGCGATGAACGTGGCGGTGCGGCTGCCGCGGATGCGCCGGCCGGTGTTGGCTTCCATCGGGATTGGCGTGCTGTATACGCTGATGATGCTGTCCAAGACGACGGCGGTGTTTCTGCTGCCGGCGGTGGGGTGGGCGCTGCTGGTGCCTTTGCGGCACACGCGCATGAAAGCGCTGCGGTGCGCTGTGGCGGCGCTGGGAACATTTGCGGTCGCATACGGGCTTTGGATGGCCATGTTGGTGCACAAGGGGCTGATTGGCGACTACCGCTACCTTTTCTTCATCAACGACTACCCAAAGCCGCGGGAGATTTACTGGCCGCTGGTGAGCGCGCTCTGGTCGGTCCACGGGGGACTGTGGGTGGACCACATATTGATTCCGCTGGCGGGGCTGATGGTGCTGGCGGCGGTAGTGGCGTGGTGGCGCTCCGGAGGCAGAGAATTGCTGCTGGATCCGGTGTTTGGTGCGTCGATCTGGGCGGGGGCCGGATACATCTTCTTCATGACCATGCAGAACCATCCGCAGCCGCGCTACTTTGCGGTGGTGGGGGTTTTCTGCTTCATTCTGATTGCGCGTTCGGCCGAGGCGATGGTGAGTCTTGCGGCGGAGGAGCCGTTTCATCGTCTTCCGGAGGCGCATATCGCCGGTTGGGCGGTGATTGTGCTTTCGGTGGTGGCAGCGGGGATCAATAGCGCGCGGGTGGTTCACTATGCCACGCACCCGGAGTACACCTTTGTGACCGCGTCCGAGCAGCTTACACACTATATAGATACGCATCCGAATGGGAACCGGCTGCTGCTATCAATCAGCGGGGACGATATTTCGCTTATCAGCCATCTGCCGTCGTTGTGCGACGATTTCGTTGTGCCGAGCGCAAAGATTCCCGACCTGCCGGCAAAGATAACGCTCTACAAGCCGGGCTGGTACGCGGCCTGGAACGACCTCGACCCTGGCACGCTGGAGGACCTGCATATTCACTACTCGCTGGAACAGGTGGCGAGTTTTCCGGCGTTGGACGATCCAGAGCGGAATGTGCTGGTACTGTTCAAGCTGCATCCGCTGCCGGGGGGCGAGGTAAGGAATGTGGGCGATCAGGATCTGACGGATAAGCTGCGGGACGACAAGTTCGACGTGCCGGTGGAGTGATGGGACGAAGATTCGGGAAACGGGTAATTGCCGGATATTCGCGGCAGACGCTTTCATCGTTCCGTTACGGGACGCGCATCAAGTACGAAACCCGCTCAAGAAACCTGTGACTGCAATCACTCGACAGCGACCAATGCGGGTGATAGCCTTCCGGTGGCATTCCCTCAGTGGTTCGATGGGGCGCGTAATCTCGGGGCCGTCTGTCAATACGGCTTCAAAAACCTTAAAGTCGGGAGGAATTGTGACTGCAACGTATTGGGTGTATTTCTTTCTGGGCGTGAGTGCGCTCTCGCTTCTGGTGCCATTTTTGAAGCGTCAGTACAAAACCGTGGCGGCCCTGGCCCTGCTGCTTCCCACATTCGCCTACGGGCAAGGGGAACACGCGGGGGGCGGCGAAGCCAGCCTGAAACTGCCGGATTTGTCGAGCGTAAGTTTCGCGAATTTTTTTGGTTTGAACGGGCATCAGCTTCTGTCGATCGGCTTGCTGTTCTGCGCCGCCGGCCTGTTGTTCGGCCTGGTGATCTTTGAGCAGTTGAAGAACCTGCCGGTTCATAAATCGATGCGGGAAATGTCCGAGCTGATCTACGAGACCTGCAAAACCTATCTGGTGACGCAGGGCAAGTTCATCATGTTGCTCTGGGCATTCATCGCGGTGATTATTGCTCTCTACTTTGGCTGGCTTGCGCCGGTGCCAGGAAAATCGGTTGCGGTTACGCTGCCGATCATTCTGTTGTTTAGCCTGGTGGGTATCGCGGGCAGCTACGGGGTGGCGTGGTTTGGAATTCGCGTCAACACTTTTGCCAACTCACGCGTAGCGTTCGCGAGCTTGAAGGGCAAGCCGTATCCATGCTTTGCGATTCCGCTGAAGGCGGGCATGAGCGTGGGCATGATGCTGATCTCGGTCGAACTGCTCATCATGCTGTTCATCCTTTTGTTCATCCCGGCCGATTTTGCCGGTCCCTGCTTCATCGGCTTCGCCATTGGCGAATCGTTGGGCGCCGCGGCTCTGCGTATTGCCGGCGGCATCTTCACCAAGATCGCCGACATCGGCTCCGATCTGATGAAGATCGT
>CAYQOQ010000131.1:0-12899 GCA_964419175.1 uncultured Occallatibacter sp. | reverse complement strand
CGTCCATATCCACGTGGACAATCTTCCTGGCCGTAGAACCATCCGTTAGATTCAGTTTGGCTGAGAACTCCTCCGCTGCCATAGATAAGAAGCCCTTCGATCAGATGGAGTCGGAATGTGCATCTTGCCGCGATTTGATTCTAAGCGAATAAAGGGCGAAAATGGAAGTTGGTGAGGTCTCAGAACCAATGAAACGCTCCGGCACGGCCGATCTTCCACTCCACGGAGGACGCGTTCCTCAATGGCTGGCAACTCGAATGACAGAGTTTGGGACCGCCATCGCCGAGCAGGTCATTCTGGACTACGGGCAATCCGGCTTCCTCACGCGATTGAGTGATCCATTCTGGTTTCAGGCATACGGCGCTGTGATGGGTATGGACTGGCACTCGTCCGGCATCACAACGTCGGTTTTGGGCGCACTGAAGCGCGGTATGAATCCACGGTTCTCGGAACTTGGCTTGATGTTCTGCGGAGGACGCGGAAGGCACTCGATTCGCACGCCTGACGAACTGCGCGCCTTTTCGTTGAAGACCGGACTCGATGGCGATGCGCTGGCACGCACGAGTCGACTCACGGCGCGCGTGGACAATAACGCGATTGCGGATGGCTTTCAACTCTACCTCCATTCCTTTGCAATCACGAAATCAGGGGAATGGGCAGTCGTGCAGCAGGGAATGAATCCAGAGAATCACCTGGCCAGGCGATATCACTGGCATTCTGCCACAGTTCGAGATTTTGTATCTGAGCCGCACACAGCCATCGTGGGCAAGCCGCTGGGGGAGATTCTCAATCTAGTGGACGCCCGTGCCGGACGGGCACAAGATGCCTTGCTCGCAATTGCGCAAGGACCTGTCGAAGGAGCCTTGAGTGACGCTCGCAAGCTCGCTATGCCGACGCACCATGATGTTCGCGCCGAAGACGTTGACCTAAAGAGATTGGGCGCGGTGCTGGCTGTGGCACACGAGAAGGACCTCAGGGACTTCGCCTCTTTACTCCTTGTAGAGGGGCTCGGACCACGAACGTTGCAGTCCCTGGCCCTGATCGCGGAGGTCGTGCACGGAGCGCCCAGCAGGTTTTCCGATCCGGCGCGTTTTTCGTTCGCGCACGGCGGCAAAGACGGCCACCCTTTCCCGGTGCCGCTCAAGATCTACGACGAGTCGCTCGCTGTCCTTCGGCGGTGTCTCGAAGCAACTCGACTTGGACACACCGAGAAGCTTGAGGGCTTCCGGCGATTGGATCGGCTGACCCGTGAAGTGGAAGAACAACGTGAGCCGATTGCGGACTTCGATGCGGCGATTGAGCATGAACGCACAATTTCTGCATCGATCGGAGGCAGGACGGTCTTCGATGACAAAGCTTTGCATGCCAGGTCAGCTCGAACATCACAACTGAATCTGTTTTGAGGTTAGATCTTTCTCGCTCTATCCTTGGCGGGAGAACTTGGCAATGACGATTGCTCGGAGAATCTGGATGCCGATTTAGATCAGGGCATTCCCGCCTGCGACGGGTCCGTGCGGATGGCGGAATGCGGAAGTAATCCCAGTCCGAGGCCGCGGGTAAAACGGGATCACCACGAAACCCTTGTGAAAACCAACCGAGCCCGATTGGCATTGACAAGGTGGATTGACTTGTCGAGTGTTGAATTGGACCGGGAGTCAGGGACGGCGGCTTTCAAGGGAGTGAACGGAAGCGAACAGATCCTGCTGGCGGTCAGGGCTTGGATCTGATGACCCTGCATGCTGAGTCTGGATGGGCGCAAAGGCACGCATCAGACGCAAGGTGTGTTGGTGACTCTCAAAAATGGCCTGCAGCTCCAGGCAGCGGGGACAGCCGCCCTTGATGGCGCCGATTCCGTCGGATTCCGGGTCAAACATGGGATGGCGCGAACACTTACCGTGCCATCTCGATCTTTCAATTTTCAGCATCTATAGCCAATCATATCCCCGCTTAAATGCAGCCAGTTCTGAACCGAGGGCCGATTGTTCCGCTGTCAGATGTGTGCCCGTCCCGGACGTATTGTCTGGTAATTCTGTTCGGCAATGGCAGGATGGGCACGGCAACCTTCCCGACCGCTTTCCGCCAGAGCGGCCCTCCACTTTTCCGGCACACCTTTCGCACACCGGCCGCGCCACAGCTTCGCAAAGCCCGAAATCAAGCGGCCAGGGTTGCCTGATGCCGGATCAGTAGCCGCGCTCCGACTGTGGAAATGACCCAGGTGCCTGAAGAGCTAAATGCTATTCCGCGAGACTTCGTAGACTGGAATTGATAAAGTCGGTCTCGCTTTGCCTCAAAGAACCGTCGGCGCTGGTCGATGCCCTATTTGGCCACGACGACGTTTAGACGACAGCCAACAGCATCCGACAGGTACTCGCCGGCAGTACCGCGCCACCATCTCAAACTAAAGAATTTACGCTTGAACCTGCCTCCGGCGAGCAGTACCATTCATCAGAACCTGAATTACTGTCATCCAGTCAGTCCAGCGACGGGAGACTGTGTCGTGCAACGTGAGACAAGCGACGGGATGGGTATTTTCGATCAGATTCAACCAAGTGATCCCCGGTTCAGCACAAAGCTTCTGAGTGAAGTTCACGCATTCGGAAGGAACTTTTGCGCCGAAACCGATGAGCGGTGGTCATTGGTTGATTGCGGGTTGATCGAGGCTCATTGGGAGAAGATCCTGCACTGGGCAAGAACCTGTCGCGGTGCGGACATTCCTCGGCCCAACAGTCGGGCTGCGGGCCTGCTCCTGCTGCTCGTCGGTGCTGCTGTCGCCCGTTCCCTCGATCGGGACGAACCGCTCTGGCACATGGTGGCGGAGTCCTGCAGCGATGTCCTCCGCCGCGCATGGTTCAACAGCAATGATTATCCAATCGACGAACTCCGGGCGGCGGTTCGCGAAGCGTGCAACACGCTGGCTATTCGAAACCAGTTGGATCTGCCACAGGGAAAGCACCGGTACTGGCGAACGGTGCAACTGCAGTTCGGTTTCAGCGCCAAAGTCTCCGCGGGCAGGCTGCCGTACTGGCTCGCCGGCTACAGCGTGCCCGAAGCGATCAAGGCGCTTTTGTCCAATGACGATCTGAACCGATCGAAAAACTTCCAGGTTTTGTGGTCGTTTCTGGCCACCTGGAACCGAGATCAGACAAACTCAGACGTCGAGAGCCGCGTTATATCCAATCCGTGGTATCCCCGGGAGGCGCATGGACTCATCAAGAAAGGCCTCGCAGCCAGCCGGGAGTCAGGTATCCTCGCGGCGCCGCGACTCGAGGATGAGGAGCCCATTAGTTCCATTCTTGGAGTACCACGGTTCCGGGCTGGAAAGTTTCAAATCGGTCTGGCTTCCGCCCTTCCTCATGAAGTCCTGGCCTCCCCTGCTCCTGTTTTGACCCTCTATGTCGAGCGCATGGGCATCGTGCGGCTTGTGCGCGATGAGCATGGAGGCCGCACACTCGAAAACGGACAGCTTTCAGCGCCCGCCGTTGAAGTCCTCGATTGTCCGGTGCGGGAAGTGTCGGTCAGCGGACGCGCCGGAGTGCTCTATCGAGAGCGCTTCAACTTCTGGCCCGCCGACTCTGACGTCAGTGTGTTCCGGGGCAACTCTGGACGTTTGATCACAAACCTCGATGGGTTTGTTGCAGAGGCGGGCTGCCCATACACTATCGTTACGGCCGGGGCGGTCGATCTTCACGCACCCGGTATGCCGGCTCCTGAACATGAAGTTCGAAGCAGCGACTGGAAACTCTATTCCTTTCCGCAAGGCCTTCCGGACCCCCTTGAGGCGCGCATCGAAGATCTCTGCCTGTGGTCACCGCAGCACGAGGTAGCGCAACCACGGCCCTACGGTTTTGCTCTGGGTGTACGCGAAAAATCGGTTATTTCTCTTGAACTCACCGCTACCGCGCCACAAGGCTGGACCATTCACCGCGTTCGCTTTGCGGGACAGACATTTCAGGGGGCATACTCGATCGCCCATATCCCTCCTGTCTTGGACTACCTCAGCAGGAAAGCCCAGATCTACGCATCGCGCGATGGGCTTCGGCAGGTAATCGAGGTTCAGCCCGAGAGAAAAGGCCCGTCTGCCTGCGGAGCCACAGTCGAAAACGCAGATGGCGAGTGGACAATTCTCCAGCGCGACGCTCTTGATGCCGGAGTGATCGAAGGCAGCCGCATGGCGGTCCGATGGGATGGCACAGCTGATGATCCTTGGTTGACGCTCGGCCCGCTTCCTCTGGTTAGAGATCCGCAGGTTCTGCGCCGGCAGCGACTGAAGGCGCTCGGAGAGCCGCTGGAGCTTCGGTTCGGGCTCATGAACGAGTCTCTCGCAGAAAGAATTCCATTAGCCGCCTCGGTTTACTCCTCTGGCCTTCTGGCCGATGTTTCCGAAACGACGGACCTCTATCTCCTGAAATTAAGGCACGCAATCGAAGCTGCACCTGACCTGCGCGTCTGGGTATGGGAAGACGAGTCTTCCGAACCGCGCATTCTGTCGCGCTCCGAGGTCGAAGCGCATTCTGATAATCGCACCCTGTCGGTTCTTCAGATGAGCGTGGGCGCGCCGCTCGGGTGGGCGGTTTCTCTCGAAGGTGAATGGCACGGTGCCCGATTCCACGTCAATCCGGGGGCTCCCGAATGGTCGGGCCTGTGCTATCGATGGACGTCGACGCTCGCCTGTTCAAGCGATTGGCCCGCCACTGCATCAGCCCTCCGCTGGTGGCGTTTCCCGGTGCTGATGGACCCATTCAAAGATATTGTGCAGGAACAGGTGAAACGACATCCGCTAGACACGCTTCTGGCCTGGGTCGGCCCTGCGACTCGCCCGGAGCGGGAAATCTCAAGGTCAGACGCAGATTGCTTTTCGAATCCGATCCGCACATTTCTCTGGCAGTACTCTCCTACAGCGGAAGCCTGCAAAGCCATCTGGTCTGTCCACGGAGAAGCCGTATTGAAGTCCATGGAGACAGGCAAAGTCGCGCTTCCCGCAATGCTTCTGCTTTACTCGCATCCCGTGCTTCTCGCGAAGGTCATCTGCGAAATTCTTTCGCTTCATCTGGCCGCGGAGGAAGCAGCCGTTCCGATCATCACGAACGGCAATCTGTTCCGAAGGGTGCCGGATCCAGAAAAGATCAGCGCCATAGAGTCCAAATACCGGTCGCTTTTCGGAATCACAAGAGATTTTGTAGAACGCAGCGCCGGCGTATTCACTTTGGACCGCAAGATGTCGGTCGCGCTTCTTCAGACGGCCCTCTCAGAGCTTAGAAGCTGGAAAGATCGCAGCCCACTGGATGAGGCATATTTCCGCGAGAACGTTGTTAAGCCTGCGGAAGCATTGTATGACGGCCAGTCCTGCGATGCCACGCGTCTCGAGATTGCGGTCTCACGCTCTCGCGCCTCCTGTGCCTATCTTGTTTCTCACTTGCTAGCTCTCAAGGGCCTGCGGGGCAACTCATGAAGGCTGACCTACTGCAGTCTCAACTGCAACTCGATGCCCTGGCAGCCCAGAGAGATCTCCGCGAGCGTGTTGTCGCGCTTGCAACCAGCTATCGGCCGCTTCGCGACGACCGGCTCATGGGATTGTGCCGGGAAGCCTGGGCAAGTGACGAGAACTCCGGAGGCGTTGTCGGCCAATTCTGGGTTGAGTGTATTTTCCCCAGTGAAACGACCGAACACACGCTCGAGTCCCTGGCGAAGGCCGGACAATTCAGTCCTGCACTCATGGCTTTGCTGGATGCTCCACATCGGTACCCGAGGGACCGGAAGCTTTATGACCACCAGGAGCAATCGCTTCAGACTTCTGTCGCGAAGCATGGGCCGGACGGTCAGGACCGCCCCGCCATTCTCGTCACCGCTGGCACCGGTGCGGGCAAGACTGAGTCATTCCTGCTCCCTATTCTCAACGACCTGTTCAGCAACCCGAGGAAGCCGGAGGAAGGTGGAGTTCGGGCCATTTTTCTCTACCCCATGAATGCGCTCGTTAACGATCAGGTCGAGCGCCTCAGTTCCTGGCTTGAGGACCAGCCCGAAGGGCCTGGCGCGATCACGTTCATGCACTTCACATCGGAGACGCCGGAAAGCCGGCGCGAGTACAACAGGTCTCCACTGGCAAATGCAGATCCTCCTTCATGCCGCGTCCGTACGCGTGAAGACGGGCGCGCCGACCCGCCGGACATCCTCATCACAAACTACTCCATGCTGGAGTACATGCTTTGCAGGCCCCAGGACGCGCCTTTTTTTGGGCCTGCCTTGCGGGCATTCGTGCTCGACGAAGTCCACCTCTACAGCGGCACTCTCGCCGCGGACATCTGTCTTCTTCTTCGCAGGACTCTCCTCCGCTGCGGCGTGCATCCGAACAGGGTTCTTCACATTGCGACATCCGCAACCCTTGGAGGAACTCGATCTCACCTGAAAGACTTCGGGGCCCGGATCTTCTCGAAAGACCCAGACCTTGTGCATTGCTTGCACGGACTCGCCCACCGGCGTGATCTTCCACCTGCCGAACCACCCGCAACAAACGTTGATCCGGAACTCATCGACGCCTGTTCGCTTGAATCTGCGGTTCTGCTTGATACCCAGACCAAAACGCTCACTGTTGATCCAGCGCTTGCTGACGTTGCCCGGACCTGTGCGGCGTCGCTCGTTTCCTCAGCCGTCGTAAAGAAGGTTGAGGCTGAGATCTCTCCTGCCCGGGCGCTTCATTCTGCGCTTTCCCACGCGCCGCTCGTACATCAACTGGACGAGTTTTTCTGGACGCGATCGAGAGACGGGTCATCGGTGGTTCGGCTGCGGGCCATTAGCGAAGCGCTATTCCCGGAACTATCAGGCGTCAGCGCCGACAGGGCGGTCACCGCCCTTCTGCAGTTGTGTGCCAGAGCCAGATGTGACGCCCAGTCGCTTCCCCTCATTCCCCACAAGCTGCATCTCCAGGTACGTGCGCCCGGGCATTTCAGCGTGTGCCTGAATCCTGCGTGCAGCGGCGAGGCCGACAAGCTCGTACCCGGCGCGGGGATGCTCATTCCCGACCTCGTGGAAATTTGTCCCGCGTGTCAATCCGCCACTCTGACCCTTGCGCTTTGCGAAAATTGCGGCGAGTGGGTGCTGGCAGGCAGTCGAACCGGGACGACGCTCCGTGTGCGTTCTCGCTGGGATAAGAATGTTCAGGTTTCTGCCGCGGGGAGAAACAAGACTGAGCGCCTGTTCTTCAAGCCTGACGCCGGCGATGATTCCGGGCCCGGGTGGAATCTCAACCTTGACACGCGCGAGTTGCTCGACAGCACCGGTTCCCGGGTCATTTACATCACGCAAGTCACAGAATGCCCGAATTGCAAAGCGGACTCGAGCTACTTCATCCCCATGGCCCTGCCGGATGCGCTGACGATACCCACCGTAGCGGAAAGCGTTCTCGCCGCGATGCCGTGCAGTTCGGACAAAGCTTTGGTGAGCATCCTTCCGGCCGGTGGCCGCCAGCTGCTGGCATTCAGCGACAGCCGACGCCAGGCCGCCAGACTCGGCCCTCATCTTACCTACCAGCATGAATACCTTCTCGGCAGAGTGCTGATGATGAGACTCCTCGACGCCCCGATCGATATTGAAGCCATCGAACAGGAGATCGCGCAGTTCGAGGCGGCGCTGCAGAATGCTCCGCCGGCCGTTCGCTCGGCCCTTGAGCAGGCATTAAAAGGCAAAACACAGGAACTGGAGATTGCGAGGCGCGGCCGTTCCATGCTTGAGTGGTCCGCCATGATGAAGGACCGTGCAGAGTTGATGCAGTTCTTCGCCCGGGAAACCGCAGGCAAACAGCGCGCGTTGGCGAACACTAACTGGCACGAAAAATGGGAAGGTTTCTGGGAAGAGAATGGCAGGACCATGCAGGGCGATACCCTGCGTATTCTAGCAACGGAATTTCTGCTCCGCCGTTCTCACTCGCTTGAAACGCTGGGGATGGCGGAGGTCATGTATCCCTCGATCCAAGTCTGCAGGGTTTCTCGTCTCCAGCATCTCACTGGCCCGGAGCAGGCCCAGCTGAACTCCATCTGGCCCGACTTCCTTTCGGTGATCTGCGACACGCTCCGTAAAGGCGGTAGCATCACCTTCGATGAGACTCGGAACGATGGCCGGGACGATGATTCGATTCTTGCTTTCCCGATCGGCCGTTGGGTGTCTCGGGAGCAGACCGGGATCCGCATAGAGCCAATGTTCCGAGAAGCTCTGCGTTCCGAGCGCGCATTTTTCGCCAAGAAGGTTCTTCGTCAAATCGGTCTCGATGAAGACCGCGTGGATCAAGCCGCAATGGAACTACTCGGCGCCGCTTTTGACTCGCTCCTTGACGGGGCACGGGTACGCGGGCTGAACTGGCTCGAGCACGATTCGAAGATTGCTGGAACTGCTCGCGTTGATGTGTTCCGCATCGTCTTTAAGAACCTCCGGCTCAGGAAGCCGCTCTCATTGTTTCAGTCGAGGATAACCGGCGCCGTATGGCCTCGTTCGGTTCTCGACTGCGCACCGGGTGAATTCGTATCCAATCCGGCCCCTGTTCTCGAGCCCGTGTCGCATCAGGACCTCGATAAGGATCCCGCTCTTCGACGCGAGCGCGTCGACTTCGCCAGCTTCCGCGGCAGCGACTGGGCTCTCTGGGCCGAAGAACATTCCGCTCAGCTTGCGCCCCAGGAGACTGCCCGCCTCCAGGATTTGTTTAAGCGCGGCGCGCGCAACGTGCTCAGTGCGACGACTACCCTCGAGATCGGGATCGATATCGGCAGTCTCTCCGGCGTACTGCTGGCCAATGTGCCACCCGGAAGAGCGAATTACACCCAGCGCAGCGGCCGCGCCGGGCGCCGCAATGATGGTTCGACTCTTGTTGCGTTGTTTGCCCGCTCGCTGGGATACGAACAGGCCGTATTCAAAGATTTCGGTGCCCTGTTCCGGAAGGACCTGCGCAAACCCACGATCCTTCTCCGTGAACGCTTTGCGGTTCTGCACTTGAATGCTTTTTTGCTCGGCGAATTCTTTCGCACCCTGTTCCCTTCCCGCATTGTTGGCGCCATGGACGCTTTTGGCAGGATGGGATGGTTCTGTCACGTGGAATCCCGTGAGCCTGGGCGTTCCGGCAACGTCTCGCGCAAGGTCGATGCGGAGCCTTACTCGGGCTTCGCGGACCGGCGGCCGGCGTGGCTGAGCTCTCGCGAGGCAACTACACCTCTCTCCATACAGTTCCTTCATTTTCTCGATCATCTGATCTCAGACCCGTCCGCGATTGCACCGGCTCTTAATGGGCTGCTTGATTCGACTCCCCTCGCCGGCAAACCTGCCGCCGATCTCATTCGCGCCGCGAAGGCGGCATTCGAGAAGCATTCTCAGGCGTGGACTGCATCCTACAAACTTCTCCTGAAGCAATGGGACAGTGCTACCGACAATGCATTTCGGAACGCGATCGCCTACCAGGTAGTGGAACTTTACCGGACTTCGGTCATTGAATCCCTCGCAACCGCCCGCGTTCTTCCGCGGTACGGATTCCCCATAGGGGTCCAGGCTCTGAGGGTTCCGCAAGGCGGGAACTACACGCAAAGTTCTGTCAAGCTCGAGAGAGACGGGATTTTGGCCCTCAACGAATACGTGCCCAGTTCGAAGCTTCTGGCCGGTGGCCGCATCTATGCTTCGCGCGGGCTGGTTCGCAGCTTCGAATCGGATGGGGGATTCGGGCTGGTCAAGTTCCGCTTCGAATGCACCGAAGGGCACATCTTTTACGAAGCGCATGACAGGGCTACGCAGTGCAGGATTTGTTCTTCTCCCCTGAGGAGTAACAGGGGCAAGGATGCGCTCATCCCGCGCTTCGGTTACTCGTGCGCGGCATGGGACCCGCCGAGCTGGTCCGGCGACCCAGAGCGCGTCGGTCTCGCCGAACTTACCTCTACGGTCGACTTTGTGAATCGTCTGGGCTTGCAGGAATTTGCGGCCTTTGGGGGCGTTGAGGTTCTGAACGCCAGGTTCTGTGAAGGCGGCACAATCTTCGCGGCGAACTCGGGTACAGGTTTCGGATTCGCGGTTTGTACAGCGTGTGGATATGCCGACTGCGAAGATGGCCTTGGCGATGGCCGCAAGAATCTACCCCGTGGGTTTGAAAGCCACGCCCCACTGTGGGCGCGCAAGCTCTCGCAACGTTGCTGGACAGCGGGCGTTACTCCTGTTCTGCGCAACAAGTACCTCGGCGCCGAAAACGACACCGACGTTCTGCAGATTGAAATCCAGACCATACTTGCGCCTTACCACTCCCGAGATATTGGAGATCGGATCGCTCATACACTCGGGCATGCTTTGCGCATATCCGGCGCGGCTATCGTAGAAGCCGATGTTCGGGAGATCTCATTGAGTTTCGAACGAGGCTTGGGCGACCAGTGGTGTATTTATCTTTTTGACAGCGCCCCGGGAGGATCCGGGCACATTGCTTCCCTGCTCGAGCAGCAGGATCTCTGGGTCAGGAAGGCACTGGAGTTGCTTGAAGGCGATGCAATACATCAGGAACGCTGCCGCGAGGCCTGTCTGGCCTGTGTGCTTGATTCGCAAAGCCAGAATGACTTCGAGCAGGGGAAGCTGGACCGCGCGATCGCACTTGAGTTCTTTGGGAGCAAGGTGAGCGTCTGAACCGTTGGCCAAGAGAGCTACCCTTCCAGTCGAGTGGCCGACCGAACGTTTTGCACAGCGTGGCACACTGAACGCACACCGGAGCCCGCTCGCGCGAAAGGCTGGCGCGCCACGCACAGGTTGGATCTACTGATGGCCAGTCAGCCTACCGTAGCCGTTCAGAGTTCCGGCGCCAAACTCTGATAGCCGAGGCAACGATCACGAATGAACGGGGCCAGAATTCTTCCATTATGGGGAGTCAATGCCCGGGAAACGGTTTTTCTCAGGGGCTAGATCCCCAGCCCTGCGGCGGCATTGCGCGTAAACATCTCACCGATGCGGATGTAGCGGGCCAGCATCTCGGCCGATTTGTGGCCGGTCTGGCGCATGATATCGCGCTCGCTGACTCCGTTCATCGCGGCCTGGGTGACGCATCCGGCGCGCAAGCTATGGCCGCCCAGTGGCTCCGGCTTCAGACCGGCGCGGCTGGCGGCCACTTTGAGGATCCAGCCGACGCAGTCCTTGTGGAGCCCGCGGCGGGAGAGCCTGCCATGGCGGCTGACCCCGCGAAAGACGGCGCCGGAGGTGATGCCCGACGCGGCCAACCAGCGGCGCAGCGCGCGGACCGGGCAAGTTGTCTCATCCTTCCCAAAGGGAATTCCGACCTTTCGGCCGGCCGCCTCCTGGTCGGTCTTCGAGCGGCAGAGATCGATGACCAGGCCGTCCTTGGTGAAGGAGAGATGGGCGCAGTCGATTCCGGCGAGCTCCGAGCGGCGGAAGGCGCCGGCAAAGCCCACCAGTATCAGTGCCCGGTCGCGGAGGCCCGAGAACGTCTCGGGGCACGCGGCAACGATCCGGCGAATGTCGCTGGTCAGGAGCGGAGCCTTGCCTTCCTGGGCCGTGCCGATCGAGCGGCGAATGCCCTTGAGGGTCTCGCTCACAACAAAGTGATGGCTCGACGAGGGCGACTCTTCAAACCCTGCCGCCTGATGGGCCTTGGTGATCGAGGTCAGTCGGCGGTTGATGGTGGCCGCGCGAAGTGAGCCCGCGCGGTCGGTGATGTAGAGCGCGACGGTTGTCGCAGTCGCCGGCAGATTGGCCAGGTTGTGCTCCGCGCAGAAGCGGGTGAAGTCCTCGAAGTCGGTGCGGTAGGCGCGCAGAGTGGCGGGGGACTTGGCGGCATGAATGTAGGATCGGGCCTTTTCGATCAGTTCTTCGAGGCCGGGAGCCCGCGTGGCCAAGGAAAACGTCGGTGGTTGCATGGGGAGAACTCCAGATGAATGAGGGGAATGAGAAGCGTGGAGGGAGAACGGTCGTCTGACCCAAAGGAAGACGAGCAAGGGTCGCGGCCTGGATCGAGACGAGGCCATGGGATAGGAGGGATCTGTTCAGGGTTAAAAGGGAGACAACTGGAGGAAATCGATCAGATTGTGCACTTTTCGTCCGTGCGGCCACAAGTGTTTCGGCACACGCTGCGCACATCTGGTGAGGCTCGACCTCAGGAATCCTTCGATGAGACGGTCCGGGTTACGATGTCCGTGCTCCGGCACACGTCTCGCACATCGGAATCCAGCGCCACGTCGCACCAACGCGCGCCTCCCCGACTAGACCCGCCGATGGCTAGTTAGCCAAATTGCCGACATGCGCTACTTTCGGCGGTCACGGATGGTTTTGACCCACGCCTCTAGTGCCTCAATATCTATCTTGAGTTCGGCGGGGCCTGGCACCGGCGCGCGTGCCGCCGCCGCCTTATCGTGACCCGGCAACCACGTCGAGCACTTCGTCATTGCCGTCTCAACCGTTTTACAGTCTGCATCCGTAATATCAGAGAGTGGAGTCAACCGTTGCGTCTGAACGCTCGACCTGTATCGTTCTACGACGCCGCCCAAGAGAACCTCTTCCAGCGCGCGTTCCCACGCTTCACGCAACATGCCGTAAAGATACTTTGCTTCGCGTTCGTAGGCATCTTCATTGCTGTCACGACTGAGTTTCTCTGCCGCTTGATAACATTTGTTGAGATAGCCGATTTTCCCCTTTACCGGCATCGCAACCCACGGTAATTCATCTGCGCATACGCCCGCGCCCTTCGACTGCCGACGCACATGCTGGTCAAGCGGCACAATGTTGCCTTCTTCGGCATATTGTTTCAGCGCCAACAGAAAGACGATATCGTGCGTGAATACGATAACCTGCCTGTGCTTCGATTCCTCCACAAGCCGCCTTGCGACGTTGCTGCGCCATTCAAAGTCGAGCGAGGAAACCGGGTCGTCGAACACGATTGCGGACGG
>CAYQOQ010000130.1:0-13083 GCA_964419175.1 uncultured Occallatibacter sp. | reverse complement strand
ATGCCCTGGCCCGGAGCTGCCACACGCTACTTGTACGCCAGGCGGCTCACTGCCGGTCTGGCACCACTCATCCCGCTTGCTCCCGGCTTTGGGCGCCTGTACATTCAGGGGCTTCAAGGCTTGCCGGACCGACACAAGGTCCAAGGGCATAGTCGCCGGGTGGGAAACTCGAGGGTTTACGCTGTAGGGGCTTGGGGAAATCTGTGCAAGGCAGGCTGCCTTCAAAAGGCAGATTACCGCTCACGGCCAAATCACTGAGCGCAAATACAGTGTAACACGGTTTCGCTTTTCCCTCGCCTGCGCTCGAAGTCAAGCATCACCCGCTGACTCGCTGACTTGCTCATCTCCGCGTAGCGGAGGATAACTTGCTGCTTTTGTCCGATCCGCTCTGCTTTGGAGTGTTGAACGTACTCCCAACTGCAACTTTGTTTCTTGTCGGGGACTTGCCACGAACCCCAATCCAGGCCCAGCCCTTCACTGCCGGCCTCATCTTCCCGCCCGCTCAGCCTCGCTCCGCGCCGCCTTCTCAATCCCGTACGTAATCAACCCCACCGGCAAAAACCGCACCATAAACGCCGTAAACCGCCCACTGAAATTCGGCAGGATCGTTCTCTTGCCGCGCGCCAAGGCCGCAATCGCCTGCCGCGCCACGTCCTCCGTCGCCTGCACTTTCCGCTTGAACACCCCGGCGCGCGCCGTCTCGAAGAACTCGCTCTCTGTAGGCCCGGGACAAAGCGCCGTCACCTTCACGCCAAACCGCGCCACCTCCGCCGCCAGCGCCTGAGCAAAAAACCGATCGAAAACCTTGGTCGCCGCGTACGTATTCAGGTAAGGAATCGGTTGAAAACTCGCCGTCGAAGCCACAATCAGCACCCACCCCCGCCGCCGCTCCACCATGCGCGGAACAAACAGCCGCGACAGCCTCACCACCGCCTCGCAGTTCACGCGTACCTGGCTCAACTCCTGCTCAATCGGACTCGTATAAAACTCCCCGAACTGCCCCAGTCCCGCGTTGTTCAGCAGAATGTCCACGGGGATTCCCGCGCCCTCTGTCGCGTCGTAGAGCTGCTGTGGCGCGGCAGGATCGTTCAGATCCGCCACGGCAATCCGCACCTCGGTCCCCTTTGCCGTCAGCTCCGCCGCAACACTCTCAAGCCGCTCCCTGCGCCGCCCCGTAAGAATCAGCTTCGCTCCGTGCCCAGCCAGTTCCCGCGCCAGCGCAATGCCGATCCCCGAGCTAGCCCCGGTCACCAGCGCCCATTTATCCTTGAAATCGCTTGTATTTCCCATCACTGCTCCATCCCAGTTACAGGTTGATCTTGCGTTGCCGCAGCTAAAACCTACAAGCCACCAGCCAGCAACTTCCCATCAAACTCCTCGTTCAGCCAATCCGAAAACGCCGAAAACTCCTCGTCCCGCCCCAGAAAATCCCGTACCAGCTCCCGCCCTGGCTTTGACCCGCCCTGTTCAAGCACCGTCTTGCGGTAGCGCGTCCCGGCGTCGCAACCCAGCAAATCCTCGGGGTCGAACTGCGCAAAGAAATCCAGCGCAATCACCTTGTCGAAAGCATACGTGTAGTAATTCGACGAATACCCCGTCAGGTGCCCGAAGCTCGCGTACATGCGATTCCCCTCCATCCACGTCCAAGGCTGCAGCTCCTGGTAGAGCCGTTTCGCCGTAGCGTCCAGGTCGAGCCCCGCCGGATCCTGATCGTGCAAATCGAGCGAAAGCGTCGTGAAGTAGAGCTGCGAACGTACCCAGTCCGCCCGCCCAAACGCCCCCGCCAGCTTCATCTTCTTGATCGTCTCTGAAGGCAGCACCTCGCCCGTCTCGTAGTGTTTCGCAAACGCCTGCAACAGCTTCTCGTCGCGGAAAAACTCTTCCAGCATCTGCGAAGGCACTTCGATAAAATCCCCCTCCGTCGCAAACCCCGAGAGCCCCGCCCACTCCGTCTGCCCGCCCAGAATCGCGTGCATCAGGTGCCCGAACTCGTGGAAGAAAGTGACCACATCGGAATACTGCAATAGCCCCGGATCTTTCCCTTCCCCGTTCGGGAAATTGCAGATCAGCGCAGCCTCCGGCATCGCCCGCCCACGCACGCCCGTCACAATCGGCGCCGCCGAGAACCACTTGTCCTTCCCCTCGCGCGGATGCATGTCGAGGTAAAACCGCCCGACATGCTGGTCGGCATCAAAGACCTCGAATACCGAAACGGACCGATGCCAGGCCTGTGCGGTTGAGGGCCGAAATTCCACCTTGAACAATCGCGCAGCCGTCTCAAGCACACCCGCTTGCACCTGCGCGTACGGAAAATACGGCCGCACCGATTGCGAGTCGAAGTCGAAGGCCGACCGCCGGAACTGCTCGTACCAGTAGCCCCTGCTCGTAATGTCGATTTCCTTCAACCCTGGCTGTCTTCCGCGCGCAAATCCCACAATCAGTTCATGCTCGCGCCGCGCTCCGTCCAGGCTGGCCTCGTTCAACTTCGCCAAAAATGTCCGCACATTCGCCGCCGACCCCATCATCTGGTCGGCTGTCGCCAGATCGGCCCAACTGCGAAAGCCGAGAATGCTCCCAATCTCCTGCCGGGTGGCCAGCAAATCCAGCAGAATCTTCTGGTTGGCAGGGTAAGCCCTTGTGTTGTAGGCCACGAACATCCGCTCCCTCAATGCCCCATTAGAGGCAAAGGTCATCACCGGCTGCATGTCCGGCGGGTCGGTGGTCAGGATCACGCTGCCATCGGCGTCCAGAGGGTGGCGCGCCAAAAAATCCGCAGGCAGACCGTCCAACTCGTCCGCCGCCGCGGTAATCGTCTTGCCGCCGTCCTGAATGTTGCGGCTGAATTCCAGCGAAAGCCGCGTCGCCTTCTCGTGCAGAGCCTGCAGTCGGTCCCGCGTCTCCTGGTCCTTGTCCACGCCCGCCAGCCGGTAGCCAAGCAGAGTCCGCTCCACATAGTGCCTTGTTGCGGGACTCGCCGCCGAAATCTCCACGCCCCCATCCAGCTCGATTGCCGTAAGTGCTTCGTAAACCTGGCGATTGAGACTCAGAGCGCTGCCGGCCATGGCCACGCGCTGGGCCTCCTGCTGGGCCTGGTCGCGAACCGCCTTCTCGATGGCCACTGAGTTCAACACCCCGGCCTGCGCCCCAGCGAGGCTAAGCTGCTCAATGGCCTCGTCGTAGTGGCGAAGCGTGTTGTCCGCTGTGCGCGGCCCCTCCACGGCCAAAAGCGCGGCCAGTGCCGCCTCATGCGCAGCCAGCCGCGCGCTCACCCACGCGGTCAATGCCTCGGAGGAGGCGGCTCCGCCAGCCCTCCAGGCGTGAAGGGTATCGGTTTGGTCAGCAGCAGGTTTTTCAACGGTCATAACGGGGAAATTCCTCCAATTCCTAGGTTGCCACAGCGGAGCGGGCTAGCTTCCCAGCCCGGCTGTGTTGATACCGCTAAGATTCTTAAAACTCTATTGTTGCATCCGTGACGAAAGGCGTTTAGGATGCGTCAATTGATGGGTATGTCTCGCACTGTGTCCAGTACGGTCGGTTTTGCTCCCGCGCCGGCGGTTCCCCGGCAGCGGCTGGGCAAGCTCTGCGTCGCCATTCAGGGTGCCTCCCCAGCGGAGATGTGGCAGCGGGCAGCAACGGCAGCCGACGAAACCAAGTTCGTCGAGTTCCGCCTCGACTCCCTGCCCAAACCCTTGGCGGCTCTCCCTGGCCTCCAGGAGTTCCTCGCCAGCCACCGCGATGTGTCGACGATCGCCACCTGCCGCCGGAAGCAGTTTGGCGGCCACTTTACCGGCGCTTTGACCGCCGAATTCGACATACTCCTCAAAGCCGCCGAGGCCGGCTGCACCATTGTGGACCTCGAAGTCGAATCCGCCGAAGAAGCCAAGCCAGTGCAACTGGCAAAATTCCGTACCGGCTTGCGCGCGGCCGGAGCGTCTCTGCTCATCAGCTTCCACGACTTCACACGCACCAAGGGCCTGGAACAGGCAGCGGCGCGCATCGAGGCCTTCGAGCCGGAGTTCGTCAAAGTCGTCTCCACAGCCCGCTCTCTCGCCGACAACCTCGCCGTTCTCAAGCTCATCGAAGACCGCTCGTTCTCCTCCCACGTCGTCGGCATCGCCATGGGCGAGGAGGGCCTGCTCAGCCGCGTACTCGGCCTGCGCGCGGGTGCAGCCTTCACCTTTGCCGCGCCCGGCGATGGAGCGGAAACCGCCCCCGGCCAAGTCTCCGCGCGCACACTGCTCGATCTCTACCGCCTGGAACAGCTTGACCAGGCAACGCGCATCTTCGGCGTGGCTGGCAATCCTATCGCCCACTCGCTTTCGCCGCTCATGCATAACACCGCCTTCCGCCGCGAAAGCGTGAACGCGGTCATGCTCCCTTTGAAGGTGCGCGCGCTCGACGATCTGCTCACTATCGTCCGCGATCTGCCCATGAGCGGTGTGGCCGTCACCATGCCCCTCAAGCAGGAAGTCCTGCCGCACCTCGCCAACATGGACCCGCTCACCGCCCGCATCGGCGCATGCAACACCCTGCGCACTGGCGCCGACGGCAAGCTCTACGGCTTCAACACCGATGTAGCCGGCGTCGTCCGCCCGCTTGAAAAACGCATGAGGCTCAAGGGTGCGCGCATCGCGGTTCTCGGAGCCGGCGGCGCAGCCCGCGCAGCCGTCTTCGGCCTCGTCGAGCAGGGCGCGGAAGTCTTCGTCGTCAACCGCACTCATGAGAAAGCCGTCGCGCTGGCCCGCAAGGCGCATGCTAAGTCACTCAAGCAGGAGTTGCTCGCAAAAAACAAGTTCGACGCGCTCATCAACACTACGCCCTGCGGCATGGCAGGCATCAAGCAGGAGATGCCCATCAAGGAGAACGAGTTGAACGCCAGCCTCGTCTTCGATATGGTCTACAACCCGCTCTCGACCCCGCTTCTCAAGCTCGCCCACAGCCGCGGAATCCCCATCATCGGCGGCATCGAAATGTTTGTGCAGCAAGGCGCCCGCCAGTTCGAAATCTGGACCGGCAAGCCCGCCCCCGAAGCCGACATGCAGCGCGCCGTAGAGTTGGCCCTCCGCAAGCGCAGTTAAGCCCTGACAAAACCGGGTGCCCATCCTCGACGCGGCGCCCTCAGTCTCTCGGTCTCACCGTCGCTCCCCATTCCTCCGGGCTCACATCACGCGCATGCTGCGAGAACAGCCATAGGTGGCCATCCATATCCTCGGCGCCGTACTGCCGTTCGCCAAACTCGGTTTCGTGGAGCTCTTCCACAATCCTGGCGCCCGCCTTTTTGGCTTTGGCGTAGTGCGCGTCCACGTCCTTCACAAAAATGGTCAGATTCTGCGTTCCGTATCCAAGCCGCGCCGGAATAAGGCAACCCTGCCGGGCGTTGCGCAACATCACGTACGCCTGGCCCAGATACATTTGGACCCCACTCACAGGATCGCCATAGCGGTACGCCTCCCGAAACCCAAACACGCGACCGAGCCATTCGCAAGCATCCGCCACGTTCTGATAACCGATGTGCGGAAGCAGGGTGTCGGTGGGGACCGAACGATTCTTCATACGCAGATCATAGAAACAATCGGCTCACCGCGCCAGCCGAAAAAATCTCTTCGCGCGCGCTACATCTTTAAAGATCTGCGCCTTCAGCGCATCCGGCGACGGCCACTCAATCTCCCCGCGCAGCCGCAACAGAAACTCCAGCTCAATCGGCGTCGCTTCATCCATTTCGATTGGCTCGAAATCCAGAATGTGTGATTCAACCGCAAACGAAGCCTCGCCGAATGTAGGCCGGTTGCCCACATTCGTCACTCCCTGAAACGCGCGCCCGCCAATCTTCAGCCGCGTCACATACACGCCGAATCCCGGCAGCAGTCCCTCATACGGGGCCAAGTTCACCGTAGGCACCAGCAGCCTTGTTCCGATCCCGCGTCCCCGCGCCTGCGTCGACAGCACCGCGAACGTCCGCCCCAGCATCCATCGCGCTCGGCGCACGTCGCCCGCGGCCACCAGCGCCCGGACGGCGGAACTCGAAACCTCGAGCCCATGCACCCGCACCGCGCTGTGCACATGCACCGCAAACCTAAGCTCCGCACCCAGCGCCCGCAGCTCTTCGATGCCCGCCTCCGCACCGCGCCCAAACCGGAAGCTGTGGCCCTCGTGCAGTCCGCGCACGCCTAGCACCCCGGCGAGAATCTCACCGGCAAACTCCCGCGCCGGCAGACCAGCCAGCGCCGCGTCAAACGGCAGCACCACCACCGCGTCAATGCCCGTCTCTGCCAGCAGCCGCAGCCGCTCCGGCATCGGCGTCAACAGCCGCGGAGCCTGTTCCGGCCGCAGGTACTGCTCCGGGTGCGGATCGAAAGTGATGGCAACTGCACGCGCATCGGTCGCCCGCGCCTCTTCAATCACCGCCCTGAGTATCTCGCGATGTCCGCAGTGCACGCCGTCGAAGTTCCCAATCGCGGCCACCGTCGGGCCAAACCCTGCAGGAACCTCCGCAATCGAGCGGAACACACGCAGCGCGGGAAATTCAGTATGGATGCTGGGACGGAATTCGCTCATCGGTTTAGAGGCCCACGTTAACGGGAATTGTCAGCCCATCGTAGGCCAGCCTGACGCCGTCCGGCAGTGTGCGGTTGGTCTCTTCGTGGCCCAGTTCGTGTGCGATGTGGGTCAGCCACGTATGCCGTGCGCCAACGCGCCGTGCCCATCCCAGCGCCTGTTCCACCGTCGCGTGGTTCGGGTGTGGTTTGTGGCGCAGCGCCGAGAGTACCAGATGCTCCAGCCCCTCAAGCAGCGCAAAGCTCGACTCGGGAATCGCGCTCACGTCGGTCAGATACGCGGTATCGCCAAAACGAAATCCTGAAATTTCCATTTCCCCATGCAGCAAAGGAACACGTACAAACTTGGCGCCGCGCACGTTAACCTGCTCGCCCATCGGTTCCAGTTCCACCTTCGCGCGGTACTGGTACGTCGCCTGCGGCGAAAATGTGTAGTCGTAAACCTGACGAAGCACTGCCGCCGTCTCCTCGGTCGCGTACAGCGGAATTGGCCCGCTCTCGCGAAAGGCCGTAAAGCTCAACGGACGCAAATCGTCCATCCCCATGATGTGGTCGGCATGCGCATGTGTATACAGCACGGCATCCACGCGCGTAAGCCGCTCCCGCAGTGCCTGTTCGCGGAAGTCCGGCCCCGTATCGATCACCACCACTCGCTCAAGCCCGCCACCCTCAGGCTCACGCCACCGCACCAGCGCCGAGGGCCGCAGCCTTCTGTCGTGCGGGTCCGCAGAAGTGCACACAGCGCACGCGCATCCCAGCGTCGGAACCCCCATCGAGGTCCCCGTTCCCATAAATGTGAGCTGGCCTTCCATCTTGATGAGCTTCCAATTTCCAGACATCCGCCAAACGCGAGAAGCGGCTATCTCCAGCCCCACCGCGCCTTTAGCTAGAAGCTGGCAGCTAGGAGCTTTTCTACTCCCTATTCCCTATTCCCTGCTTTTCTACTTCTTCCCTGGCGGCGGAGGCACAGGCGGCTGCATGGCCTGCATGTTGATCATGCTAGTCAGCTCCAGAAAGGCCATCCGCACCTCAAAAAGCACTGATTGCAGAGTCCGGTCTTCGGCCTCGGTCAGGTTGCCCTTGGTCTTCTCGGCCAGCACGCCCAGCAGGTCGATGGTGGTGCGCGCGCCCAGAATATCCACGCGCGGACGCTGTCCCTCCTGTGTTCCGGCGCCCATCTGGATCATGGCGGAAACGTAGAACTGCTGCGCCAGGTTCTCAAAATTCACCGGCGGCTGCGCCCCTACGGCGGGGTTCTGCGCACGAATCAGTTCTTCCAGCCGCTGTGCCGAGGCATCGTAGGCGGCCTTCTGTTCGTGGCTCTCCGCAGCAGTCGGCGCAGGCGGCAACTGCGGTTCTTCCCCCGCAACCGCCGCGCCCTGTTCTGTCTCGACCGCCGCCGATTCCCGCCGGCCCTCGTTCACCACCAGCCGCGGTCCTGCTCCGGGTTCTGGTGGCGCGCTCGGTGTCTCGGCCGTAACCTCCGGCTTCTTGTCGCCAGACTGCTGGTTTTCCTGCTCTTCTTCCGCCTTCATCTTGCGGCGGTCGATCACTTCAAACTTCGGGGTTTCGCTCATAGCTCCTGGTTTCCAATCCGTCTGGCTGACTCTCCCAATCTTCGGGCCGCCCGGGATTCGTTCTCACTCTTCGGGTACCCCAGATCTCGATTTTGAGACCTGGGATCTGTTCTCATCTCACGATCCAACGCGCTTCATAGTTCCGGCGGCTCGGCCAGAATGCGCGCCGTGCCCGCAACTGTGCCCGCCGTGTAGGCAAATGTTTCATTGCGCGCCTCGGCCTCCGCGCGCACCATCCCCAGCGCAAAAACACGCACTCCACCCGCCAGCGGCAACTCCGCCACGCTGGTAATCTGTCCAGCTTGCGCTCCGCCCTGCTCGAACAGTTCCGTCCCGCTCTCCGGCACTGGCCCGGTCAACTCCAGAGGCCGCAAATGTCTGTGCACACTTCCCCGCGACCGGATGCGTTCCACAATCTCCTGGCCCAGGTAGCAGCCCTTGTTGAAGTGCAGCGCCCGCATCTGCGAAGTTTCCTGGGGCAGATCCCGCTCCACGATGTCGATCCCGTACACCGGAATCGCTTCGGCAATGCGCAGCTTCTCCAGCGACGCGCACCCCACCGAGGCAGCTCCGCCAGCACGCAGACACGTCCACAATTTCCCGAGCCGCGCCGAAGGCAACCAGAATTCGTAGTGCGGGGCCAGCACGCCGTAGCCGCGAAGTATCCGCAAATCGATCCCGTTCCACTCCACCGATTTCCCCATCAGCGGATGCGAAAGCACGGGCAGCCCCACCCGCTCCAGCACCTCATCGGCCTGCGGACCTGTAAGACCTACGGCCACAACCGAACCCGGCTCGCCCAGCTTCTCGGCGCCCACCGGAATCAGTTCCACATCGTCCATGATGATGAAGTGGTCCAGATGCGCCATCAGCTTTTCGTACTGATCGGCCGCAATCTCCAATTCCAGTCCAGACTCCCCGGCAAACGGAGTTCCCGTCAGCGGATCGCCTTTGGCTGGAGCATTGCGCCGCACCGGCGAAAGCTCTTCGCCTTCCCGCCACACCGTCAGATCGCCCTGGATGCGCCCCTGCGCGTTCAACACCAGGTTCCATGCGCCGGTATTCGGAAACAGGTCGTTGACGCTGTTGGTCACCATCCCGCTCAGCCAGCGAAAACGGTCTTCGCCGCGCACCTCTACCCGCCGCAGCCAGCCCAGGTCGTGCAGCGCCGCGCCTTTCGTCAGCGCCGCTATTTCGTTCTCCGGCGCGTCCAACACCCGTGGCGTCAGCGCGCCCCGGTAGGCTGCAAGCTCATGAGGCGTATGCGCCGCTTCCATCAGCGCAGCCACCGCCGTGGGTTGTATTGTTACGGCAAGGCCGGTATCAGTCATTCGGAAACTTTTCCGCTCTTCGCTCAAGTTTTTCCGGTCCCGCTTGGCTCCGGACCGCATCCTGATTATAGCCTTGGGAGTAGAAACCCGGCCCAACCCTCAACCGGGCAGGCAAGCAGTGAGACGAAAGGAAGACGACTTGCGGGAATCGACCAACACGCGGCAGGTAGCAGTCAAACCGGCAAACTCCAATTGGGCCACGCGCATTGCGGCATTTGCCGCGACCGTCTTCCTGGCCGCATCCATGGCCCTGACCCCGCCAGCCGCTCTCGCCCAGGCCTCCACCACCGACACCGCCAAGCCTCCCACCCACATCACCCCCGAGCAGGCCAAACAGCTCTTTTCGCTCGTCGACGAGCTCATCCAGTTCTCCTCCACCGAAACCGGCCTGCCCATCAAAAGCACCGTCAAGCGCCAGCTCACCACCCGCACTGCCGTCGAAAGCTACCTCCAGGAAAAATTCAACGACGACCAGGACGCAAAACGCCTCCAACGCGCTGAAATCGTGCTCAAGAAATTCGGTATGCTCGACCGCGATTTCGACCTCAAGCCTTTTCTCCTCGCGCTGCTCAAGGAGCAGATCGAAGCCTACTACGACTCCAAAACCAAGACCGTCAACATGCTTGACTGGATCGACATCGACGAGCAGAAGCCAGTGCTCGCCCATGAGCTGACGCACGCTCTCCAGGACCAGCACACCGACCTCGAAAAGTGGGGCGACCAGACCCCCGAAGACGTATCCCTCAACGCCTCCGGCGACACCGATCACATCCTAAGGGACGAAATGGACGGAGCTCGCGACGCCGTCGCCGAGGGCCAGGCCACGGCCGTCATGATGGACTACATCCTCAAGCCAATGGGCAAGAGCCTCGTCAAGGACCCCGAGGTCATGGACATCCTCAAGCAGCAGATGAACGGCTCAGACAACTCGCCCGTCATGGCCCGCGCCCCCCTGCTGCTCTCCGAGTCCCTCCTCTTCCCCTACCGCGAGGGCCTCAGCTTCGAACAGGACGTGTGGATGGACCAGGGGCAAACCGCCGCCTTTGCCGGGGCACTCGACCACCCGCCCACTTCCAGTTGGGAGATCATCAACCCCCGTGAATACGAGCAGCGCCACCTACCCGCCGTGCCTCTCTTGCCAGACATCCATCCCCTCGTCGACAAACTCTACGCGCCTTACGACATCGGCCAGATCGGCCAGCTCGACCTGCACATCCTCACCGAGCTCTTCGGCGGAGACCAGGCCGCCCGCAACCTCACCCCCGCCTGGAACGGCGGCATCTACTGGGCCGGCCAGTTGCGCAGCGCCAAAACTGCCGCCGAGCAATCCAGCACAAAATCCCTCGCCATCTTTTACCTCTCCGCGTGGAGAAACCCGGCCACTGCCCAGGCATTCGCCAAGCTTTACGCCAATAGCCTCGGACGCAAATACTCCGGCCTTAAACTCGACGTCGCCGCGCAAGCATCCGCTCCCGCTCAAAGCGACATGGTAGAACAGGTCTTCTCCACCACGGAAGGCCCCGTCGTCATCACCACCCGTGGCAAGCTCGTTTTCATCTCTGAAAGTTTCCCGCTAGTCCTTGCCCGCCAGCTCACCAGCCTCATCCTCGACGCCCAGGGAACCGGCGAAATGAAGATGGCGCAATCCAAACAGCCGGCCGCCCCTCTCTCTCCTTCTGAGCTAACTCCGGGTGCCCCATCCGACTGTCATCCTGAGCGAACGCCGCGAGTCGAAGGACCTGCGGTTTGTATTTCCGGCGCAAGGGTGGGAGACCAGGAACTCCCTGTCACCGCTGCGGGTCTGCCGCGCGCCCCATATCTCGCTCTTGAGCCCCATGAACCCCTCACCGCCAGCCTCGTCCGCTTCTTCTCCAACTGTGGCATCATGAAGGCCGTCGTCGACGCCGCGCTTATGGCCGGAAAGTAGAGCTCGCGGCACCCAGCGTACTTCTAGAGAATTTCCCGTGGAGCTGCTTTGAAGGGTACGGACTTCAGGTGAAGGGTACGGACTTCAGGTGAAGGGTACGAACTTCAGGTGAAGGGTACGGACTTCAGGTGAAGGGTACGGACTTCAGGTGAAGGGTACGGGCTTCAGCCCGTACGTCCAATTCTGCAATAGAAACGCGGGCTTTAGCCCCCGAGGGAATGCTTATTCCTCTATACCTTTCCTGAAACTGCCCTACGCCGCCGCCTTCTTCACAACGTATTCGTCCAGCAGCACCGCCACCAGCACCGCCGTCGGCACCGCGACCATTGCGCCCAGAACCCCCGCAAGCGCAGAACCCAACAGCAAAGCAACCAGTATCACCAACCCCGGCAGCCCTACTCTGTTCTTCATAATCCGTGGAATCAGATACGAGTTCTCCACCTGCAGCCAGATCACATAGAAGACCGCAACCCCCGCCACCCGTCCCCACGAGTCAATCGCCGCCACCAGCAGCGCCAGGCAGATACAGGCTGCCGCGCCCACAACCGGAATAATGTTCAGCAATCCCGTCAGCACGCCCAGCGCATACGCATACCGGATCTGCAACAATACATAAACAACCGTGCTCACCACTCCCAGAATCAGCATCAGCGCGCCCTGACCCAGCAGCCACTTGCCCATGCGCACCTTCGCCACTTGCAGCGTCTTATCCAGACCCTCGCGGCTTGCCTCCGGAAAAAGCGATAGAAACCATCGGTATGCCTGATCGCCTTCCAAAATGAAATAGACGGTCAGAATAACGCCCATCGCAATATCGAACATCCCGTTCGCCCAGTCCCTGATCGACAGCAGAAGATACGTCGCCGCATTGCTCGCGAAACCCTGCAGCCGCATCTCAATGTCCGCCATATTCAGGTGTTGAACAAACGGAATGCTTTTCGCCTTCTCCAACATGCCCGGCAACCGCTGCGGCATCTCGCGTCCAAACTCCTGCAGGTCTTCGATCACCGGCGGCAGCGCCAGAAAACCGAATGCCCCAATCGCCGCCACCACCGCCAGCACCAGAATAAAAATGGCCGACCCCTTGAAAGGCTGCCACCTGCCGATATGCAGTTCGGCCGTCCAGCTCACCACCGGGCTCAGCACAACGGCAAGCAGCGCGCTCACATACAGCAGTACCAGTACTTCGCGGACGAGCCACGCCAGGTAGCAACCCAGCGCCAGAACAAACGCAAACACAATCTCACGCCGAAAATCCCGCTGCTCAACGCCTGAGCTACTCATCTTCCTCTTCCTAACTGCAAATCAAGAAAGCCTTCACCGCCAACAGCAAGTTCCCAGTCTCAAGCCCCTAGTCTCTAAAGATTGCATCAAAACTGACTGTCATCCTGAGCGAAGATTGGCGCGCATTTTGCGCCAATCGTAGTCGAAGGACCTGCGGTTCGGGCCTCAACCTAATGCACTGAGATTCAGAGACGCCGCCCTAGTCCCTAGTCCCTATTCCCCGCACTACTGGTCTCCACTCAGTATCGATCCCACAATCCCGCCCAGCAACCCGCCGCCCACCCCGGCCGCCGTCGTCTGCCTTGCCTCGGTGCGTGGCAGGTACTCGCCAATCTGGTGCGCCAGCCGCGAAATAGGCAGCGTCTGCAGCCACACCTGTCCCGGCCCCGTCAGCACCGCCAGAAACAACC
>CAYQOQ010000129.1:0-13363 GCA_964419175.1 uncultured Occallatibacter sp. | reverse complement strand
TTTGCCTCGCTATCATTGACCGGTGCCCCCGCTACTTTCGTCGGCTCTGACTGCGCACTATCCTTGGTTGCCGCCAACAGGGCAAAGCGCTCATTGACCCGAGGTTACGCGCGAATTTTGCGGTTACTCCCCAAAAACGCCGTAGCATCCAGCTATGAAGCCGTTCCTCGTCGCCAGACTCCCGACAATTGAAACCTGCCACTTCATTTCTGCTCTAATCCGCGGTGAATTCCAGATTCTCATGATGCGGCTGCGCGATTGCGGATCGCTTTCGCTGGTGCGCGAACTACAGGTACTGAGGAATCTCGGGTTGAATCTCGGGTTGGAGATTTCCGCCGAATTGCTGTAAGTTATTGATAAGTATGGTAGGCACGACTGGACTCGAACCAGCGACCTCTTCCGTGTCAAGGAAGCGCTCTAACCAACTGAGCTACGCGCCTGCGTTGCAATCTAAAATAGTTTAACAGGATCGGAGACCGGGGGGAAGAAGAAGCCTGCCACTTCAACGGCCTATGCTGTACCATCGTTCTCTAGCCAATGAACTCCCTTCGCTTTCGATGCGTAGATCGGCGCCTCAAGCAGCGGTCTGGGCCTTCGACTCTTTGTCGAGAGCCCGCCGTTTCCGCAGGCCTATCTGGCAACCGCATAGGGGGAAGTCTGGCGCTGAATCCTTCTGCGTTTTTATTGATCCGCTATGCACGTTGATTCGAGCCCAAGAGTAAACCCATTCCGCACCGCACCAAACCTGCTCACGCTGCTGCGCATCTGCTTGGCCCCGTTTCTGGTGGCCGCCATCCTCGAGGGCAGGTTCGCGCTCAGCTTCGTCCTCTTTATCGTTGCGGGATTGACAGACGCCTTCGACGGCGCCCTCGCGCGCTGGCTCAAGCAGCGCTCCATGCTCGGCCATTACCTCGATCCGGTGGCCGACAAACTTCTCCTCAGCACCCTGTTTCTGGTACTCATGCACGAAGGGCTGATCCCCACCACGGTCACCGTCCTGGTCTTCGGCCGCGACGTTGGAATCCTGCTGGTGGCGGCAATTCTCTACGCTGCCGTCGGAAGGCGCGAGTTCAAGCCCAGCATCTTCGGCAAGGCCAATACCATCGCGCAGGTCAGCGCCGTGGCCGCTGTATTGCTGCACCAGCTCACCGATGCCGAATGGGTAGTCGTCTTCCGCACGTTGGCGCTTGACGCCACCATCGTACTCACCGTCGTCTCAGGGCTCCATTACGCCTGGGCAGTGTCGCGCCGGGGAAGCAATCACACATCCAACGGCTCCGTTGCAAAGTAAAGCGCGTCCAGCGCGCGAGCTTATGCGTCGTCGGAGACGTCCTCTGTTTCAGCGGTTTCTTCTATCTCCATATCGCGGAACTCTTCGGAGTCAAAGACCTCGCCACAATCCAGGCACTCGACATATTCCGTGTCTTCGTGCCGGGAGACGATTCGTACCTTCGGGTGTCTGCAGGCGGTCGCCATCGCTCTTTGTATCGGTTGAAATAGATACTCTTTGGGCCAGATTGTAGCTATCTTTGCGGAAAATTAAAATGGGTATTTGTTGAATATTCCATCTTTCCCAAAAGTTTTTTCGTCCAGACCGCACCAACGTACCCTGGGGGCCTTGAAATCCCGACAGAATCGGTCGTATACTAAACACGGACTGAAGAAGTCGGATATTCAATGCTCAAGCTCACCAAAAAAGCCGATTACGGATTGATGGCGCTCAAGTATCTCGCCGAACATCCTGAAACCGTGGCTCTCAGCGCTAAAGACGTCGCTGACGCCTATGGCATTCCTGCGCAACTGCTGGCCAAAATTCTCCAACTGCTCACCAAGAGCGGCCTGCTCCGCTCCCATGCCGGAATGAACGGCGGCTACGCCCTGGCAAGGGATGCACGCGAGATCTCAGCCTACGAGGTCATTCACGCCATTGACGGGCCGTTTTTCATCACTTCCTGCACCAAGGGAGCCAAGTCCTGCGATCTCACTCCGAGCTGCACCATCAAGGAGCCGCTGGCGCGCGTAAACGAAACCATTGCCGGAGTTCTCAAGAGCATCAGCATTCAAGATCTGGCAGAAGAAGTGCCCCCCGCCGGACGCGCCCGTCAGACAAGCGCATTGGTGGAGTTGACGCTGTAAACGAACCGAAGCTGCTTTTCCCCTCCGCATTGAGCGGAGCAGAGCATTGAAGAGGATGGAGTTCAAAATGAGTACAGTTGCCAGCAATGTTGAAGTCCCGGCAGGCGTAAAGCTGCCAATTTATATGGATAACCACGCGACCACCCCGCTCGATCCGCGGGTCCTGGAAGCGATGATGCCTTACTTCACCGGCAAGTTCGGTAACGCCGCCAGCCGTAACCACTCCTTTGGGTGGGAAGCAGAGCAGGCCGTCGAAACAGCGCGCGAGCAGATCGCCAAGCTCATCGGCGCCACCGCCAAGGAGATCATCTTCACCTCCGGCGCCACGGAGAGCGACAACCTCGCCATCAAGGGCATCGCCGAAATGTACCGCGAGCGTGGCAACCACATCATCACTCAGGTCACCGAGCACAAGGCCGTCCTCGACACCTGCAAGCGCCTCGAAAAGCATGGCTATCGCGTCACCTATCTGCCCGTAAAGGCAGACGGCCTCATCGATCTTGAAGACCTCAAGCGCGCCATCGACGAAAAGACCATCCTCGTCACCATCATGGCCGCCAACAACGAAATCGGCGTTCTCCAGCCCATCCGCGAAATCGGCAAGCTCTGCCACGAGAAGGGCGTCATCTTCCACACCGACGCCGTGCAGTCGGTCGGCAAAGTCCCCATCAATGTGATCGCCGACAACATCGACGTCCTCTCCCTCTCTGGACACAAAATCTACGGCCCCAAGGGTGTCGGCGCGCTCTATGTTCGCCGCCGCAACCCCCGCGTACAAATTGCCGCGCAGATCGACGGTGGCGGCCACGAGCGCGGTATGCGTTCCGGCACGCTCAACGTCCCCGGCATCGTTGGCCTTGGCAAGGCCTGCGAAATCTGCATGGAAGAGATGGACTCGGAAGCCGCCTATCTCCGCGGCCTTCGCGATCGCCTCAAGGCAAAGCTCGAGTCCGAACTCGACTATGTGCATGTCAACGGCTCCTGGGAGCATCGCCTCCCCGGCAACCTCAACATGAGCTTCGTCTATGTCGAAGGCGAATCGCTGCTCATGGGCATCAACGACGTAGCGGTCTCCAGCGGTTCCGCCTGCACCTCGGCAACCCTCGAGCCCTCCTACGTACTCAAGGCATTGGGCCTCGGTGACGACGTAGCCCATAGCTCCATACGTTTCGGGCTGGGCCGCTTCAACACCCAGGCTGAAGTCGATTATGTCGCCGCCAAAGTCATCGACATCGTCAAGCATCTGCGCCAGCTCTCGCCGCTCTATGAAATGGTGCAGGACGGCATCGATCTAACCAAGATCCAATGGGCAGCGCACTAAAGTTCGTGTCAGGGCACGGTCCGCCGCGGCGGATCGTGCCGCAAAGACCAAACTAAGGTCATGGGCTTTAGCCCCTGAGGCATCAAAGAAGGCATCGTCCAGCAAGCCTGCCGAATCAAACAAATATACCGCGGCTTCCCCCGCAGAGGAGTAAACGATGGCATACAGCGACAAGGTGATCGACCACTACAACAACCCGCGCAATGTGGGCCAACTCGACAAGAGCTCCACGGAAGTGGGCACCGGTCTTGTTGGCGCACCCGAGTGCGGTGACGTGATGCGGCTTCAGATCCGCGTGAACCCCGACACGCAGGTCATTGAAGAAGCCAAGTTCAAAACCTTCGGCTGCGGTTCGGCCATTGCCAGTTCCTCACTCGCAACCGAGTGGATCAAGGGCCGCACTGTCGACGATGCGCTCGAAATCAAGAACACCGACATCGTCAAAGAGCTCTCCCTGCCGCCCGTCAAGATTCACTGTTCTGTGCTCGCTGAAGACGCGATCCGCGCGGCCATCGGCGACTGGAAGAAAAAGAACGGCGCTGCCGAAGCTGTTTCGGAAGCAACCGCAGTAGCGCAGTAAGAGGCTTCCCCTTTCCTGCAATGGGCCGCGGGGTTTTCAGAGCGGCCCACAAGAAATCGGAATCCGGAAGAGGCTAGTATGTCCAACATGGTAACCATCGAATCGAAACCGGCAGAGGCGGCGCCCCCGCAGCCTGCCGCACCTCAGGCGCCCAACCAGGGCCTGCAGGTGACTCCTCGCGCCGTCAAGCGCATTCGCACCGCCATGGCCAAGGAAGGCATCTCGCCCGAAGAAGGCGGCCTGCGTCTCGGCGTCATGGGTGGCGGTTGCTCCGGGCTTTCTTATTCCATCAAGTTCGATACGCAGCCTCGCGAACGCGACCGTATCTATGAGTTCGACGGCGTGCGCGTGTTCGTTGATCCGAAATCTTTCTTGTACCTGCACGGCATGACGCTGGACTATGAAGAGACGCTGATGCGCCAGGGATTCAACTTCATCAATCCGAACTCCACGCGCTCCTGCGGCTGCGGTTCGTCCTTCTCTTCCTAAGGGGTCGCTCGTCATGTTGAAAGTTATCGATACGGCTGTTCCTGTTGCCTGTTGGTCCTGCTCTGTGGCTCACAATGAGTCCACTCTCTTTTGCCCATATTGCAGCAAGATCCAGCCGCCTCCGGGCGGCGATTATTTTTCCGTCTTCGGGCTAGAAAAACGTCTCAACCTCGATCTCGCGGCTCTCGAACACGAGTTTCATCGTCTCAGCCGCAAGGTTCATCCCGACCACTTCGCTCGTGCCCTGGACAACGAACGGCAATGGAGCCTGGCCGATACCGCTCTGCTCAACGACGCCTATCGCACCCTCAAGGATCCGCTCCATCGCACCGAGTATCTGCTCAAGATCGAAGGCGCCGAAATCGGTGAGGAGTTCAGCGGCAAAGACCGCAAAGACCCATCCCGCGTTCCCGCCGATCTGCTCGAAGAAGTCTTCGAGTTGAACATGCAGCTTGAAGAGATGCGCATGGCCCGCAAAATGGGCGAGACCGACCCCGAACTGCAAGCCGGCCTCGAACAGGCAAAACGAAAGTTTGTCGTTCTTCTCGAAGATGTGGATCAAGACCTGCGCAAGCAGTGGCAGGTGTGGGATGACGGCGACGCCGCCACCCGCAAAAAAGCTGATAAGACCATGGTGGCCCTCCTCGACCGGCGGCGCTATCTAAGTAATCTGGTTCGCGACGTGACCGAGACTTTGGGAGCATAAATAAAAGACATGGCGGAAGGACGCGTAATAGGAATCGACCTGGGAACCACCAACTCCCTCGTCGCATACATGGAAGGCGATGCGCCGGTAGTCATTCCCGGTGTCGATGGATCAAACCTGGTGCCGTCGGTAGTGGCACTCGACCCTATGCCCGAAGGCAGTCGTCCCACCGTCACCGTGGGCAACAGCGCCCGCAAGGCTCTCATTGAAACGCCGGAGCGCGTCATCTACTCCGTCAAGCGCCTCATGGGCCGCGGCCTTGAAGAAATTCAAACCGAACTCAAGATGTTCCCCTTCCGTCTCGCCGACGATGTCGAGGCTGGCGAAGTCCCGCGCATCCAGCTTGGCGAACTCCGCTTCACTCCGCCCGAAATCTCCGCCTACATCCTGCGTCAGCTCAAGCGCAACGCCGAGCGTTTCTTCGGCGCGCCCGTCACGCAGGCCGTCATCACCGTCCCCGCCTACTTCAACGATGCGCAGCGCCAGGCCACTAAGGACGCGGGCCGCATGGCCGGACTCGATGTCCTGCGTCTCGTCAATGAGCCAACCGCCGCCGCGCTTGCCTACGGACTAGATCGCTCCAAAGCCGGCACCATCGCCGTCTACGATCTTGGCGGCGGCACCTTCGACATATCCATCCTCAAGCTCCGCGATGGCATCTTCGAAGTCCAGTCCACCAACGGCGACACGCACCTCGGCGGCGACGACATCGACAATCTCCTCCTCACCATTGCGCTCGACGAAATTTACGCCGAGCACGGCGTCGACCTCCGCGCTCATCCCAGCGCCGTGCAGGCTCTGCGCAAGGCCGCCATCGAAGCCAAGATTCGCCTTTCTTCGGAACCAACGGCCAGCTTCAATATCGAGCTGCCCAATGGCGACCGTTACCAGCGCGAAATCCCGCGCGATGTCTTTGAGTTGCTTATCGAGCCGGTTCTCAAGCGCACGGCCGGCCCCTGTAAGCAAGCCCTCTCCGACGCCGGCGTTACGCCCGAACAAATTGATGAAGTCGTCCTTGTCGGCGGCTCCTCGCGCATCCCCGCTGTCCGCAAACTTGTCGACGAACTCTTTCACTTGAGCGCGCGCGGCAAAAAGCCCCACATCGAACTCAACCCCGACGAAGTCGTCGCTCTCGGCGCAGCCGTGCAGGCAGACATTCTCGCCGGCTCATCCACGTCCACCGAAGAAATGTTGCTGCTCGACGTCACGCCGCTTTCGCTCGGCATAGAGGCACTCGGCGGCACCGTGGCGCGCATCATTCAGCGCAACTCCACCATCCCCGCTTCGGCCACCGAGCACTTCACCACCGGCGTCGACGGCCAAACCAACGTCGCCATTCACGTCGTCCAGGGCGAGCGCGAACTCGCCGCCGACTGCCGCTCCCTGGCCCGCTTTGACCTCAAAGGTATTCCCCCCATGTCCGCCGGCATGCCGCGCATCGAGGTTCGTTTCCTCATCGATGCTGACGGCATTCTCCAGGTATCCGCCCGCGAACAGCGCAGTGGTCTCGCCGCCGAAATTGAAGTCAAGCCGACCTACGGCCTCACCGACGAGCAAGTCGAGAGCATGATCCTCGACTCCTTCGATCACGCCGAAGACGACTTCGCCAAGCGCCTCCTCATCGAGGCCCGCCTTGAAGCCGAATCTATCCTCGACAAAGTGGACGGCGCTCACCAAACCCCTGCCTGGGCCCAGCTGCCCGGCGAAGAGCAGGCCGCCATTCGCGCCGCGCAAAGCCATCTGGCCTCCGTAAAAGCCGGCACGGACATGGCCGCCATTCGCAACGCAACCCTAGCCCTCGACCAGGCAACGCATCATCTCGCCGAACTGATGATGGACGCCGCCGTATCAAGCGCCCTTCGCGGCAAAACCATGGACACCGCCGGCGACCAACTCGACGAAGCCGTCACCGCCCCACACGCCATGGCCCCAGCCGAGTTCAAATAGCGCCGGGCCAGCGCCACGTGCTTTGAAATGCGCGGCTATATAGGCTGCGCATAAACGCGCTCCAGAGGTAATTTCAGGAGGCTTTGTAACAGGGCACGACTTTAGTCGTGCCGCAAGCGGCCCAAAATATTGTGGGGGCTTTAGCCCCGGAAGAACGCAACGAAGGCTAGCAAAGAAGGACAGAATATGACCGAAGCAACTTCAAAAACAATTCCCCCCGACAAGCTAGTCCGCATCACCTTCCTCCCCGAAGGCAAAACGGTCGAGTTCGAATTCGGCACCATGCCCTACGAGCACCACGGCAAGCCCATGTCGTTTCTCGACGTCGCGGAGAATCACGGCATCTTTCTCGATCACGCCTGCGGAGGCGTCTGCGCTTGCACCACATGCCACCTCTGGATCAAGGACCAGGACGGAATCAGCCCAGCCGACGACGACGAACTCGACCGCATGGACATGGCCGCCGATCAGCAATTGAATTCGCGTCTAGGCTGCCAGGCCGTCATCACCCGTCCCGGCAACTACGTAGTCGAAATTCCCAAGTGGAATCGCAACTACACCTCCGAAGGCAAACCGCTCGCCCTCGCGGAAGGGAAGTAAGCACATGCCCCGCGAAATTCTATGGACCGATGCCGAAGAAATCGGCATCCAGCTACAAGAGAAATATCCTGACCTCGATCCTCTCGCTGTGCGCTTCACTGACCTGCACCGCTATGTCACCGAGTTGGAAGGCTTTGCCGATGACCCCGCAAAATCCAACGAGTCAAAGCTTGAAGCCATTCAGATGGCCTGGCACGAGGAATTTCAGGACGCGCAGGGGTAGAACGAAAATTCGACTGCACCGCCGCTCAGCGCCATTCCCGCTCCCACCCCTCGCTCCACCCGAATGCACTTTCAAAGTGCACAAACTCCTTCTTCTCGCCCGGCACAAGATAAACGCTGATCACGTCGAACCGCACCTGTGGCGCCGCTTTCTGGGGAAGTTGGTGCACAAACTGCCGCGCCAACCGCCGCAGCATCGTGCGCTTGTGCCCATCGACGGCAACCTCGGCCGGCGTAGCGTCATGCGCCGTGCGCGTCTTCACTTCCACGATGCAAAGCAGCGATCCCTGCCACGCAATCAGGTCGATGTCGCCAGGCGCATGTCCAGGCGACCATCGCCGCGCCACCACAACATAGCCCTTGCGCCGCAGATAAAAATACGCGGCATCTTCGCCCTTGATGCCAGTAACCAGATGCGCGGGCAGCGCAGACTGGCCGCGCCCCCGCGCCATCCAATCCAGCCCGCGCTCCAGGCCTGTAATCCACATCCGTGACAGCCATTGCATCGCACACCATTCTCGCTGGAAAGCTCCAGGCGCGCAAATCGCCCCAGAAAGTTCGGCACGGAAGACAAGAGTACTCAGGCTTCGGCGGCGGAGGCGGCTTCAACCGCGAGAGCCTCCGCGTGTTCCTTCTCCACCAGCGTCAGAACATCCTCAAGAATGTCGAGAGCCACAGTGGCTTCCTGTTCGCTCACAATCAGCGGAGGCGAAAGCCGCAGCGTAGTTTCACCGCACCCCAGCACCATCAGCCCGCGCTCAAACGCCAGTGTCTCCACGCGATTGCGCAACGCTGTCGCCGGCTCGCGCGTCTCCTTGTCCTTCACCAGCTCAATGCCGATCATCAGGCCGCGTCCGCGCACATCGCCCACCAGCGGATGGCTCTGCTTCCATCCGCGCAGGCGTTGCAGCATCATCCCGCCCACGCGCGCCGCGTTGCCCATCCCCTCGCGTTCGATAATGTCCATCGTCGCCAGCGCCGCCGCAATTGAAACCGGGTTGCCGCCAAACGTCGAAGCGTGCGAACCCGGCGCCCAGTCCATAATCTCCGCGCGCGTCATGCAGATGCCCAGCGGCATGCCGCTGGCAATGCCCTTGGCCATGCATACCATGTCGGGCTCCACGCCGGAGTGTTCAATCGCCCACCACTTGCCCGTCCGTCCCGCGCCGCACTGCACCTCATCCACAACCAGCAGAATCCCGTGCCGCGTGCAGATCGCCCGCAGCTCGCGCAGAAAATTGTCGGGAGCAACAACGTACCCGCCCTCGCCCTGGATCGGCTCAATAAAAACCGCCGCAACTTCTTCGGGCGGAAGTATCGTCTTGAACAGCTTCTCCTCGATAAAGCGCGCGCAGCCCAAGCTGAATGCTTCCTCGTCCTGCGCTCCGCCTGTGCACCCGCGATAAGCATACGGATAGCGGATATGCGTCACGCCCGGAACCAGCGGCGAAAAGCGCCGTTTCTGCTGTGGCTTCGAGCCTGTCAGCGAGAGCGCGCCCATCGTGCGTCCGTGAAACGCGCCGAAAAACGAAATAATCTGCTGCCGTCCCGTGTGATAGCGCGCCAACTTCAGCGCGCACTCAATCGCCTCCGCGCCCGAGTTGCCATAGAAGAACTTGTGCGGCCCAGGCATCGGCGCCACGGCCGAGAGCCGCTCCGCAAGATCCGTCAGCGGTTCGTTGTAAAAATCCGTTCCCGATATGTGAAGCAGCTCCGCGGCCTGCTTTTGGATCGCCGCCACCACCTCCGGGTGACAGTGCCCGGTCGAGTTCACTGCGATGCCCGCTGCAAAATCGAGGAACTCATTACCGTCCACGTCTTCCACGCGGATGCCGCGGCCACGCTTGGCCACCAGCGGATACGACCGCGTATAACTGGGCGAGATCAGCCGTGTGTCTGCCTCGACAGCCGCCCGGGCCTTCGGGCCTGGCAGTGGACATACAAGTTTGGGTCCGTATTGCGCATGAAGCTCTTGCTTGGTCATCGTCAATCTCCTCGACAGATTCCGTTGTGCAGCCAGTACAGCATGAAAAGGGAAGATGCAGTACGGCTGCGGATCCCGCTGTGTGGGATCATCAGATTCCGCTCGCCCTGGGGAAAGGGAAAAATCAGGCGAGACAATGCGGATAGGGATCTTCGGCGGACCTACGCTAATCGCCGCCGAAGAGACTAGGTCGAGTGCGGGTAGGCAGCACGCGCAGGTGCTTCCGCGGGCAGATAATGCGTGCGCGCGACCGCGACCACCGTCTTCTGGCCGGCATAATCTGCAAACCTCTTGCAGCACGCGTATGCATGGGAACCCCGCTGAGCATGAGGATACCACGCAGTGAAGCCGCCTTCCAGCCAATGCCCGCCCGCTTGCGTCGCACAGGCCCTAAGATAGAAGTATCCCCATGTCTGCCTCCTCGCCCCATTCAACCCACCCCGACCGCAAGGCAGTCACCACGGCCTCCATCGTCCTTGCCTTTCTCAGTGTCTACTTTTTCTGGGGCTCCACCTACACCGCCATCCGCGTCGGCGCGGCGCAAATGCCCGCGCTTCTGCTCGCCGGAACGCGCTTTCTCATCGCCGGCTTCATCCTGCTCGCCTGGTGCCGTTGGCGTGGCATGAAGCTCACCTTCCCGCCCAGAACCATGCTGATGCTCGGCGCCATCGCATTGCTGCTCCTCGGCGGAGGCAACGTCGGCCTGGTCTATGCGGAAAAAACCGTGCCCAGTGGCCTGTCCTCGCTGGGCTTTGCGGTCACGCCCCTCTATGTCGCGCTTATTGAAATCGTGCTCCCCAGTGGCGAGCCGCTCCCGCGCCGCGGATGGCTCGGTTTGTTCCTCGGTTTCGTTGGCCTCGCCGCGCTGCTCTGGCCCTCGCTGCACAACGGCCTCGGTGGCGATCGCATACTTCTTTGGGCCATCGTCGCGCTGCTCACCGGAGCGCTCTCCTGGGCTGTCGGCAGCATCGTCTCGCGTCATGCCCGGCTCAAGGTCGACACCTTTGTCGCCGCATCCTGGCAAATGATCATCGCCGGAGCCTTCAACGTTCTTCTCGGAACCGTCCTCGGCCAGTGGCCCCAGTTCCATGTCAACGCCGCGTCCATCGGTTCGCTCGCCTATCTCATCACCGGCGGATCGCTTCTCGGCTACACCGGCTTCATCTATCTGCTCGAGCACGTCCCGGTCGCCAAGGTCATGTCCTACACCTACGTCAACCCCGTAGTCGCGGTCCTGCTCGGAGTCTTGTTCCTCCACGAGCGCCCCGTCGCCGCCGAGTTCGCCGGCATGGCCTGCATTGTCCTCGCCGTCTTTCTCCTGACCACCGCGCAAGTCAAGGCCAAGCCCACTCCGCCCACCATCCAGGAGTTAGAGCAGATCCCGGCGGAATAGTTTGGGGCAGCGGTTTACTCCAGGGAACCTCTGCATAGATCCATGTATTGAAAGGGCACGGCCTCACAGACTGCGGAAAAGTCTCTGTTGCAATGTTGTTTTGAAAGGGCACGGCTTCAGCCTTGCCGTAAAAAGAACATAAAATATGGGACTTTACAGGCTGCGGAAAAACTCCTCCGGGCGGTAGGCCGGGGATTTATCCCCGGTATAAATGCAATGGAATGAATGGGGCTTTAGCCCCTGAGGGAATGCTTCACGCAAAACAAAACCGAATCGCCGCTTCCCGAAGAGATTACCTCTATTTTTTTGCAAACGCAGTTGCGGGCACCAGCTCTGCCGCGGTCTCGCCCTCCAAAGTCACCGAGCCGTGCTCGAATGTCCGTAGCGCCGTATCGTCGGAGGCCAAAGCCGTCCAGCAGACAGCGCCTTTCCTCAGAATGCCGCAAACCGTCTCCACTGTGTACTTAGTTTCCGGACGCGAGATGAGCGTCCCTTGTGCGCGTTCAATCCAGATGCTGTGGGTACCGAGCGAGTAGGCGCCGTACGTTGGATCGGTGATCGTGAACGTCTTCTTCATTCCGCCGGCGACCCCAATTGCAAACGCCGGAAGATCTTTGTCGGTAAACTTCTGCCCAAAGCAGTCGAACCCAAGCGTCACAACCTCAATTACGGATTTGGGTGATCCGTGGCTCGCAATCAGCGGGATCTCGACGCAGGCCGCACCTTTCTTTTCGCCCTCGTTGGCGGCGCTCTTCTCCAATTGCTGATGCAATGCCGGTAACGCGGGAGCGATGTCCTTCACATCCCAGTCCGAGGGCAGGTTATAGCTGAACCCCATATCGTTCGCGTGCGTCACCGCTGCAGGCGCAACCACCGGCGCTGATCCGGGCGCGGGCACAGGAGTCTGTGCTGGCATTAAAGCGGAACCCAGAACGAAAAGTGCGGCAAACATGCGGGAGTCCATTTGGCCGCAAGTCTACCATACGCAGCAATGCGGCCCGAGCGCAGGCATTCACTTCAGCAGCAGCACCGACACCGCCGAAGCAATTCCGCCCGCCGCAAACAGCATCCCTAAATACCAATACGCGCGCCGATGCGTCAGCAGCGTCACCGACGTAATCACCAGCCCAATCTCCAGCAGCGCCTCGCCCAAGTCGAACCGGTTCGCCCGCGCCTCAGCCTGTTCCACCTTGGTCTCGAAGGCCTCAGCCTTTTCCTTGTCATCTTTGGTCTGATCGGTCCACTTCTCCTGGTGATCTGCATAGCTCTTGGCAATCTTCGCCGCCGCGCCCTTGTCGGCAACTGTCATCACGCTCAGTAAATCCGCCGCCAGATACGTGTCGTTCGACCGGATCTTGTGTGCCTGATATTCATTCCACTGATCCGTCGCCTTGTTCTGGTCCAGTACCGCTTCGGTGTGCGTGCGATGGCCCAGCACCGTAGTCACGGCCACCAGCACCGCCAGTACGCTCATAGTAAACGCAACCGGCCGCAGCACAGATTCATGCGATCCGTGCTCCGCGTGTTCCTGCAATTCCTGTGCTTCGTTAGCTTCCATGGCTCGCTCTCCTGGTGTTCTGTCGCTGAAGTTCATATCAAAACTGACTGTCATCCTGAGCGGAGATTGGCGCGTATTTTGCGCCAATCGTAGTCGAAGGACCTGCGGTTCGGGACCTGAACGTTTGCAAAGAATTTCAGAGATACCACATTGAAAAAACTCGATCGTTGCTACTTCCGCTTCCAGCGCACCCCGTCCTTCGAGTCTTCGATCACGATTCCCTTATCCGCCAGCTCGTTGCGGATCTGGTCCGCGCGCCCGAAGTTGCGCTGCTTTTTTGCCAGTGTACGCTCGGCCACAAGCGCGTCAATCGCCTCATCGGTCAGCGACTGCCGCGCCAGCAACTCCGGCGCAACCTCCGCCAGCCGTCCCGCCTTCTCCGCCCATTCCAGGGCGCGCCGCGTAGGCTCGGCATCGCGATCCTCCA
>CAYQOQ010000128.1:0-13456 GCA_964419175.1 uncultured Occallatibacter sp. | reverse complement strand
TGGGACCACCCCTATCTGCTCAAATTACTGGGAATTTGATATGCGTCGCCCCTGGGGCCTGGGATCGTTTCCCAAGCCCGCTTGATTAACGCAATGGCCGCGGCTATTGCGGGGTCTGAGGCTGTGGAGCCGGCGCAGGCGCTCCCGGCTCCTGAGGGGCCGGAGTGAACTGCGGTTGCTGCTTTTCGGTGCCAGGCTCTTTCTTCCGGTTTGCCAAGCGGGTCTTTTCGGCATCGGCGGTCGCCTTCTTATGCTTCTTTGATGCGGTATCGCCAGCCAGGCCCAGCGGCCCGGATTGCGTCGCACGGTCGGCAACCTCGGCTGCATCGGGTGCCGGAGGCGCCAGCGCGTCGGGCTGGGGACCTGTCTGCTTTGCCTTTTTGGGCAACTTGGCGCGCGTACTGAAGCGGGTCTTCGTGTCCGGAGCTTGTGCTTCCAGGGGATTCACCGGCTCTGGTGTGGTCGCCGCTGCCTCCGGAAGAGCTCCAGCGTTCTCGATTGCACCGTTGGGCTCAGAGGGCAGCGTTTCGCGCGGCTTCTGGCCAAAACGAATCTTTTCCTTCTTGCCCGGCTTCTCAACTGCCGGCTCGGCGCTCTTGGCGTGCTTCCTGGTCTTTACCGCGCTTGCCTTGACCACCGCCGGTGCGGTAGCCGGTGCAGGCGCCGCAGCAGCAGGCAGTGCGGCCTGGGGCGACTTCTGGCGGAACGTGTGGGTTGTCTCACGGAAGCGTGTGCGTTCTACCTTAGCCTTCTTCTTCGGCGCAGGCGGCGTGTAGGCACTGTAAATCGGCTTGGTTTCGTTGGGGCTGGCGCCGGAATCGATGTAGCCCGGCTTGATGTCGATAAACGCGTCCTCGCGCATCTTGGTCAGATAAGCGCGAATGGCAGGCTCCATCCGGCTCATATAGAAGGCGTCTTCAACCTCAGTCTCCACTTCCTTGTATGGACGAGCGCCGCCGGAAACGTGCTGGACCACCTTCAGGATGACGTAACCCTGGCGGGTGAGAATTGGATCGGTGACCTCTCCGGCCTTGAGCGGAAACGTCTTGTCCTCGAGCGCCTTAGGCAGAGCGCCACGCTGATACTGGCCCAGATCGCCGCCCTGGGCAGCCGTCGGACCGTCGCTGAACGATTTGGCAACCTGGCTGAAATCGCCGCCAGCGTGCAACCGGGCTTCCAGATCGTCGGCCTTCGTTTTGGCAGCCGCCAGCTTTGCTGGATCGCTGTTTCCCGCGGTTCCGGTGGAAACAAGGATTTCGCTAAGGGTCACGCTCTCGGGCTGCGCATAGTCCTGCTTGTGCTGCTCGTAGTAGCGCTCGGCCTCGCCGGGAGTAAAGCGGATTGAGGAGCCGACCTCCTGGCGCATCACATTCTGAGTGACGATGCCGTTGCGGATGTTGGCCTTGAAATCCTCATAAGAGACGCCCTGCTCCTTGGCGGCCTTTTCAAGGTCCTCAATCGTCTCCAGGTGGTATTGCTTGCGGATTTCGTCGAGCCGCTTGATCAACTCAGTATCGCCTGTGACGCCCAGTTCCTTGCCCTTAGAGAGCCAAAGCTGCTGGTCGATCAGGTTGCGCAGCAGATCCTTGTGGGCCGCGGCGATCTCCTGAAGCGTGGCGGCTCCACGCTGGCGCGCTTCCTGGTCTACTTCCGTCATCGCGCGGTCATAGTCTGAGCGGCTGATGATCTGGTCGTTCACCCTGGCAATGATGTCCTCGACCGTGATGCCACCATAGGGGCTCTGAGGCGCGGTATTCTGGGCAGGCGCCAACGTCGGACTGGCAAGCAGCACCGTACCGAACACAATTGCTGCGGGAATGCGAAGGAATCTTAATGTCATAAGGTCAGCACACGGCAGGTAGGATGAAACACTACCTGAAGCATAGACGTCATTGTAAATGCCTGGGCAGCAGGTGCGCGATTTCCGGCTGCTTTTCCTGGGCGCTCCTCTGCCAATTTAAGGCCAACTCATGACCGAACCGAGCAAAACTTGGATCTGAAGGCCTTGGCCGAGGCAGCCGGGCTGGATCGCGCCAGGCTGGATGTAACGCCACAGCTCCGAACCGAGGCCCGATCCAGCCCTTGTCCCCAGCACTTTTTGCGAAATCGACAGGCCGTCTGGGGGGAGCGGCTACCCGAAGGGTGGCTGCCGGAGTCAAATAATACGGTGCTATACTTTAGCCTAGAATGGCTCTGCGGAGTCCTCGCAAGCGGTATGCCAATCTCCTCAGCCTTGCCGGATATGGGCAAGGCAAAATTTTCTTGGGAGACAATCCCGCCGCAAGCAGCGGATTGTCACCCGATCGATTGGAAAACCGCGGATGGGCTTTTGCCGCACCCGCCGTTCGGAGGTTCTGTCTGCTTATGACTCCCCGCGCCCGCCGCGCATTCTTCGCCGTGGTTCTCTTCTTTGCTGTCTGTGCCGTTGCAGGCAGCCTGCTGCAACGCAAGGTTGGGGCCCAGTCCGCCACCGACGAGAGCCAGCTACGCGACAGCCTCAAGTCGTTCACAGATGTCTACGCGCTGGTGGAGAAGAACTACGCCGAGCCGATCGCCGGCGACAAGGCCGACACCGCCATCTATGACGGAGCGATCCCGGGTATGCTCCGCGTTCTCGACCCGCACTCGAATTTCTACGACCCTAAAGCCTATGCAAAGATGCGCGAAGATCAGCGCGGCCACTATTACGGTGTGGGCATGGTCATCCAGCAGCAAGGCACCAAGGTCTTTGTCATCACGCCTTATGAAGACACGCCTTCGTTCCGCGCCGGCATCCACCCAGGAGACATCATCTCCGCGGTGGACGGCAAAGCCACAGACGGCTGGACATCAGACCTCGTCGCCAAGGCGCTGAAGGGGCCAAAGGGCACACACGTCCAGGTGACAACGATTCGCACAGGCCAAACGGCACCGCTGGTCTTTGACTTGGTACGCGATGAAATTCCCCATCCCTCGGTGGACTTGAAATATCAGATTCGCCCCGGCATAGGCTACATCCATCTCACGCAGTTCCAGGAGACCACCGGCGCCGAGATCACCGCTGCGATCAACAGCTTCGGCGATCTCAAAGGCCTTGTGCTGGACATGCGCAACAATCCCGGCGGTCTGTTGAGCCAGGCCGTGGATGTGTGCGACCACCTGCTGACCAAGGGGCAGTCGATCGTCTCCCAACGCGGACGCGCCTACCCCGACCAGAACTACACGGCCACGCACGGAAATAGCGGCAAAGCCTTTCCCATTGTTGTGCTGGTCAACCGCGGAACAGCTTCGGCGGCTGAGATCGTCTCTGGTGCGCTCCAAGATCACGATCGCGCCCTTATCGTGGGCGAGACTACCTTCGGCAAGGGCCTGGTGCAAACCGTCTACAACCTGAGCGAGAACACGGGACTGGCGCTGACGACTTATCACTACTACACGCCGTCGGGCCGGCTCATCCAGCGCAACTACACGGGCGTTTCGCTCTATGACTACTATTACAACCACGCCGGCGCGCTGCCTTCGAACTCGACCAACCAGGAAGTAAAGCTCACCGATTCGGGGCGCACGGTCTATGGAGGTGGCGGCATCACTCCGGATGAGAAGATCGAAACCCCGCAGAGCACTCACTTCCAGGAAGAACTCATGTACAAGGATGTGTTCTTCAAGTTTGCACCGGCATATGTGGCCAATCACGCGGTGGACAAGAACTTTCAGGTCGACGCCGCGGTGCTGGGCGAGTTCAAGAAGTTCACCACCAGCCAAGGTGTTCAATATACCGATGCCGACATGAACGGCGCGATGGACTGGCTGAAGACGCGCATCAAGGAAAAGATCGTCACCATTCAGTTCGGGCAGTTGCAGGGTTTGCATACGCTGGCCGACTGGGACCCTGAGATCCAGAAGGCACTCACCTATCTTCCGGAAGCGCAGGCTTTGGAAGATAACGCCCACAAGGTGCTGACTGCGAAGGCGATGGCGCGGAATTCGGGGACACAAGGAGTCCCGGCGCAGCCGTAGCGGATCGGAATTATTTTCGATAGCCAGACAAGAAGGCCATCCCAGCGGGGATGGCCTTCTTGCTTTTGAAAACCAATCTGACGCAGCTTACGTGAATGCCGGCAACCCTGCCAGCGCCATCGCGATCTCTTCCGCCGGATACTCGTAGTTCTCGAGCTTTCCGGCCTGGTAGGCGATGTAGCTTTGCATGTCGAAGTGCCCATGGCCGCTCAGGCTGAAGAGGATGGTGCGCGGCTTGCCTTCGGCCTTGGCTTCGAGCGCTTCGCCGATGGCTCCGGCAACGGCGTGATTTGCCTCTGGCGCTGGAATGATTCCCTCGGCGCGGGCAAACTGAATGCCGGCGGCGAATGCGTCCAACTGCTGCACGGTGATGGCCTCCGCCAGTCCCAGGTCGAGTACATGCGAAACTAGCGGCCCCATGCCGTGATAGCGCAAGCCGCCAGCATGAATTCCGGGCGGCATGAATGTGCTGCCCAGCGTGTGCATTTTCACCAGCGGAGTCAGGTGGGCAGTGTCGCCGAAGTCGTAAGTGAAGCGGCCCTTGGTGAGGCTGGGACATGCGGCCGGTTCTACGGCAACCACGCGCGCGTTGCTAAGGCCCTTGAGCTTGCGGCCGATATACGGCATCGCGAGGCCGGCAAAGTTGGAGCCGCCGCCGGCGCAGGCGATAATCACGTCCGGATCGTCGCCGGCGAGAGCCATCTGCTCGATGGCTTCCTGCCCGATGACTGTCTGGTGCAGCAATACGTGATTCAGCACGCTCCCCAGTGCGTACTTGGTGTCGGGGTCTTTGGCGGCCACTTCGACGGCTTCAGAGATGGCGATGCCGAGCGAGCCGTTTGAATTGGGGTGTGCGGCGAGAATGGCGCGTCCCGATTCGGTTTCAGTGCTGGGGCTTGCTGTCACGGAAGCGCCGAAGGCTTCCATCAGCGCGCGGCGGTAGGGCTTCTGGTCGTAGCTGACGCGCACCATGTAAACCTTGCAGTCGAGGCCGAAAAACGAGCACGCCATCGAAAGCGCCGAACCCCACTGGCCTGCTCCGGTCTCGGTGGACAGATGCTTGGTGCCTTCCTTTTTGTTGTAGTACACCTGCGCCACCGCGGTGTTCAGCTTGTGCGAACCGGCTGGGCTTGTCCCTTCGTACTTGTAGTAAATGTGCGCCGGGGTGTCGAGGGCTCTCTCAAGCCTGCGCGCGCGGTAGAGCGGCGAGGGACGCCACTGCGCGTAGATCTGCCGCACCTCTTCGGGAATCTCGATCTCGCGCTCCGTGCTGACTTCCTGAAGAATCAGGCTCATGGGAAACAGCGGAGCCAGGTCGTCGGGTCCGAGGGGTTGATGCGTGCCGGGGTGCAGCGGAGGCGCCATCGGCTTGGGTAGATCAGGATGCACATTGTACCAGACACGTGGAATGCGATCCTGCGGCAGATTGTATTGAATTGTCTCCATGCGCAATATTCTACCAGCGGCTTTTGGTGATCCGTCTGCTGGCCGGCTCGTGCCGCCTGCCGCATTTGCCGTGTAGCAGCCATCACAGCGCGGCCCACCGTGCGCACGTAGGCTGTTGAGCGAGGTCAAGGAGAAGAGCTTATGCCTAGCGTTGCCGCGGAAAATGAAGTCACTGTCAAGAATCTACTGGCCGCCTTTGAAGGCGAGTCGAATGCGCACGCCAAATACACTGCTTTTGCCGTCAAGGCTGACCAGGACGGCTTGCACGGAGCCGCCAGCCTCTTCCGCGCAGCAGGACGCGCCGAGCAGATTCACGCCGCCAACCACGCCCGCGTTATCAAGCAGTTGGGCGGCGAGGCCAAGTGCGAAATTCATGCCGTCGAAGTGAAGTCGACGCTCGAAAATCTGAAAGCCGCGCTCGGCGGCGAGCAATACGAAGTCGAAACCATGTATCCGGAGTTTCTTGCTGAGGCAACAGCGCGCGGCAACACTCCGGCTATCCGCACTTTTCACGGCGCCCTCGAGGCCGAGAAGACCCACGCCCGTCTCTATGGTGAAGCCATAGTGCTGCTGCAAGGCGGCAAGCTCGATTCGTGGATAGGGGCGGCGCGTGAGTTTTACGTATGCCCCGTCTGCGGCTACACGTCAGAAACCGAAGAGGAACACGAGCGCTGCCCGGTGTGCAATTGCCCGTGGGAGAAGTTCGAGATTATCAAGTAGTGGATCGGCGCTGCCGTGCCCTTTCAAAGCAGCGAAACAACAGGGGTTCCTCGTAGCCTGTGCAACCCCGTATTGTTGACTACGGATCATGCAATGATAGAGGTTTCCCTCTTCCACGGCGTGATCCGTAGTCAACGGAGACGCAATGGATCGGGCAAAGATTCAGACGCGGCCCTGTCCAGAGCGTCACGGTTCTGACGATAAAAACGAATGAGCTTCACTGCAGCAGCAAATGCGGCGCGGACCTTCGCCATCACTGTATCATCGGGTTCAGCGACTTCAAATCCATATGTTACAAGGCGAATGGCTGCTGATTTCCCCGTCTGGTAGATTTCCATGTCATCTTCAAGAAGCTGCCTGACCAGCGGGGAAAAGATGCGTGCGAGAGTGCCTGTGAATGTCAGATCCACGAACCCTTTACTGCCTTTGAGCAATACATAGGTATATCTGGGGCGTGTTGGGAACCCCAATGGATGGAAGGTAATCCAGGTCTCGCCCTTGGTGTTATTTGGGCGCTTCATTTCCAAATCAGGAAACTCACTGGTAGCGACCTTATAAGCCTCATTCCAAAAGGCGTCCGTCAAGGGATCTTTGTCGATTTTCCAAGTATTTCCCGTTCGGGTTGTTGCGGTGAATACAAAGTCTGCTCTGTAGTTCCCGCGAAGGTCCTCAGGATCGCCAGGCTTCAAGAAACCGCCTATCTCCTCGTAAGAGACAAAGGAGTCAAATGACATTTCCTTTCGATGCTCAGGACAATATCCTTCTGGCGAGCAAAGGATAACTTCATAATCGGTGTATTCACCATCACGAACCGCTCTATCAGCCCTAAGCCTGTATCGGGCAATTTGTTCTGGCTGTAGCGGTGCGTTGACCTTGTCCTCGATGTGTAGTGCGAACCGATTGCCATCTCCAGTTCCCTCGAAGAGAACCACCAGATCTGACTCCCCAGTGTTGTCACTCTTTGAGACCCACACCCTCGAAACTTTCGCCTGGACTTCTGCAAACTTTTTGGTCTGTTTCAGAAACCAAGAAGCAAACAGCGGGGAAACCGCGAACTCCTCCGCCAATAGAAGATCAATGTCTCGTTCATACTTACGCTCTACCGCCATCTTCACCCACCAGCGATCACTGAATTATTCTTGGCAATCAACGGATTATAGGCTTGAGAGAGTGACCTGAGCCTGCCGATTCACCTATCAATAACATCCTACGGCTCGTCGTTGTAAATTCCAATTTCCAGTTTGCCGCCCTCAGCAAGTTTGGCGCGGTACATGCCTGGGGTATTAAAGCTCCAAGCCATCTCGCCATCAGGAGCAATCGCAATGACGCCGCCGTCGCCGTGGAGACCTGTCAGCTCTTTATGAATTATTTCGTCGGCGGCCTGTTGTACCTTGAGGCCTTTGTACTCGACCAGCGCGCAGACCGTTCGCGCTACGGTGAGGCGGATGAAATACTCGCCTGCGCCGGTTGCAGAAACAGCGCATGACTGATTGGAAGCGTAGGTGCCTGCGCCGATCATCGGCGAGTCGCCGACGCGCCCCCATCGCTTGGCCTGGGTACCGCCTGTCGAAGTGCCAGCGGCGAGGTTGCCCGCACGGTCGAGAGCGACCACGCCGACAGTGCCGAATTTGTGCGCATCGGGCGATTCGATTTCGGCAACCGGAACAGGAAGCGGCGCGCCGACGGGCCGCGGGGGGATCGGCAGCCCTTCCTTTCGCAACTGCTTCACCAGCGACTGCCAGCGCCGCTCGGTAAAGAAGTAGCTCGGGTCCACCTGTTCCAGCCCCGCATAGACTGAAAACTCATCCGCGCCCTGCCCGACAAGAAACACGTGCTGCGACTTTTCCATCACCGCGCGCGCCAGGCTGATGGGATGCCGCGTGCGCGTGACATCTGCGACAGCGCCGGCCTTCCTATTCGAACCGTCCATGATGGCCGCGTCCAACTCGTTCTTACCATCAGCGGCAAAGACGGCACCCCGGCCCGCGTTGAAGAGCGGATCGTCTTCGAGGATGCGAATGGCGGCCTCGACCGCATCGAGCGACGAGCCGCCCCGGTCAAGCACCTGCGCACCAGCCTGCGTGGCCTGGGCAAGCGAGGAGCGATACGCGGCCTCGGTCGTTGGATTCATGCTGGAGCGCTCGATAACTCCCGCGCCGCCGTGCAGAACGATTGCCCAGCGATGGGCAGCAGGCTGTTGCGCCGCGGCTACTGCACTTAATGTCACTCCCATGATTGCTCCAGCAAGCAGATTGTGAATCACTGTTGACCTCTTCATGCGAGTCCCCTTGCTCTATTTATCCATGGTAGCGCCTTGATTTCCCGCTCCCTGTTTCACGCCCTTCTCCGGTAAGATCGCAATCAATGATGTACCGCGCGCGTGTTCTCACTTCACTCTTTCTTCTGGCGGCTGTTGCCAACGCCGCCGCAGCGAAGCCACACCCTATTCCAGTCAAGGTTGTGGTGGTGACCATGTTCGAGCAGGGCGCCGACACGGGCGATGCCCCCTGGCGAACTGCAGTATTGGGTAGAACGCGACCACCTGGACAAGATTTATCCGCTCCCCGCCGGCTACCATTCTGCGCGCATGAACAGCGAGGGTGAGATGGCGGTGCTGACCGGACAGGGAACAGCGCACGCCGCCGCGACCATCATGGCCGTGGGTCTCGATCCGCGCTTCGACTTCAGCCACGCTTACTGGATTGTTGCCGGCATTGCCGGCGGTTGCCCGGATCGCGTTTCTCTAGGATCGGCGGTGTGGGCACGCTGGGTGGTCGACGCGGACCTAGGCTACGAAATCGATGCGCGCGAGATTCCGCCCGACTGGAGTACCGGCTATCTGCCACTGCGCAAGGCGAAGCCATTCGAGCAGCCCGCCGAGCCACAGCCTGGGCAAGCGTACGCGCTGAATGCACCTCTCGCGCAATGGGCCTTCAACCTGACGCGCGCAACGCCGCTCGAAGACTCAGATCGCCTGAAGGAGATACGCAGCGGCTTCGAAGGCGCCGCAGCGCAACGTTCTCCGTTTGTCGCCATGGGGGACGAGATTTCCTCGTCGACTTATTGGCACGGCAAGCTCATGGACGCGTGGGCCGCGGAGTGGATGCGCTACTTCACCGGCGGCAGGGGAGAGTTCGCAACCACGGCTATGGAAGATACAGGGACACTGCAGTCGCTCGAGTTTCTGGCCAACGCTGGCCGCGTAGACATGAAGCGAGTGTTGGTGCTGCGCGCGGTAAGCAACTTCGACCGTCAGCCGCGCGGCCTCACAGCCTCCCAGAGCCTGGCCCGCCAGCGCATCGGCAAGTACGCTGCCTACCTGCCCTCGCTCGAAGCCGCGTACAGGGTTGGCCATGTAGTAGTAAGCGAACTTATCACGCATTGGCCGCAATGCCAGACAGCTATTCCATCAGCAACCGACGCGGCAACGGACAAACCATAGCCCGCAAGAAGGCATAGGCCCACAAGAAACTCCTCAGCGTTCGCCGTCCGCGCAGGACCGCAGGAGTTGGCGAAGATGGGGTAGACAGTAGAGAATGCTCTGGTCCCGGGAATTAATTCCATCTTTGCGCTCTTTCTCCCTGAACTGGAGCGAGCAGCGCAAACGCAAGCAAGGAAGTACTGATGCACTCTGTATGGTTAGGCGAGTTTATGGGCACGCTGGTTCTGGTGCTGCTGGGTACCGGCGTTTGTGCCGGGGTAACTCTACGCAAGTCGTATGCGGCCGATGCCGGCTGGATGGTTGTAACCACCGGCTGGGCGTTGGGCGTCCTCTGCGGCGTACTCGTCGCGCAGGCCTTCGGCAGTCCGGGCGCGCACCTGAATCCTGCCATTACGTTGTCCGCGGCGGTGAGCAGCGGCAATTACTCGCAGGTGCTTTACTATTGGTCGGCGCAACTGCTGGGCGCCATGTGCGGCGCAGCGCTGATGACCCTGCACTACGGCCCGCACTGGAAGCTCACGCCCGGACCCGCCGACAAGCTCGGCATCTTCTGCACGAACGGCGCGGTGCACAACCCTCCGGCAAACTTTATCAGCGAAGTTATCGGCACGATGGTGCTGGTGGTGGTGGCCGGCGCGATCTTTTCGCACGGAGTTTCAATGACCGGGGCGGCGGCAGGCCTGGGACCGTGGCTGGTTGGCAGCCTGGTGTGGGGCATCGGCCTCTCGTTGGGCGGCACTACGGGTTACGCCATCAACCCGGCGCGCGACCTGGGCCCGAGGCTCGTCCATGCGCTACTGCCCATTCCCGGCAAGGGCGGGTCGAACTGGCGTTATGCGTGGGTTCCCATTGTGGGCGATCTCACAGGAGGCGCGCTCGCCGGCCTGCTGCTGCACTACGCGCATCTTTAATCGAGAGGTCGCCGTCCCTGTTCCGGCCTCGCCCGTGAGTTGTATGCTTTCTGTTGAGCGCGAACTTCCCCGCGTAATCGGAAAAGAGACTTCATGCCGGAGACTGTTCTTCAACTCGACCCGCGCGATAACGTTCTGGTAGCGCTGAGTACGCTCGACCTGGGCACTAAGGTGCAGTTTGGCTCGGCTTCGTGCATGGTCACACAGACCATTCCCGCCAAGCACAAGATGGCGCTCGTTGACCTGAAGCCCGGCGACATCATCTTCATGTACGGCATGGTTGTTGGCGAGGTTGTGGAAGCCATCCAGCGCGGAGGCCTATTGACTACGCGCAATATTCGCCACCGCGCGGCTGATTACACAGCGGCACGCCACGCGGCAGCGCATGCCATTCCCGATGCATCGGTCTGGGCTGGGCGCACCTTCATGGGCTACCACCGTGCCGATGGGCAGGTTGGCACACGCAATTACTGGATTGTGCTTCCTCTGGTCTTCTGCGAAAACCGCAATATTGAAAATATGCGAGAGGCGCTTGAAGAGGAGCTTGGATACAGAAAAGCCAAGAGCAAATATCGCCAGCATGTGCGCGAGCTGATTCAGCGCCAGGACAACGGACCTCTCGCAATGGAAATGGCGGCTGAGGCAAAACGCGAGCGGGTCTTCCCCAATCTCGACGGCGTCCGCTTTCTTCCTCATCAGGGCGGATGCGGCGGCACGCGCCAGGATTCGCAAGCGCTTTGCGGCCTGTTGGCCGGCTACATCCATAACCCTAACATTGCTGGTGCAACCGTGCTGAGCCTGGGCTGCCAGCACGCGCAGGCAAGCATTCTTATGGAAGAGCTGCGGACACGCGATCCGCAACTGCGCAAGCCCGTGTTGATCGTCGATCAGCAAAGCGCGGGGCACGAATCAGCGCTGATGGAGCAGGCGCTGGACAAGACTTTCGCCGCACTGGCTGAGGCCAATCGCGCCCAGCGTGCGCCAGCGCCTCTCGCCGCTCTCACTGTCGGCCTTCAGTGCGGAGGCTCGGACGGATTCAGCGGCATCTCGGCCAATCCAACTGTCGGTTACGTTTCCGATCTTATTGTCGGCGCCGGTGGCACCACCATGCTTTCGGAATTTCCCGAGCTGCATGGCGTGGAGCAGGAGTTGATTAACCGCTGCAAGACTGATGAACTGGCCGCACGCTTCTCCGGACTCATGCATGATTATGCGGCGAGCGCTCGGGCCGTAAACTCGGACTTCGCTTTCAACCCCTCGCCGGGCAATATCCGCGACGGTCTAATCACCGACGCCATCAAATCCGCAGGAGCGGCGCGCAAGGGCGGCGAGTCGCCAGTGAGCGGCGTACTAGACTATCCAGAATACGTATCAGCGCGCGGATTCAACCTGCAATGCACACCGGGCAACGATGTGGAAAGTGTGACGGCGCAGGTTGGTGCGGGATCGAACATTGTGCTGTTCACAACGGGTCTGGGTACGCCCACCGGCAGTCCCATTGCGCCGGTGATCAAGATCTCTACGAACACCATACTGGCCGAGCGCATGAGCGACATTATCGACTTCGACGCCGGCGGCATAGTCAGCGGCAACTCGACGATCAAGGAATCAGCGGAGAAGTTGCTTGAGCTTTCCGTCCAGGTGGCCAGCGGCGAGCGCCTTACCAAATCCGAACTGAACGGGCAGAACGACTTCATTCCCTGGAAGCGGGGCGTTTCACTGTAAGAAATGACGGAACAAGCCTGGCTGCGAAGCTGACAATCCCTCAGGGGCTAAAGCCCGCGCCTATTTTTAGGCGTTTGCGGCACGACTAAAGTCGTGCCCTTTCAAAACAAGGCATCAGTAAGAGTATCTCGACGAGCTGTAGAGTCGTACCCTTTCAAGGCCGCTGCACACCCATAGTGAATCTGCTCTAAAACGCCGGGCGACTATTCCAAACCGGACGCCACCACCGCGAGAGCTGCAATAGCCGCAGTCTCCGCGCGCAGAATGCGAGGCCCCAGTGTTGCCGCACGCCAGCCGTTGGCATCGAACAGCGCTTCTTCCGCAGGCGCCCATCCGCCTTCAGGACCGATCGCAATCTCGATCCGAGGCATCTCTTCCCCTGCCGCCTCGACCGCCTCCTCGATTACCCTGCGCAGCGTGATCGTGCGTTCCTGCTCGGCAAGCACAATGCGCGTGACCTCGGAAGCGGCCCGTACGCGCGAGGCCAACGAAGCAGGTTGCTCGATCAGCGGGACGTCCGACCGCCGCGACTGCTGAGCCGCTTCGTGCGCAATCCGCCGCCAGCGTTCGGCGCGCTTCTCCGCCGCCTGGGCCAGATGCTTCTCCGTCCGCTGCGCAATCACCGGAGCTATCGCCGCGACACCGAGTTCGGTCGCCTTCTCAATGGCCCACTCCATGCGATCAAATTTATACACGGCCATGACCAGCGTCACGGGGAGCGCGGGATCGGCCTCAACCTCGGCAACCAGGTTGAAGCGAACCTCATCGGGCGACACGACGGCGACTTCGGCGTGAAAGACGTGACCGCCGGCAACCACGTCCGCTTCCATGCCCGGCTGCGCGCGCAGAACGCGCGCCATGTGCGCGGCTTGCGCGCCAGTTATCGAGGCCGTAGCCTCATCCCAGTGTTCGGCAATCCAGCGGCGTCGCGTCATGGTTTGATCAATGGTTCCCTTCACAGTAAGTCTATTCCATCCCCAGAAACACCAAGGGGGACGCTTGAAGCGCCCCCCCTGAGTGTTGCCTTTTTGTTGGTCGAACCGCTACTACTTCTTCTTCGCGGCCTTCTTGGCTGCCTTCTTCGCGGGTGCCTTCTTGGCTGCTTTCTTGGTTGCCATTTGCCTATTCTCCCTTTTCGATGGGTTGCATCGATGCTGCAATATAAATTGCAGTTGATGAATGTATAGATTTATGTTGCATCAGTGTCAAGAAAAAA
>CAYQOQ010000127.1:0-13464 GCA_964419175.1 uncultured Occallatibacter sp. | reverse complement strand
TGACGCCGGCGATGCCCCACTGCTCGAAGAGCGGAAAGGCCTGGTCCATGTATTTGTCGATGGAGGTCCAGTGGGCCCAGAGCCAGAGCTTGACGTGCTTCTGTTTGGCATAGCGGAGCAGCTCGGGCATGTCAATGCTGGAGTCGACTTTGGTGATGTCGGCCATGGCGGCATAGTCCTGGGGTCCGCTGCGATTGGCGAGCGCCCAGCCGGCGTCGATGAGCATGTAAGGGAGGCCGGAGGCGGAGGCGAAATCGATGTAGTGCTTCATGGTGGCGGTGTTCATGCCGGGCTTAAAACTGGCGCTGGGGGCGGCGTCGCCGGACCACCAGTCCCACGCCGACTTGCCGGCCTGAATCCAGGATGTGTCGGCAATCCTGGAGGGGGGATTGAGATTGAGAACGATGTTGGACTCGATGAGACGGCCTGGGTCGTCGGCGATCATGAGGACGCGCCAGGGGGAGTTGAAGGGGGCTGCGGTCTGGACGGCTACGCCGGGCTGGACGACTCCTGCCGCGTTGGCGAGCGGCGAGAGGTCGGCTTTTACGCGAGTGGAGAGGAACTGCTTGTCTTTGCGGAGGTACATGCCGGCGTAGTTGTCGATGTCGGCTTCAGTGATGGCGACCCAGCCCAGGCCGGGCTCTTCGGCAAGAAAGGGAAGGCCGATGAGCCAATCGGGGTGCAGGCCGCTGACTTCGCGGAGTTGATACGTGTCTTCATAGGAGGACTGATAGCCGTCGAGGATCAGCGGATAAGTGGCGGCGTCTTTGGCGTAGACGAATTCAGTCAGCTCATTGGTAATGCGGACCTGCTTGAGAGACGGCTGCTCGGGCACCAGATAGCGGAAGGCGAGGCCGTCGTCGAAGGCGCGAGCTTCGATGGTGAGCTTGCGACCGGAGGCGTCGGTGAAGTCAGCGCGCACGCCGTTGTAGTGGTTGCGGACGGAACTGGTTTTTCCGACGGGGATGGTGTAGGTTTCGTCGGCGCTCTCCGGGGTGATGGCGGTGAGCTTCATGCCGGGGCCGAGGGGCGGCTGACCGGCTAGATCGAGGCCGAGACGAGCTGACTCCATGAGCCGCTTGCCGTGGAACTCGACGGCATAGCGCAGATCGTTTGTCTTGCTATCTGCCTGGCCACCGGTCGCTGCTCCGGAGTCGAAGAGGAGAAGAGTGATCTGGCCATTGGGCGAGATGACTTTTACCGGACTTGTGTTGGCGGTTTGAGCTGTTAAGGCGGTGGTGGCAAAAAGTGCGATCAGGCAAAGCAGGGTGGCGCGGCGAGTGGACATGATTTCTCCGTACGGGGCCGGATGCACTACAGGCGAGGTTGACCTGCTGGATTCCGGAACGCCCCAGTATACTGCCAGCAGCTTTTGCGCAGGCGCGTCAGGCGGCGGGCAGTGCGGAGATCAGCCGCCCATGAACATTCCGCCGTTGACGTCGAGGACGTGTCCGGTGATGTAGGCGGCCGCGTCGGAAGCGAGAAAGACGACGGACTGGGCGATTTCGGTGTCGGTTCCAGGGCGGTCGAGAGGGATCTGGGCCATCATGGCGGTGCGCTGTTTCTCATCGAGAACGGCGGTCATGGGGGTCTCAATGTAGCCGGGGGCGACGGCGTTGACGGTGATTCCGCGGGAGGCGACTTCGCGGGCCATGGAGCGCGTGAAGCCGATAAGTCCGGCTTTGCTGGCGGCGTAGTTGACCTGGCCGGCCTGACCGGTGCGGCCGACGACGCTGGAGATGTTGATGACTCTTCCCCAACGGTTTTTGAGCATGGGGCGGAGCAGAGCCTGGGTGAGCAGGAAGGTTCCGGTGAGGTTGGTTGCCAGGACGTCGTCCCAGTCGGCGCGCTTCATGGACATCATGAGGCCGTCGCGGGTGATGCCGGCGTTGTTGACGAGGATTTCGACTTTGGCGAAGCGCTCGAGAACGGCCTTTGCGCAGGCCTTGATGGATTCCTCGCTGGAGATGTCGAGGGCGAGAGCTGCGGCCTGACCGCCGGCGGCTTCAATTTCCGCTACGACCTCGGCGAGTTTGGCTTGGTTGCGCGCGGCGAGAGCGACGGTGGCTCCGGCACGCGCCAGTTCGAGGGCACATGCCCTTCCGATTCCCTGCGAAGCGCCGGTGACCAGCGCGATTCTTCCCTGCATGTTTGCCATGAGTCTCTCGTCAACCTACGCGCTGAAATCGGCGCCCTTCCGCACATCATTATTATAGGTGGGCGGGAGTGAGAGCTTGGGCAAGAGGGAGGGTGATGACGATGCGGGCTCCGCCGGTTTCGCGATTAGAGGCGGCGACGGTTCCGCCGTGGGCGCGGGCAACGGCATCGATGAAGGCCAGACCGAGGCCGTGGCCGTTCGAATCGCGGCCTTTGACGCGGCGCTCGAAGAGGTTCCGCAAGACTTCTGGGTCGAATCCATGGCCGTCGTCTTCGAGAATCAACAAAGCAGTGTCTTCGGCGGCTTGCACGTGAATGGCGAGGGTGCAGTCGGGCGGCAGATGCTTTAGCTCGTTGTCGAGAAGATTGGCGACCATGCGATGAAGCAGGGCGGCGTCCGCATCGATTGAGACTGGGCCGTGGGTGCGCAGGGTGACCTTCAAGCCCTTCTCGGACATGGAAGGCTCGTAGAGGTCGGTCATGATCCGGAGCAGTTCGCCGAGATCGATGGCGATGCGGGTGAGGCGCAAAGCGTCGGCTTTGGCTTCGGCCACATCGAGGGACTTGTTGAGGAAGTCTGTGAGCCGATCTAGCTCGTCGATTGCGGAGACGATGGGCTCGGCCTGCTCGCCGTCGGTGACCGCGGAGAGGGACATCTCAAGTTTGCCGCGAATGGCGGTGAGGGGGCTGCGCAGATCGTGGGCGAGCGCGTCGGTGATGGTGTGCAACTGGTGCATGGAACTCTCGATGCGGTCGAGCATGCGATTGAGAGTGAGGGCGAGGTGACTGACTTCGTCGTTGCGCCTGGTTGTGGGAACGCGGGCGGTGAGATCGGAATGGCCGATGCGGGAGGCGGCTTCAGTAATTTTGCGGACGTGGCTCAACATGCGGCGCGAGGTATAGAAGACGATGGTGAATCCGAGCAGAACGATGGTGAGCCACAGGAACAGGAAGCGGAGTTGCAGGCTCCTGATGACGCGAAGTTCATCGCGCTCGGAGAGGCCGAGGAAGATCTGACTGCCGTCGCCGATGCGAACGGAGGCGACGCGAAAGGGGACAGCGAATCCTGGGACGCGGACGTCGGTGGGGCGGTCCTCGATAATTTTCGTAGCCTGGATGGACTTCAAGTGGGCGGGGCCATCGCCTGCGCCGACCCACAGTTTGAGCGCGCCATCGCTGCCGGATTGAAGAAAGAAGACGGTGTCGTTGGAACTGCTGTCAGAGGTCTCCTTATTGGGCACCTCTCGCGAGGCCAGTTCGGCGACTTCACCGACGACGGCGTCATAGAGAGCGTCTTTCGGGGTGCGCTCGGCGACGTCGCCGAGGACTTCGACTTCGCCGGAAAGCCAGGCATCGCTGCGGCGCTGAATATCAGCGGCAACGAAGCTCTGGAGAAAGACGAAGACCACCATGGTGCCGCAGGCGAAGGCGAGAGTTGCCCAGAGCGAGATGCGCCAGGCGGCGCTGCGCATGGGGGGCTTAGCGGTCTTTGAGGACATAGCCTACTCCGCGCATGGTTCGAATCAGCGGCGGCTGTCCGGCACCGTCTACCTTGCCACGCAAACGGTAGATGTGGACGTCGACGACGTTGGTGTCGGGCTGAATGCGCATGCCCCACACCTTGTCGAGGATCATGGAGCGCGTGACGACGCGGCCAGCGTTGCGGCACAGATATTCGAGGAGGACGAACTCCTGCTGGGTGAGTTGAAGGACTTGGCCGGCACGCGTGGCTTCGCGGCGCAAGAGATCGAGTTCAAGATCCTGCACGCGGAGGCGGGTTGCGTCGTTGGGGGAGGGGCTGTTGCGCTTGAGCAGATTTCGCAGGCGGGCGAGCAACTCGGCGAGCGCGAAAGGCTTGGTGAGATAGTCGTCTCCGCCCTGCTCGAGGCCGCGGACGCGATCGTCGACGGAGCGGCGCGCGGAGAGGATGAGAACAGGCGCACGGACGCCGAGCTGGCGCAACCGGAGGATGAGGGTGATGCCATCCTGGTCAGGCAGGCCGAGGTCGACGATGAGGATGTCGAAGGCATTGTCGACAGCGAGGCGCTCGGCGGTTTTGCCGTCGGACGCGGCTTCAACTTCGTATCCGGCCTCTTCAAGCGAGCGGCGCAGGAAACTTTGAATATCGATTTCGTCTTCGACGAGCAGAAGGCGCATGGTGGGATATTAGACCATTTGCGCGGATTTTTTCGAGGGATTGTGCAGTTAAGCCTTCCAGGGTCAGGGATGAAGGGCGGGCGAGGTGAAGATGAACGCAATTTCATCCGGGCGTTGGCTCGCGGTCATTTTGGGTGAGTATGCTTGGATGTAAGTCCGATGAGATCCCAAAGGAAGGATGCCGCGAAAGCGGACAGAGAACCTATGGGCGATGATCAGGTTTCGTCACGGACTGAGCATGTTTCCTTTTGACCAGACATCCCGCGTTGGGTTGTCCGAGAAAATGAAGGAAACGTCATGCAGATATGGCTGATTTCGCGCTTCCGAAGAGCGCCTGAACCCGTCTCACCAGTGAACTGAAGCCACCGGGCCGCGACTAATGCGCGGCTGCACTTTCCCGCAAAGTGGATTTATACCTTCCCCGTTCCTAAAGGACAAACGTGTATTCGACCCAAGTTATGGATCAGGTAGACACTAGTTTCTTGGCGGAAGCTTTCAGCAGTTCCCTTTCGCTGCCGGCGGCTCTGGATCCGAACTTCGAAGATGCGCTTCGCCATGTGCTGGAGAATCCTGGAAGCCTGGTGAGGCCGAAACTGGTTTTCCAGATGGCGACGGCGTACGGGTTGGAAGCCAGGCACGCGCAGGAACTGGCGGTGGCGCTCGAGTACTTTCACACTGCTTCACTTCTGTTCGACGATTTGCCGTGCATGGACAATGCGCTGGAACGGCGCGGTGTGCCTTGCACACATCTGCTGTTTGGCGAGGAAGGCGCGATTCTTACGGCGCTGGCGTTGATCAATCGCGCGTATGCGCTGACTTGGCGAGCGGTGGCGGGTTGCCCGCACGACAGGCAGGCGCAGGCGATGAGTTTTATTGAGGGTTGCTTGGGCGTGGGAGGACTGCTGAACGGGCAGAGCTTCGATCTGCATTACTCTCGCCTGCCGCGCACGCTGGAGACGACCGAGCGGATTGCGCGGGGCAAGACGGTTTCTCTGATCCGGCTGACACTGGCGCTGCCGGCGATGCTGGGCGGGGCTTCGGCGCGCGAACTGCAACAGATCGAGCGGATTTCGGTTTTCTGGGGGCTTGGCTACCAGATTGTGGACGACCTGAAGGACGTGCTGCAGAGCGCGGCACAGACGGGAAAGACCGCGGCGCGCGATGTGGAACTGGACCGGCCGAATATTGCGGTTGTGATCGGAGTGCGTAGCGCAGTACAGCGGCTGACACGGCTGATCGATCTTGGGGACAGGGTGCTGGGACGTATTCTTGCGATGCGGCCTGAACTGGAATTTTTGGAGAGGCTGCGGAACGAACTGCAGGCGGAGTTGGCGCGGGTTACGCGGGACTCGTTTGTGCTGGCGGAGGAACGCAGGCCTTGATTTTTCTGAAGCTGATTTTGACGAATCTGCGACGGCATCGCATCCGGTCCCTGATCAGTGTGGCCGGTATTGCCTTCAGTGTGGCGGCGATGCTGACCGTAGTGACGATTCTGCAGGGTGCGATCGGGATGTTCTCAAGCATTCTCTCGAACGACAGCGAGATGATTGTGTTCGAGAAAGATGTTTCCGATCTTTTCTTCAGCAATGTTCCGGGCGAGGCGGCGGCGCAGATTGCCGGCTGGGCGATGGTGGAACACGCGCACCCAGTGCTGTTCGGGGTTGTGTCTAGTGCCGGGCATCCGATTATTACGTGCTTTGGCGTGACGGCGACGGATGCGCGCATTCAGAAGGCTGCGTGGGTCAAGGGCGATCGCGGCAACTTTGCGCGGCATGACGACGACGTCGTGCTGGGCGCGCGGGCGGCGGAGTTTCTGTCGGCGTCGCTGGGCAGCGAGGTGCAGATCGGCCATGCGAAGTTTCACGTGGTGGGCGTGTTGAAGACGGCCAATGGATTTGAGGATGGCGGCGTGTTTATGCCGCTGGCAGCGGCGCAATCGTTCTTCCACAAGCAGGGAACATCGTCGGTGATTACGGTGAAGCTGCGGAACAAGGATGACGCGGCGGCTTTCAAGGCCATGGTCAAAGCGAAGTATCCGAGTTTGATTGCGCTCGAGGATGCGGAGTTTACGCGGACTTATTCGCAGTTCAGAATCTTAAAGGCGACGGCCTGGGCGGTGGGCGGATGCGGGCTTCTGCTGGGCGGTCTGGGCGTAGCGAACACGATGATCATGTCGGTGTTCACGCGGATTCGCGAGATTGCGATTTTGCGCGTGAATGGATTTTCGCAGGTTCAGATTGGCGGGGTGATCTTCGGCGAGTCGGCGGTGGTGTCGGTTTCCGGAGCCGTGACGGGACTGCTTGTGGGGAGTTGTTTTTTGTATGCGCTGAAGCTGATTCCGGCGCTTGACGGGTATATAGACCCGACAATGCATCCGCTGCTGATGCTGATTGTGCTGGCGCTGGCGCTGCTGACCGGAGTTGCGGGCGCGGTTTATCCGGCGGTGTACGCGATGCGGATTCGCGCGGTGGAGGCGCTTCGATTCGAGTGAGATTAGAAGGTGGAAGCGGTGAAGTACGGCGAACGGTTCTGAGGGCAGAGAGCCTGTGGAAGAGCTACGACGAAGGAACCGTCGCGGTTCTGAAAGGCGTGGATTGCGAGGTTCGGGAAGGCGAGACGGTGGCTCTGTGCGGGCCGTCGGGCTGCGGAAAAAGTACGCTGCTCCATCTGTTTGGAGGCTTGGATTGGGCAGATCGCGGACGGGTTTCGGTGAATAGTGTGGAGGTGAACCGGCACTCGAATTTGCTGCGGCTGTTAAGGCACGAAGTTGGATTTGTGTTTCAACTGCACAACCTGATTCCCGACCTGACTTTGGCGGAGAACTGTCTTATTCCGACAGTGGCCGCGGGGACCGATCGGCGAGAGGCGCGGGCGCGGCTGGTGGAACTGGCAGAGCGGACGGGGCTCGGACATCGGCTCGATCATCGCATTCAGAAACTCTCTGGCGGTGAGCGGCAGCGGACGGCGATTTGCAGGGCGCTGATGAACAGGCCGAAGATTCTGCTGGCCGATGAGCCGACGGGATCGCTGGACGAACAGGCGAGCAAGGTGATTTTCGATTTGTTGCTGGACCTGGTGGAGACCGAGGGCGCAACGCTGCTGATGGCCACGCACGATCGCAATCTTGCCGGGCGCTGCGACCGCCTGGTGGAGATGCACGATGGAAAGATCCATGAACATGCACACGCCGGGTGAGAGGCCGCACGGAGACTCGCGAGCCGTTGCCAGCGCCGCGTGGCACAGCTTGTTCTGGCTTGCGATTGCGAATGGCGTGGGCGTGCTGATTGCGATTCTGCTGCTGGCGCCGGCGCTGAACGGGCAGTTGGGCGAGTGGACTTACGGTCGCTGGATGATGGTGCACATGAACCTGGAGCTTTATGGGTGGGCGAGCCTGCCACTGGTGGGGTTTCTGTTCAGGGTTTATGGGGCGGACCGGGGGGCGACGGCGCAGTGGTGCAGGCCGGTGCTTTGGGTGTGGTCTGCGGCGCTGGGCGTGGGGGCATTCTCTTGGCTCTCGGGGCACTCGAGCGGAAAACTTTTCCTGGACTGGAGCGGATTTGCGCGGGTGCTGTTTCCGGGGGCGCTGCTGGTACTTTGGCTGCTGCTGGTGATTGCGCTGGTGGGAAGTTGGAGAAACGAAGAGAAGCCAAGCACGGCTGCATGGGCTGCGAAGGTAGCGGGGCTTGCCGTTTTGTTGGCTGTTCCATTTTTGATCTACAGTGCTGCCGGACCGAATACGTATCCGCCGGTAAATCCGGATACGGGAGGACCGACGGGCGCAAGCCAACTGGAGTCTTCGCTAGGGATCGTGGCCGTGGTGCTGCTGCTGCCGTTCGGGATTGCGCGGCGCTTGCCGGGGAAGACGAAGATTGTTGCGATTGGTTGGTTTGTGCTGGCTGCGGAGGCGGCGCTCTGCATTGCGCTTGGCCGCGCGAATGTGAGCCATCACAATCCGGTGCAGTTTGTGAGCCTGGGCAGTTTGCTGGTTTGGCTGGCGCTGACGCCGGCTTACTACGCGGGGTTTGAGTGGCACGCGAATACGCGGCGCTGGCGAATGGCGTTTCTATGGTGGTGGGGCGCACTGCTGGTGACGGGATGGATTTTCTTTCTGCCGGGAGTCCTGGATCACTTCAAGTTTACCGATGGGCTTGTCGGCCACTCGTTTGTGGCGATGGCGGGGTTTACGTCGAGCTTGTTGATCTTTGTGATGGTGCAACTGCTGGACGACGGTGGATGGATTTTTAATCGGACGCGATCGTTTTATTTGTGGAATGGAAGCGTGATCGCTTATATCGCGCTGATGACTGTGGCAGGGTGGCGCGAGGGCTTCGACCCGACTTTTACCATTGTGCCAGGCATGGCGCGCAACGTTCTTTATGCACTGCGGCTCGTGACGGGAATCATGATGCTGGTGGCAGCGCTGGACTGGCTTCGGGATGCAACGGCGCTGCTTCGCGAACCTGTTGTGATTGCTACGGAAGCAACCCTGGAGAAGACAGCATGAATCGCCCTATCCTTCTTGGCTACCAGTTGGTGACTGGGCTCTCCGATACGTTGACGGGCGCGCTGCTGATGGTGGCGCCGGCGTTGACGCTGCGGCTGATGCTTATCGAGGCGCCCACGGGCGCGCTGGTCTACATTTCGTTCATTGGCGCATTCGTTTTTTCGGTGGGCGCGGCGTGCCTCTACGGCGCGTTTCTTGCATATCAGTGGCGCCTTGGGCGACAGCTGGAAGTAGTGTGGCTGCTGACTGCAGTGACGCGGGCTAGTGTCGCGATCTTTGTGACTGTGCAGGTTGCAGCTGGCGCGCTCGAACCCGGATGGCTGACGGTTGCAGCTATGGATGGAACATGCGTCGCGATCCAGGCGATTGGTTTGCGCCGAGGGTGGATAGCCAGTGCAGCGCTCTAAGAGCGTAGGGTTCGGCTGGCAGGGCGCGAGCCTTGTCGCGATTACGTATGTCTATTTTTTGATCTTTGCGCAGTTTGCTTTTCTGAAGCGGCTGGCGAGCCTAGGTGTTGCAGACGCGCACCTGAAGGCCGTGATGGCTGCGATGGCGGTGGGCGGAATTCTGCTGAGTTTGCTGACGCCGCGGATAAGCTTGTGGCCTTCGGCGAATTTGCGGCTTCGGATTGGGCTTTCCGTTGCTGGAGTTGCGGCGTTGCTGGCGCTGTTTCCGCTTGGCTTTGGCGCGGCGATTGCTGTGTCGTTTCTGATTGGTGCGGGGCTGGGACTACTGACTGTCACGCTGGTTACGCATCTGCGCGTGTGGACAGGGGAGCGGAATCCGCTGCTGGCCGTGGGCGTGGGAACGGGCGTTGGCTATCTGGTCTGCAATGTGCCTGGGTTCTTTACGGCTTCGGCGGAGACGCAGGCGATTGCGGCGGGAGTGCTGTGCCTGGCGGGAGTGGGCGTTAGTTTTGTGCCCGCTGCGGCGGCGCTTGAACAGAGAGAAGAATGTGCGCAACCGGCGGTTTCGTTTTATCGGGTGCTGGCAGGATTCACCGCGCTGGTGTGGCTGGACTCGGCGGCTTTCTTCATTATCCAGAACACACCGGCGTTGAAGGCGGGAACCTGGGAGGGGACGGCGCACTTGTGGGCGAACGGGTTGCTGCATCTTGGCGCGGCGCTCGGGAGCGCGTGGTTGCTGCGGCGGAGGGGATTGTCGCCGGTGCTCGCGGGCGCGTTTATTGCGCTTGGGATTGCGTGCCTGCTGCTGCTCGACCCGGAACGCGCGCTGCTGGCTTCAGTCTTTTATCCCATTGGCGTCTCGCTCTACTCGGTGGCGCTGGTGGCGTATCCATCTCTACTGGCTCCTTCTGCTTCGATTGACGAGCGGGGACGCATGGCGGGGTGGATCTACGCGATTGCCGGCTGGATGGGCTCCGCGATGGGGATCGGGATGGGGCAGAATCTAGGGCACGTTCCGGCTGTGTTTGTGGCCGTGGCGGGCGTGGCGGTTCTGCTGCCGCAACTTGTGCCAGCCTTGCGCAAACGCGCGCGTGAACTGGCGCTGACGGGCTTGGTGGTTTTGGCGGCGCTCTATTTCGATCGGTTTTCCGATGCGTTCAATGCAGTGCCGCAGCTAACTCAGGTGGAACGGGGCCGGCAGGTGTACATCTCGGAAGGGTGCATTCATTGCCACTCGCAATATGTGCGACCCAACTCGCCGGATGTATTGATGTGGGGGCCTGTGGAATCGATCGAGGATGTGCGCAAGGAGAATCCGCCGCTAATTGGAAACCGGCGGCAGGGGCCTGATTTATCCGAGGTGGGAGCGCGCCGGTCGGCACTGTGGCTGAAGGCGCATTTCTACAACCCTGCCGAGGTGAGCGGATCGTCGATTATGCCGTCGTATGGATTCCTGTTTGGCGATGAACGGGGCGACGACCTAGTGGCGTATCTGGAAAGCCTGCACGCGGGAGATACGGCGCGGCACATTGCGAAAGAGAGATTGTGGCAGCCCTCTCCTGCAGCCTTGGAAAAGGCAAACGCCGCGGAGGGCGAACGGCTCTACCAGCGCGACTGCGCGAACTGCCACAGTGCGGATGGCGCTGTGCGGCGCGAATGGCTGGCAGGCTTCAAGCGGCTTCCACCGGATCTCGCGAAGGGTCCCTATTTTTATTTGCCGGCGTCGGGTTTTCAGGGGCGGCGGATAATTCTGCTGGAGCAGATGGCGAAGTTTGGCATTCCGGGGACGGACATGCCGGGACACGAATACCTTTCTGACGCGGACATTGCTTCGATCGCTCTTTGGTTGTCGCAGTCGAGTGCGCAACCGGATCAATAACCTTAAGAACGTTTTTCACCCAGGAGAAGAATCATGAAGATCTACGCACAAGCACTCTTCCTCGCCGTTTTGCTCGCGATTGCCCCGGCAGCGTTTGCGCAGCATGAGACCTTCAGCGTTAATCCCGACGCAAGCCAGGTGACCTTCGCGCTGGGCGGCAGCGGACACCACGTGCAGGGAACATTTCATGTGCAGAAGGGATCGATCGAGTTTGACCCGAACGCCAAGAAGATCGCGGGGAGCGTGATTGTGGCGGCCGGCAGCGGCAACAGCGGCGAGCCAAGCCGCGACAAGAATATGAACACCAACGTTCTGGACACGGCGCACTTTGCCGAGGTGACGTTTGCGCCGAACAGCTATCAGGGGGCGATTGCGACTTCTGGGGATTCAACGATTCAGGTGGCTGGCGTGTTTACGCTGCACGGCACGCCGCACGACCTGACTTTGCCGATGCAGATTCATATTGAGGGCACGAACCTGACCGCGAAGGGGCATTTCACGGTTCCGTACGTGAAGTGGGGGCTGAAGGATCCGAGCATTTTTATTCTGAAGGTGGCCAAGGAAGTGGACATCGACCTTACGCTGAGCGGGCAAGTGAGCCGCGGGAACTAGCGGCGGAAATTTAAAGTTCAGCGCATTGAATCCCAGGTCTCAAAAGCGAGACCTGGGGCACCCAGCAACTACCCCGTGACAATCAGTGAGCAGGCGCACGCGAGAGAATAATCACCGCCGCGCCGAGAAGGATAGTGGCGAGGATCTCAAATTGAATAGGTCTGTGTTTGAGAAACTCCCAGCGAGTTCTCTCTTTTCCGAATGACGGAAACTCTTTTCTTAAATGAGGAATGGAACCGGGCAAAACAAGCTCGGTCGCATGATCAACGAAAAAGTACATTATATCGGCATCTCGTTCACTGCTAATGTAGTGTGCTCTGACCCAAAGCCAGGCGTGAGCCGCTGTGAGAACAGCAAGCAGGACCACCGACCATATGAGGGAAGAATTCCTCAGAAAGGTAATTGCTGCCGCAGTGATCGTCCATATACCGATCGACACCTTCCATTCAACTTCTCGGCGCTTCTCCCGGACATCGGAGTTGAATTGGGCTAACTTCATGAGTGCGTCGAAGCGATTCTTTGTAGGGCTATCCATGTGAACTCCTCAGACACGGTGCACAGCATTCAAGATACGCGAATTCGCACGAATACCGGGAGGCTCTCAGCCCCTTCTGACCACGAGATAGTCACCACAGAGTCACCAGAAAACGATCTGGCTGCGGCCTAGTCTTAGAAGTTGTTTGTTTTGTTGGCGTCCCCGACGGGATTTGAACCCGTGTTATCGCCGTGAAAGACCGCGGGCAAGGTGCAACTATAAGATTTCAAACGGACGAATCCCTACTCTAACGCACTGTAGCGGTTCTAGCGGACCCCTTTTTGGTCCCGGACTGGTCCCGAACATCCGCGCCTCTACATTGAATTACTCAGCCAGAGACCGAACCCACGCTTTCGATCGCCAACTCCGTGAAGCCCTAGCCCACCACGCTCGATTACCAATTAGATAGAGAATAACCTGCTCGTCGTCCGCTCAAGTGAACCAAGCCAGCATCCGCAGGGCCTCTCGCCAACAAATTGCCCTCGAGAAATGGAGATGCATAAACGAAGAATTATCTCAAGGATCATCAACGGAGGTACAGCGGTGGAACAGATTAGACCCGAATTCTGCCGAGCCGTTTGTCAAACCAGATGTGGTCGGTGAATATCTCGGAATCGATCCGTCCACTGTAGTTCGCTTCGCCAAAGTAGGGCTCCTTTCGGGCCATCCACTCCGAATTTCAGTATGCCGAACGCACTGGCGCTTCCTGGTTTCAGAAATCAGGGACGCTATGCTTGCGAGGATGCCGGCCAGCACCACAGAACGCAAGCCTAAGGACTGCCAGCGCATGGATCTTTTTCGCCATAAGCGAAAGGCATCATGACCTATCAACACAGAGGGGCGGCCGATTCGCAAAAGCTTGCTAGAAAGTGGTACGGATGCACGCATATAGGTCGCAGTCCGGGGGACTGGCGGCGGTGATCGAGGTGAAACCTATATGCGTTTCCCGGCAACGTGCGATCATTTTGATGTCAATACCCAACAATATTCGAATGGAGCCCAGCATGAACTCGGTCGATCAAAAACTATCGAGTTCAGCTGCTTCCGCGGCGGAAAATCGTCGGCTACTGAAAGAGAACGCTCGTTTGCGGCGCCTCTTGATTGCGCATGGCATACCCATTCCAGAGGCAGCACAACCAACTTTGCATCCCCCTCAAGCCTCGAATTCTGCGCCTGAGGCCCGGAAGCCTGGAATAGCCACAGCGGAGCAGCG
>CAYQOQ010000126.1:0-13580 GCA_964419175.1 uncultured Occallatibacter sp. | reverse complement strand
AGCCCCTCCCCGATGCGCTTCTTTGCCTCTTCCGACATTGGCTTTCGGGCGGTGGCAATGCCAGCGGCCTTGGTCACTGGGAGCGGCTGCCCGGACAGAACGGCCACGGCGGTGGTGATGGATTGAAGGGCGACCTGAATGTCCTTGCGTTGATTGGCCAGCCTTTCCTCCTCACCGGCGATACCGGCGAGGGTGGTTTCGAGTTCAGCCTTTTGGGTGGTCAGGGACTCAGGGATGACGATATTGATTGGGGTCATGCAATTCCTCCTTAGATTTCGCGCGAACAAATGCGCGGCTACCTTGTCTCTACGGAGGGATTTGCGAGAAAGTAAGAAGACTTGCTCGCTGAGTTTGGGAATGGCGAGACCCTAAGAGCCGACGTTGGATGCGTCACCTAAGCTATGCGGCCAAACACACTGTTCTCGAAGCGCTCATTAGAAATCTTCGCTTCCGGGCCGAGCTGTGATATTAGAAGTACCGGCACACGCTATGGGAATTAGAGAAACCGTAATCGTAACCGGTGAAGCCACACAGGGAACCGCGGAAGACGTCATATCGGCACACGTAGTCGAGCTTCTGCGTCTCGTTAGAACTGCATGCCTTCGATTGAGGGTCCCAGAGATCAAGGTACCTCTCCATATCGGGTACGTTGTCAGTGTATGAGGAAATATAGGAAACTGAAGCGTTGTATAGGCGGTCCATGCGTATCCCCACGAGATTCCCCGTGTCCGGGTCACGGTGAGCCTTTCCTAAGAGGAAGGCCAGTTGGAGGATGATTTTCCCTTTTTGCGAAGCACAGGTTGTTATTAGCAGATCATTTTCTCCGCCGTTTGACTGGCAAGCCCACGGATGAGCTTTAATTCCGCGAATCGGCTGAGATATCGTCGCGGAATCCGGACCATCGAAGCCGTGTGCGATGATTATCGCTTTGACTTGTGGTTGTGACATCCCTGAGCGCAATCCGAGCGAAGTGACCACCGATTGTACCGTGCTCGTTAGATTCAGCGCCTCTTCTTTGCGGGGTTGAGGGTCAGAGGTCCGGCAGGATATCTTCACAAGCTTACCGCGTTGATTCCAGCAACATTCTGGCACTGGAGAACCATCACTTTTCAGCCATTCGTAGCAGGCGACTGTTTCGTATCTCTCACCATTGAATTTGCTGACATAAAGGCTGGATGCCCCGTCTAGGAGTAAGTCGTGATAGCCCTTTGTGCGTGCTGGCAAAATATGCACGGAATCAGTCTGCATGATGGAAAGTATTTCCTTACGACTCATACCGTCAGAAATTGACCATTCGCAATTGCTAGCCCCGCATCCACTCCGAGAGATTACTTCGGGAACCCCATCTCCGTTGAGGTCAATGCCGGAAGATTGAGTCGAAAATGCCTTTGCTTCCAAGCCCTGCCTGATAAACCCCGGAATGCTGGGGTCGTTTGGTGCGGTCGGGTCTGCTCCCGTAGTCCCGCTCGCGGTCTGGGCGTCAATTACGGGGTCGAAAACGGTGAGACACAGGAACGCAGCCATCAAGGCAACATACTTCAGCATGACCGGTTGGATACGAGAGACTTTTTGCAGAAACATCTGAACTCCTTCAAAAGAGACATGCAGTGGTTGAGGCGAATACCATAACACCCGAGATTCTGCCAGACAATCGTTCGCACATCCAAGAACCGTGATTGTGAAACATCGCACGACTCCCCATGAACTTAGGCCATACAACTCGTTCGCAAAAGAGGTGTCCGTCATTCCCACCACCGATCGAAAGAACCTTGGACGACTTCCCCTTTCTGGATGAAGGCTGCATCGCGCTTGTTGATTGAGTACTGGATAACAGCTTTGTCCTGCAACTCTCTCATGCTGTGACCAGCTCTTGTGTAGTTGTGGTCGTTGTTGCGATTCTTGAAGGACTTCCCGTAGATCTCGTTGGTCTCGAAGTGGGTGAGGTACTGCCCATTTTCATCAAAGAGCCGCACCAAAAGTGGGAGATATTGGGTGAAGTAGTCTGGGCTATCACGTCTCACGTTTACCCAGACATATCTAGTGCCTGCAGGATCCGGATTTGCTAGCCATTCTTCGAGCGGGTCGGAGAACTGGCAGTGGAGTTCTATAGTCAGCACGCCGGTATTACGATTGATGAACATCCTGCTGTTGGTGAATTTCCAGCCAATCGCTGTTGGTGGATTTCCAGCCAACCCCTGTTGGAAATTGATGACTTGGCTACTGATCTCATCTCCGAATTCCTCACGGAGTTTTTTTGCGACCTCTTCTGCTTGTCTATTTCGCGCCGCTTCATCATTCTGCCGGGCGACTTCCGCACTTTGTCGCTCCTGTTCTGCTGTATTCTGCCGGGCGACTTCCGCACTTTGCCGCTCCTGTTCGGCTGTAGGCTTCATGTGGCAGCCCGCCAACAAGAGTGAAGCCAGAAGCAATGCGAGAAACTTCTCCATCCCAAACTCCTTGCAGTTTTCTCTGAGCGGTCTGTCCATAATGGCAACTCAGATAAACTTGCGAATGTCGCCTTTGGCCGATTTATCGCCTAAAGCCTACAGTTGATGATGAGGGCGTGTCCAGAGAAAACGTCACGATCCGATTTGGAAGGCGCTTGAAAGCGTTGCGCAAAGCCAAGGGCTGGACACAGGTTCAAATGGCTGATGCGCTCGGTATTGACCGCAGCTACATCAGCGATATGGAGCGCGGGAAGAAGAACATCTGCCTCCCGACACTGGAAATCATCGCGCTCGGTTTCGAAATGTCGATGTCCAGAGTGATTTCTGGACTCTAAACTCAGCGCCACAATCATGCCTCCGGCAAAAACCTTGATGTTGTGACCCACGTCACTCTCTCCAGATGAACGCCCAGAACGGACCTCAATAGAGGTACTGCACCCGAGCGCTCTGCGAAATGTCTCCCTGGTCCCACAGTTCCGCAATGCATTGTCTGCAAACCATGTCGGCTGGTTCACACGCGCCACTCCCCGACGGCCAAACAGGAACCAGATGGTCGTGCTTCTCGCAAATGAGCTTGTGGCATCTATCGCAGGGCCGCCAGCAATCAGATAAGCACGGCCAAATCTTGTCTACTGCGCATACCGGGTTTGCCGGAGCCGGGTCGGCCTTCGCCACAGTCTCAGCTTCCGTTGTGGGTTTTGCTGACCTCATCACTGCCGGCCCGGCCTGATACCGCCAAATCCCGTAAAACTGTGGGCCGGGGAATTCAAAACGATGTAGCTTTGGCCTGCGAAGGCTTCGCGGTTCACTGGCCTCTACTTCGCCCGTACCCCTGCACGCTCGGCATCGCCCCGTTCCTACGCACACATTGCATTGACAGGCCATTGGAGACTCTCTTCATGTTCGTGGTTCGGTTTCAATGTTTGTCATTTCTCAACAATCCTCTGGCAGATTGCCGCTGAACAAATCGTCGAGAGTACATTTGGCTATCGGGGCGATTGCCGTAATCACAGCTTTGTCAGGCTCTGCCAAGGAGCCAAAGAAATTCAATTCCGCCTCCTCTTGGCTGTTGCCTGACGACAATGCCCAGCGCCCGGATATGCCATCGTATGTACAGGTGATCTCCCACCAAAGTTGGGGAAAATCCTTGACCCTTACCATTGGACTCCTCTCTTCAGTTCGTAACGCACTATCGACCACACACAAATGCGCGGTTGTTCACTCTCTACGGAGGTCTGGGCGAGAAAGGTAACGAGAGTGCTTGGTCAGAATGTTTCAAGATGCATTGGCGTGTTCATCGCACTTGGTCTCAAGCCAACTGGTGCCACGTAGCCTGCCGGGGCCTCCACAGACCTCGCAGGTGTGAATAGACTCAATCGCGGCAGCTTCGATAAGAGCGGAGATGGCATCATTGCGGTAATTCGTGTAGAAACGCAATCCGCCAAACTTCTCTTTGACCTGAAGCACACCGAATGAGCGCCCAGTTTCTGTTTCAGCCACGGCAACGACCGCTTCCAATCGCTCGCACAGGGTCCAAACCAAATCGAACCAGCCGTCACCGTGCGCGAAGCTGTAGGGCATCAACATGGGGTGAGATTCGCCCTCCAAGTTGAACCAGGTAGGCCACCGCTCAACCAGTCTTTGCTCAAGTTCCTTTCGCATACAGCCACTCCACGATCCTTAACCGGTCTGGGGTTTAGTAGATCAGCTTGAGGACCGGTTTTCGATTCCCGTTGAGAATGAGCAGGAAGGGTTCCTTGGTCCTGAGTTCAAGATCGACAAACGCTCGCGAGATTTGTCCGGCTACTACCTTCGGGTCCTTCGCCGCCCTTTTCGCGTCGATCAGTGAGAACTCCTCGACGGGTGCATCGTAGACAAACTCCGCAGCCCTACATGTAACAAACACGCGGTGAATGAGTATCTGAAATCTTTCCTCCTTCCCAGCCCCCTCCTCGATGAGATGGACCCTGAATCGCTTCTTTATCAACTCTTCTTTGAGAGAATGAAAACCTGAGTCCAGTACTAAGACGCCTCTGGATAGCGCCCAACGGGGTTGAACCTCTTCCTGCATATGCGTCATCCTCCAAATGCCCCGTCCCGCTTGATCTCGTTTACGGTGCAGAGCAAGTCAGGCTTATCGCAGAGTCCCGGTACCTCTGCAAACCCGGCACAGCCGCTCGCCGCCACACCATGCGCAGTCTGGCTTGTTTTTGTCAGTAAAGCCGAACCCTGTTCCATTCGTTTTTCCTGTGCCTTTGCAGGGCCGACACTTCCCAGTGCCGCCGCATTTCTCGCATTGAATTGCCATTGCAGATTCTCCTTTTTCATTGGTTGATTTTCACTGTAAGGTGATGTCCATTACGATGGGCCTGTTCTCAATGTCCCCGGTCCAGCCGAGCAACGCTGCATTCACGAATAGCGTTCTCTCGGTATGGCAGGTTCCATACCCGGCGTGAACATGCCCGAAGACGTGGAGCCGGGGCTGTAGCCGCATTACTGCCAGTCGCAGTTCGGTGCAACCTTCCCTTTTACGCGAGCCCGGTTCGCGGTCTAGTATGCCGTATGGCGGCCCGTGTGTAATAAGGATGTGAGTATCTGCGGGGATGCTCGCGTAGAGTCTAGCCCGCTCATCCCGTTTGGTATAGCCAAACGCGTCATCGTCACATGTAACCGGCGACCCCCAGATATTGAGGCCGCAGAGCCTGACGCTTTCGTTGATCAGCAGGGCCGCATTCGTGATCATGGCGCGGAATCGAGGGTCCTGGTTGAATGCACGGTCATGGTTGCCGGGGATGACAACCTTGTGGCGATGCGGCAGTTCGCCGAGCCAATCGTTGAAGTCACGAATCTTGGAGACGTGGTTCCAGAAAGTGAAGTCGCCCGCGTGAATGAGCAGGTCCCCATCGGGTAGTGCCAGGTCCCGGTGCAGTTCGTGTGTGTCAGAGATGCAGACGACTCGTACGCGCCGATGCGCTTTGGGCGGGTTGTCCTGCTTCGGTGTGCGATTACTCTTGCTTACCATCAATGTGCTCCCAATTTGAGTGAGGTCAGCGAGCGGGAAATATAAGATTGCCGCTCGCTTCACAGGCCAGCCCGAACCCCTGTAGACGGGGCGTTATCTCCGTCACTTTTGCCTGGGGTTTTCCGCTCACCAGATTGCAAGCGTTCGCGAATCGTTCCATAGCCGCAGCCGAGCGCGGCTGCGATTTGTCGCAGGCTCATTCCGGACGATTGCATTTCTGTGATACGCTCAACATCGACTTGGCGGCGGCGGCGACCAAGCTGCTTGCCATTCGCACGGGCATGGTTAATTCCGGCTTGCACCCGTTCGACAATCAAGTTTTTTTCTAATTCCGCGACGGCGGCAACGATGGTGAAGATAGCCCTTCCCAGAGCCGATGTGGTATCGATGTTCTCCATGTAGCTTACGAATCCAATGCCAAGTTCTCTGAACTCCTCCAGCGCAAGTAACAAGTGCCGAGTTGACCTTGCAAAGCGATCAAACCGCCAAACGAGAACTGCGTCCAGCTTCCGTTTGCGGGCGTCGGCCATGAGCAGGTTCAATCCCGGGCGGGAGTCCAAGGAGCCGGAGACGCCCTCGTCAACGTATTCGCGAACAATCTCGAACTTGCGGGCGTTGCAATAGGAGCGCAACTCGTTGAGTTGCAGAGTGCAGTTTTGATCACGGGTGCTGACGCGACAGTAGAGAGCAACTCGCATATATAGTTCTACGGCCGTGGCGGACAGACCGGTTAGAAATGCGATGATTTCCGCTCGTTCATCAAGTGCTGGCCTTACTGTGGCGCGCTGGTACAAGCAGTCGGGACCGAAGCCGATTCAGTGGCAGCCCGCAGGCCCTCACATTCGCTTCAACGCGTCTCCGTACGTTCCGCAACGGTTCCTATGCCGGCGAGCTTCCACCCACCGTCTCGGCGCGCCCCTCTTCCTTACCTCTGACAGGATTCTGGGGAAGAACTCTTGATGGGCTTCAACCGGGTAAAGGCTGAACCACGGATACTGGTCCAGCAGGCCGCCAGCATCCACGCCGGGAGCGTGGCAGAAGTCGGGGCGCAATCTGGGTATCTGGGGCAGCGGAAGCCAGCACGACGAACACAGCACGCAACCGTCAGGAATTCTAAAACTCCTCCTCCGATGGATCTACGGGCGGCTTGGATGACTCTGCTTCACACATGGCAACAGCGAAGGCTTCTTGGATTTCTCTAAAGCGACGTGCGAAGGTCTGGGAGCCGGATTTCAACTCCCCGCGCTCTGGCCAAGACTGCAAGGTCCATCGGATAACTTTTGCGACGTAATTGATTGGATCTCTAATGGGCAGTTTTTCGTCTCGGAGAATGTCCCGAAAGTCCAAAATACTCACGTGCTTTCCTGAGTTTAGTTTCCACGCGGTTACCAGATCATCCAGACAGCGAGCTTCTTCGTCGTCGTCTTGCTCATCGTCATCGCTCCCCGGAGTAGCTTCGTCTTCCTCATCTGCCTCGGAATCAGAATCATCTGACTCTTCAACCTCTTCGTCGGACTCTCCAGGTTCGTTAGGGTATCCTCCGTGCTCGACAAGATGAGTCCAGATGCTCTCAGCCATGTCTGCCAAACCCTTTCCGCGGACAACGTATTTCCTGAACGTCGGGTTGAGTTGGCTCTCCTTGATGATCTCGGAAACTTGGCTTGCCGTATACGTGGAAAGAAGTTTCCCAATGTCGCCTGCCCAATACTGCTTCCACTTTGCCGGGGCATTGAGAATGGCATCGGGATTGAGTTTGTCCATGCAGAAGTAGAGGTACTCTGCCAAGCTGATGCTTTTGTCGTTGTCGCCTTTCTCTACTGATTCTCGATCTGTGTCTTTTTGTTTTGTATTCTTCTGAAGAGGAGTCATTGAATGCAGCGTTGCCAATGTCAATGACTCGCCTTCACCTGTTCCAAGACCAGAACCAGAACCAAGACCAGGACCAATACCAGGACCAATACCAGGACCAATACCAGGACCAATACCAATACCGAGGAAGGATTCTGTAGGACTTGCTAAGGAAAGGCTAGGCTCATCATAGGACTTTCCTAGGCTCTGGCTAGGCTTGTCATAGGACGAAGGTAGGGGAAACTTAGAGTTTCTCATTGACGGAGCTGGAAGATGTCCCGGCTTGTCACTCCCGACCAAATAACACCAGGTTTTGCCCTGAGCTTCGTATCGAATCAGAAGCCCCACACGGATCAACTCATCAAGCAGTTCCTTCACACGCCCAGGAGTCCACCCTGGGCGTGCTAAGGCATATGCATCTGCCCAAAGCGATTCAGGGTCAAACTCGAACACCCCGTTGTCTTCGACCGCAGGCATAATCCATGCATACTCAGCACGAAACTCCGGTGGCTGAATGGTGCGGACCTTCTTGGATTTCCAGGTTACGTCACTGATGATCCGCTTCGGCATTGTCGCCCTCCTGGTCTTGGACATCATCAACGGGGAAAGGGTCAATTGGCTCTCTGACCTTGCATGACTCCACGTCTAGCGGCTTTTTCATCCGCATCAGTCTTTCGAAGACAGCCAGCTTTTCACGAAGGGTAGGTCTCGGTAGTCTGGTCATTGTTGTTCTCCTTCGGCACACCGCTCTTGCATCTTGGTCTGGCGGTCGCGCACCCATTGGGCTAGTTGTTTTGGGTCAAATCGCAGCACGGGCTTCGTTCTGCCAATATTGATTGAAGGCAGGCCGCCGCACCTTGCGAATACATAAACGGTGTCGCGTCGGACCCCGAGCATCCGGGCAACTTCAGTTGCATTCAGCGCGTGGTCCAGAGATTGAAAATATGCAGCCAAGTCATCGGTCATACGGTTCCCGTGGTTGGAGAGTATTGGATTACGTGTCACACAGGGTCACGTGGCTCTCTTACCTTGGGAGCGGTAGTCAGTTTGTTTCTGAATTGTCAAGATGCGAGAAGTGACGGCGCGGGCGACTGAATTGCCCACCACCGTCTGGCAAGTCTCAGCCCAGCCAAGAAGTGGTTCGGGGCCGGTGCACACGACCCCTGTGGTGTTGATGGTTAAGTCGATGCCTCCGGCGACGTTAGGGTGAGGAACAATTCAGGCATCTTGTCGATTGTCCAAACTTCCAGAAGCTCTTCGCGGGTATCATCATCAAGGCGCCAATCGATCATGCCGCCTTCTACTGGCACAATTACACCGCGACGGACCAGTTCTGCTCGCGCGGCGGATACGATTCCACCCTCTGGCTCGTGATAGTAGTTCGGCAGGAAGGTCCACAACATCACAAGTCCCTCGATACTGAGCTTCCTGACATCCACTTTGTACCGTGGTTTTGAGCGTAACATCTCTGTTTCCATAGCTGTTCTCCTAGATGGTTGCGGGGCCGGATCGCACCGACCACGGTTGTGGTTAAGCTGCCTTGTGCTTCCGCTTCCGCTTCCAGACCCTGTACTCCCTCTCCTCGATTGCGAATGCTGTGGGAAAGAACGGAGTCAATCCCTCCCAGGCACAGACTGCATTCGACAGCGCTGTAGACAACAGTGTGGCGTAGTAATAGAGGTCCACCTCGCCATTCGCAACCAACTGCCTCTTGTAGTCTCGGATCAGATTATTCGCAAACCTCCTGAACTGGTAGGAAGTCAAAGTGATCGATTCCGGCATTGTTTCTTCGCCGGTGTAAAGCTGCTTCTTCATGCAAATTCTCCTATTGGTGGTGGGGCCGGAATCTCACCGGCTCCTGCGTTGTGTGGTTAAGCGGCGGTGGACTTGTCTGCGAAGATTTCAGATGCTAAGTGCCGTCGGCCAAGGTTACCGGCCCGACCGCCGCGTGCGCTCCGTTTCTTGCGTGTTCCATTGGTCCGTCCCGGGTTGTTACAGCCTCACCGCACAACGAACCCGGCCGAACTGAAGGGCAGCCGCGAAAGCTGCCCCCAGTGCTACCGCGTGGGTATGGTTAAGCTGCCTCAGTTTCACTGATCCCACCATTCTGAGAATCAGTCAGGCCAATGCTGTACGCCGTCTTGTAGTTAATGCCACGGCCCTGGCCCAGAATCAGGTTGATGATCCTGCCGCCCTGATATCCTTCGATCATCTTGTCGGCCAGATCGGGGGGCATCTCCTCCAGCACTTCCTTAAATAGAATCTTGAACACTCCTTGCCCATACGACGACTTCGATTTCATAACTGTGTTCTCCTTATGATTGGTATTGCGGGGCCGGATCGCGCCGCCCCCTGGGTTATGGGTTAGGCTGCGGTCTGCTTCGGCGCATCGGTCAGCACCTTGCTCATCTTCCTTGCGGTCAAGCAGATAAGTTCCTGATCAGCCGCACTGAATTCGTCAAAATCTGGATCGAAACCAGGGCCATACGAGACAACTTCCAACGCCTGCCAGCAGTGCTCAATGGCCTGCTTAAACAGAACCGACTTGGTCTTCTTCCGAATATCCTGCAAGAAGCATTCAGCGTGGAACATCGTGTCTTCAGCAATCTGCTCGATCACCCACAGTTGAAAACCAGCCATAATCATGGTCCTTGCATAATTCTCGGACCATACCTGCTTCGGTGCCTTCTTCATGCTTGTTCTCATATAACTGTTCTCCTAGAATGGTTGCGGGGGCAACCGAAGCTGCCCCCTGGGTTGTGGTTACCCAATACCGAGGGCTGGTCCTTCCCCCTGAAAAACTTCCTGTTGAAATCTCAAGTGGTTTGAGCGGCTATCCCTCTTTCATCCCAGCCAGAGTCACGAACCCGATTAGTTGAGAATCATTTGGATTGGTCGCTCGATACCCTACTGCTAATTGGCTGCCAACTCGCAGGCTTCGTCGAGAACGGAGTCGAAGTCAACACACTCTTCGGGATCGGGTTCGGGGGGTCGGTCGAATTCGATGTACACTTCGGACGTTTCCAGAGCGGCGGCCTTGGTGACGGTTACAACGCTGCTTTTCTCATCGAAGGTCAAGCCCACCAAACGTGTGGCCACTTCAAGGACCTCCCGGCAGTAATCCCTACGCGCACCAATCCCTTTGATAGAGCGCAGAGTAGCGAGCAACTTTGACTTGGCGGACTCTTGAGCGGACGGCTTGTCTTGACCCTTCCGGCTGAACTTGGCAGACAGGCTGTTCTTGATCTGCGCATCGCTAACTCCTTCCGCCATGACCTGGTTGACCTTTTCGACAATAGCTTCGGTGGCAGTCTTACGGAGTTCTCTCAGCGCATGCTGGTAGGCCACTGGCAACGCGATGAGCCTCTCATGGCAGTCAGCCAGACGCGTACACTTGTTGCGCTGTAGGCCGAGTTGGACCTCGCAGATGGTGATGAAGCCGAGAGCGCCCTTGGTTTTAGAGGCGGTGCGCAGATCCGACAGGTTTGCGCCAATCGCGGCCCAGATGTCGAAGTGGTGCTGGCGGAACTTTGCGATCTGGTCGCCCGCCTTTGCCTTCAGCTGGTCGCAAGGCTTCGTGACCGGGCCACCATCTGCAATCAGAGCGCGTGTGGCCGTGATCAACTGGTCGATGATCTCGGTGTCGCGCGCTGACACAAATGTGTCAGGCAGGTGTTCAAGCTGTTGCGTCCCGCCTCTCACCCGTGGGATGATCACACGGCTGTTTGCGGAAGCAATCGCGAGAGGCGTGTTCTTGGACCCCTTCTGGGGCGGCACCGGTTTTCCCAACGTTGGAGTTGGCGCTGCATGGTCAGGCGAGATGGTTGAAACGGGCACAGTGCCCACGGCAGGCGTGACCAACGGATTGGGGGTCTCATGAGCCCCGTCACAGCTGGCAGGCGGCTGGCTCGTTGAAGCTTCTGTGCCTGCGGTATCGGCGATCTCTTCTCTTTTCACGATTTCGGTTGTGCCCACTGCTTGCCTTCTTTCCTTGAGCGAGTGGCTCGGATTAAGGGGCGGCCTACGCCCAATTTTTGGCAATGGAAGGGCTCATGCCCGAGTCGCCTCGGGACGGGGCCAATCGTCGGCCCGTGGCTTCCTTCAGTGACGGGTGGTTGGGCTAGCGGTTGTACTGCTCTGCGAGGTGGATAATGTCTTCAGGGGAGCAGTCAAAGTTCACACCTGCGATTACCGTATTGCCTTCGACGAGCTGAAGCCCTCCGCGATTACCGCCGTGGTAGTAACGATCCCTGGACTTGCAGACACGCAGCCCATTGCGACGGGCCACGCGGCGGGCACGATCCTCTTCCGTGCGAGTAAAGTGAAAATCCCCCTCCTGCTTCTTCATTTCTCCCTCTTTCCTGGAGCAGCGTGCTCCACGGTGGCTCAATAGGCCCGCTTCCCGAGCGAGACAATTGCACATCCAGGAAAAGGGTATCGAGAACAAGGTGCCGTTCTGCGGAATTTGACGGAAAATGGATGAGGCGTGCCACCTCGGAGCAGAAGAGCAGAGTTTCAGCCGCTGGCGCGTAGTGAAAAACCTCCACCCGTGATTCCCCACCCGTGATTGGCCCGTTTTACACGTATTTCGCTGTATTTAGGCGTCCTTGTGCGACGTGTAAGTAGTTGATTGTATTACTTATTGGCGTTTTCATAACCCGTAGGTCGGCAGTTCGATCCTGCCCTCCGCCACCATATTTCTTCATTAGCGAAGTTTGCAGGCGAGATACGACATGTCTCTATCGCCTGCAAAGCGGTCATGTAGTGGCGGGCCGGGATTCCTAGCTCAGGACTCCTGTGATCGAAACCTGCTTGCGCCCATCCCTGGGGGGTGACACGATGTTGCCCTCGATCGGTTTGCCATCCACGGTGAGCTCAATCTTGTTTCCAGCTCCCTTGCGCTCGATGGAGATTTCGTAGACGACTCCGCGAAACTTGCGCCGCGCGGTAAATCCGGACCAATGGGCGGGAATGACCGGAGCGATCTGGAGTCCGTCATAAGTGGCGCGCACGCCCAGTATCCACTGCGCGATTGCGAAGTAGTTCCAGGCCGCCGTGCCGGTCAGCCACGAGTTCTTGGCCTCACCGAAGCTGGACGCATCCGGGCCCGCGATCATCTGCGCGTAAACATATGGCTCGCAGCGGTGCACCTCGCTGATCTCTTCTCGCGCTGAAGGATTGATGCGGTTGTAGTAATCGTGCGCCCTGTCGCCGTTGCCCAGGCGCGTCTCCGCAATCATGATCCAGGGGTTGACGTGGCAGAAGATACCTGCGTTTTCCTTGTAGCCAGGCGGATAAGAAGAAATCTCGCCCAGATTTGGGTAGTAAGTGGAATAAGCCGGCTGCTGCAAGACGATGCCATGGGGCGTGGCCAGATGCTGGTGGGTCGCGGCCAGCGCGCTGGCGGCCTTGCCGTCCTCAAGACCGATTCCGGCCAATACGCAGAAGCCATTTGACTCAATGAATATCCTGCCTTCTTTGCACTCTTTGGAGCCAACTTTGGCGCCGGAGTCGTCATAGGCGCGCAGGAACCAATCGCCGTCCCATCCATGCTGGAGGACAGCCTGCTCCATTTTTTCGACCTCGACGAGGTATCCGGCGGCATCGGAGGCCAGCTCGCGATGGCAGGCAATGGCAGCCAGCTCGCGGCCGGCGTGCACAAACAGGCCGGCGATAAAGACCGACTCGGCCACCTTGCCGTCTTTGCTTGTGGTGGTCTGGAAGGACTGACCGGGCGTCACGGAAAAGCAGTTCAGGTTGAGGCAATCGTTCCAGTCGGCACGGCCGATCAGCGGCAGCCTATGGGGACCGAGGCGTTCCAGCGTGTAGCGAAAGCTGCGTTGTAAATGGTCGTAGAGCGGGGCCTCGGAGCCGGGCACGTTGTCGTAGGGCACCAATTCGTCGAGGATGCTCCAGTCGCCGGTTTCCTTCAAATAGGCTGACACGCCGATGATGAGCCAGTGCGGATCGTCGTTGAATCCGCCGCCGATGTCGTTGTTGCCGCGCTTGGTGAGCGGTTGGTACTGGTGGTAGGCACCACCGGAGGCCAGTTGCGTTGCGGCCAGGTCGAGGATGCGCTGACGGGCACGGGCGGGCACCATGTGCACAAAGCCCAGCAGATCCTGGTTCGAGTCGCGGAAGCCGAGGCCGCGGCCAATGCCGGACTCAAAGAACGACGCCGAGCGCGACATGTTGAAAGTTGCCATGCATTGATACGCATTCCAGATATTCACCATGCGGTTGGTGTGGATGTCGGGGGTGTT
>CAYQOQ010000125.1:0-13688 GCA_964419175.1 uncultured Occallatibacter sp. | reverse complement strand
GCATCCCTTTACCTCATTGATTGAGTTGCATTTGAATTACGTGCGGATTTACCAAGCCCACAGAGCAAAGTGCCGTCGAAATTATCTTCAAGTCAGCGAAGACAACTTTGATTCCCTCGCGCTCTTTGTCTGGCTTTTCTCCAGGATGCATCGCACGGTTATGTCCTTTTGTCTGAGCCAACATCACAGCTTTTTCTTCCTAAATTCGTTCGAAGGTTGTTGCGTGGCAGGATCATCGTTGCAGCCCTTTCTTACAGCGGTACGTCCGGTTTCATTGCCAAGTGACTGTGAGCTTACGAACCAGGGGGAGAAGGTTGTGATCTCCCTTTACGAACCTCGATTGCCGATACCACTTCCGCTTCCCCATTCAGTTTCTTCATGTAGCCCGACAATGCTGTTGCGATGATTCTCAAGCCGTTCTCCTCAAAAAGACCGACCAGCATATTGAGCGTGTATCCTCTTTTTCGCAGCAAACACAATTGAGGGAATATCGCCCGTACAATCCCGCCCATCCTGTACGAAGCAGGTTGCGGTGCAGGTTCATTCGCTTTTTCCTTCAAAAACGCACGAAACTCCTCGATATTGTGCGACGAGAGTACCTGCGCTCTACGACGGGCCTCATTCTCCATATGCCGATACTATACCATAATGACCGTCTATATATCAGTTATATAATACAATGTTAACGGGGATGAAAAAGCGGGTAATCGTGAAGGCAAGGTAGGCGCTGTCCACACAAACCCCTGCGGGGTTCGCGTGTCCACCGCCATTTCTCCAATCCGCCTGCGGCTACTCGGAGAAATGGCTGCGCATCTTGCTCAGGGCTTCGCCCCGAGACCCCACGTCATTTTTAGGAGACAGCGCATGTCAAGACCAAAAAGAGCGCGTAACGTCACATCACGAATCGATATTCGTGTCACAGGAAAAGAAAAGGAAACATTCGCCGTACAAGCAAACAGAGCGGCGCTCACACTCAGCGAATACATTCGCCGCGCAGCCTTGGGAATACGCATGCGGTCAAGAATACACACGGATGCGATTTCGGAGCTAAACCGCCTCGGTGGTCTGCAAAAACATTGCCTTGAGCAATTGAAGGTTCTCGGAAATGACGACGACCTGCGGCACGAATTGAACATCACGCTCGCCGCAATACGCGAACAGGTGAAGAACGTAATCTCTCTCCATGTCGAGGAAGAATGATTGCAAAAGTGTCGAAACGAACGCGTACAGGCCGAAGTAGTTTTCGCCGTCTTGCGCAGTACATGACCACTGAGCGCGATCCGGAGACAGGCATAGCCTCTCTGAGAGGGGATGTACTTGTCTCCAACAATCTGCTGGACCTCGATACTGCCCCTTACGTGATGCAGGCAACAGCCGAAAAGAATCGGCGATGCGATGACCCGGTATGCCATTACGAACTCTGCTGGCCGCCAGGAGAGATGCCGACGAGAGAGCAATGGAGCGTCTGTGCTCTGTACACTCTTCGTAAACTCGGTTACCAGGACCATCAGTACATGGTTGTCGCGCACGATGACAGGGCGCACTTCCACATCCACATCATGGTGAACAAAGTTCATCCAGAGACGTACAGAGCCCTGACGCCATTTCGTAACTGGTTCACTCTTGATGCCGCAGCGCGCGTCCTCGAAGCAAAATATGGCTGGGCACATACAGCGGGCCCAATACGCTGGGATGAGGAATCGAAGCAGGCTGTACGCACATCGCGTTCCGAACGTAACGCGCTTCGAGCCGCTCGACAACACCCGACAGGTGCGGCGGCAAAGGTTGAGCATTACCACGATGAGGAATCTCTTCAATCCTATGTCCGGCAGGAATTGGCCCCAAGTGTCCGGCAACTCCTTGTCCGGCGCAATGTGATTTGGGGCGATCTCCACATCCTTCTCTCGAAGGCCCGTCTCCGACTTGAGAAGGGGAAAACTGGCGGATACACAGTCCTTGCCATCGACCACAACATCCGCGTAAAGGCATCCGATGTATTCCGGGACAACTTTGCCGGTAAGATCAACCGACAGGTAACCGAGGCGGCTCTTGGGACCTGGACGCCAGCCGTGGCATTCCTCCAAGAGGCGGTACCACGTCCGCTACAACAAAGGAAACGTAATACGATACTGCGAGAGGAACGCAAGGTGGAACGACGTCAGGACCGCGACGCCTTGATGGATGAATATAACCGGTATCGTAATCAGCAACGGGAAGTGTGCAAGGCCTTCACAAGAGATGGCAGGAAGGGCAGGCAAGATCTTCTTGAAGTCTTGCGGCAACAAAAGAGAGAGATTCGCGCATCCGCTCTTCAGTGGCCGGCCAAGAAAATCCTGCTCTCCCAGGTTACGGCCCAATCCGTGCTCGAAGTACGCGCCCTGAAGCTGGCCATTCGACAGAGGCGGCAAGGAGCATTCCCAAAAGATCTCCGCTCATGGGTTGGGGACAAGGCCGCCGAGGGAGATGCGCGAGCGGCCGCACAACTTCGAGGATGGCGTTATGCCGACCAACGCAATCAGCGGCGGCTCAACGCGAACCTGGAACCAAACGCATTCCATATCGGGCCACCGCCCGAGGACAATGAGAAATCAGACTGGGCAGACTTTGCGCAGCAGCGGCTATCGGCTCAACGGCGGGAACAGAATCTTGCCGCACAGATCGCCACCACACGAATCTGGACAATCAACCGGAAGACGGGCGACGTGTCGTACATGCTGAACGGCAGGGCCTCTGTTATCGACCGTGGGCGGCTTGTGACGGTGCTCAACCAGGATGAAGCGGCCATTGTCTTCGGGTTGGAGATGGCCGTCCAGAAATACGGGTCAAGAATCGCGTGTACCGGAACCGAGGAGTGGAAGCGGATGGTCGCAGCGACTGCGGTTAAGCACGGCATCTTCGTCCAATTCACGAACCCGGAGATGCAATACGCCCCCAACCACCAACAGCGCACAGCTGAGCCGATGCAACTTCAAGCTGCGCGACTGCACTCCATAGAGACCCGGCTCAGAACGGAGGAAACTCAGGGCTTGATTTTCACCGACGAGGCAGATGTGCGCCAGCTCCTCTTCATATTTCAGCCGGTTGCTCAGGCGCGAGAATTTGTCGAACTTCTGAAGGCGTCTCCACTCCAGGAACCAAAGGCAAATGTAGACGGCGCTCTGACCATCACCCTTCTCAGGTCTCCCACTGGCCAGCAGTCCTTCAAGGTATCGATTCATGCGGAGAAGCGACAAGAGATCCTTTATTTTGTTGTGCAAGCCCGCCAGTTTGCACATCGGATGATGCGCAGTAATCTCAGAACGCGCAGCAATGAACGGGAGGGCAGGTAACGTCGTCGTGTCGGAGAGTTGAGATGCTCCCAAGCGCTTCCGGAGGGCGCTAGTGATTCTCGAACGCAGTGCGAACAGCCTTCGATCATCTTCGAACACTGTTCGACGTTGTCCGAACTCCGTTCGATGTCAGCAGATCGCGTCACCATCGCTAAGCCGTCAGGCTTAGGGATGGTGTCTCCCTTCAAAGCAAGCGCAGCGAAGGTGATTTTCTGAAAGTCTCCTCCAAATGACGCTCGCAGAATTGGGATGTTTTGACTGCGATGCAGGTAGGTTGGAAGGTTAGATTGGCCTCTACTGCATCTCCTAGTTCGGCCAGACTGCCCTGGGGAATTGCATGATGCGCTATACAGGTTTCTGCATCCGGATGTTCCTCAGCAGGGGATCGTGACAATGGCCGTTGCATTCGGATTTCGAACCGGCTTAGCGTTGGATTGTGCTGACTTTGCGAGCCATGACGGGTGGTGTTGGATAGCCGATGATCGAAAACCACCGTTATTATCCGCCACGAAAGAGTGAACCATGCGCTACGGCACGTCGGCGGCAGACTTCCCAAGATCATCCCGTGAGAACTCGCCTGCTGCCTGGCGCTGTTCTGAGAGGCTATGCCACTGTGGCCTGTTTCGGACTTTTGAGCTTATGCACGAAGGCAAAATAGGCCACCATTACGCAAAAGGCCTTGGACCGATTGACTCCGCAGAGAACCTCTCCTCCAATCCTCTCCAGTTCATCGGCTATTTCGTATGTCAAAGGAAACACGAATGCAGAGTCGATGGCCTGGAACGGAATGTTCAGCCACTGGCTGTTATAGAACGCAACGAGTTGCGCCTGCGCCACCTTCGTTTTGAAACTCATGATGATGTGTTCAGCGAGGGCATTCTTCTTCCGGATTTTGAGCACGGCAAAGAGTTGATTGAAATGGCTCTTGGTGAATCTGGAATCGACGGTAAGTCGAAGTTGAGTGCGCTTCTCTGCGGGAGAAACGACTCTGCGCTTAGGTCGGGGTGCGGACTTCTTCGCAGCGGGCATGTGATTTCCCTCTCAAGATGTATCTTACAGCATACGTATATGAGACTAGAGAACCATTCGCTAATCAACAGTAATCAAAGGAGCTCACGGGAAGGGAGCGCCGAAGGTATTAGTGGATTCATTGCATGAAGAGGCGAGTGCGCGGACCAAATGAAAACAATAGGCCTAACCGTGGGGGAGGAGGGAGAAAAGGAAACTGGCCAGAGGACGGGGAGCACGTCGAATTTGATATCGAAGGAGATCATTTTGCGCTCCAAGTCACAGTGCGCTCTAAGTCAAAGAATTAACCGGTCCCTGCTGAGAGCGAGCAGTCCCCCAAGAGCTGCGCAATCCAGGCCTCGTGGCCTCGCCAGGTGAGAGATAACCCGGCAAGGCATCGAGGAATCGTGGATATTGAGCCGTGAGGCTCTGTGCGCGTCGCGGAAAATTGTCTTTGTGCCTTTTGCAGGGCTGACAAGAATTGTTGCTAGTAGTTTCTTAGTATCAAGTGTTTCAATCCACGCGCCCCGCGTAGGACGCGACGTTCAGTAAGTGGGAGTACGACGACGTAAAACCGGTTTCAATCCACGCGCCCCGCGCGGGGCGCGACGTTTGAGATCAAGGTTTTGCGGTATTTCGAGGGAGTTTCAATCCACGCGCCCCGCGCGGGGCGCGACCACCGCTCCCGGCGTTCTGCAGCCACTCTTCTCTGGTTTCAATCCACGCGCCCCGCGCGGGGCGCGACGAGAGATGCAAACGAACTGTTTCGAAATTGAATGGTTTCAATCCACGCGCCCCGCGCGGGGCGCGACCTCTCCGGGTGGAGATTGAGCAAGAGGAGATTGAGGTTTCAATCCACGCGCCCCGCGCGGGGCGCGACTCGTGCCTCAATTTATGCCAGCATCCAGATTCTTGTTTCAATCCACGCGCCCCGCGCGGGGCGCGACGTGGGCGATATCGAGGGTGAGGTGTTGATGCCCTTGTTTCAATCCACGCGCCCCGCGCGGGGCGCGACGCCAACCTGGTTGATCACCGAGTACGCATCTACAAGTTTCAATCCACGCGCCCCGCGCGGGGCGCGACCCCAGCGAATAAACCCATGAACCTGTGCTACGACGGGTTTCAATCCACGCGCCCCGCGCGGGGCGCGACGTCTGCTGGGCAAATCCGGCGGACGCGACAAAACAGGTTTCAATCCACGCGCCCCGCGCGGGGCGCGACATGGTGAACATCTTCATGTGATTGCCGTTCTTTTGTTTCAATCCACGCGCCCCGCGCGGGGCGCGACGCCGCACGCGGGCCGCGCCTTGCACTGTGCGGTGTTTCAATCCACGCGCCCCGCGCGGGGCGCGACTACCGAATTGGCAGTCGGCTCTGAGTGCTTACCTGGTCGTTTCAATCCACGCGCCCCGCGCGGGGCGCGACTCTAATCAGCCCAATCACTCGGATATATGAGAACGTGTTTCAATCCACGCGCCCCGCGCGGGGCGCGACTCGTCAGCGCGCCAGTGACGTTTGATTCGAGCGTGTTTCAATCCACGCGCCCCGCGCGGGGCGCGACGAGGTTCAATGGCAACCGGTGGGCGCAACCACATGGGTTTCAATCCACGCGCCCCGCGCGGGGCGCGACCAAAAGATCAGCGTGGCGCAGGAGATCGTTAATTGGTTTCAATCCACGCGCCCCGCGCGGGGCGCGACCTGGTTCTGATGGTTGGATGGCGTAACTATGGCATGGTTTCAATCCACGCGCCCCGCGCGGGGCGCGACGACGTGATGGCAGTCAAAACTTTGCAGGTAACGCAGTTTCAATCCACGCGCCCCGCGCGGGGCGCGACACTACCAAGGGCTGACTGCAACTCTTTCAGGGTTGTTTCAATCCACGCGCCCCGCGCGGGGCGCGACAAACTGCCATAGGATAGCCTTACCGAGGTGCTGGCGTTTCAATCCACGCGCCCCGCGCGGGGCGCGACACTACCAAGGGCTGACTGCAACTCTTTCAGGGTTGTTTCAATCCACGCGCCCCGCGCGGGGCGCGACTTTGCTTGAGGTTGCAGCCACGTTGGCCGTGTAGATGTTTCAATCCACGCGCCCCGCGCGGGGCGCGACCTACGGCGGCTGTCAGCTTCACCCTTCCTTCACGGTTTCAATCCACGCGCCCCGCGCGGGGCGCGACCCCGCGTGTTCAACCTGCTTCAATTGCTGCCTTGTTTCAATCCACGCGCCCCGCGCGGGGCGCGACGTGGTTTCGCCGAAGTTCTTTTCATAGTTATTGAGGTTTCAATCCACGCGCCCCGCGCGGGGCGCGACATTGTTGCCCTTATCGCCCTCGTAGCCCATCTTTGTTTCAATCCACGCGCCCCGCGCGGGGCGCGACGCCATAGAGCGGATTGGTGAGCATGTCATAGCAGTTTCAATCCACGCGCCCCGCGCGGGGCGCGACCAAGCAGCTTGCGGAGTCCAGCACTCTTTTCTGGTTTCAATCCACGCGCCCCGCGCGGGGCGCGACCAATCCTTTGGCCAATGCATTAAATCCCGCCGTCGTTTCAATCCACGCGCCCCGCGCGGGGCGCGACCATCGTGACCTGCGAAATCCGTGCCCTTACACGCAGTCGTTTCAATCCACGCGCCCCGCGCGGGGCGCGACAAAGCCTTTGCCCAGAACGCATCGGCATGGGCGAAGTTTCAATCCACGCGCCCCGCGCGGGGCGCGACGTGCGCAAAATGTGGAACGCAGGTAGACGTGCAAGTTTCAATCCACGCGCCCCGCGCGGGGCGCGACTCGACGCGCTGCAGGCATCTCTCGGCGTTCCAGAGTTTCAATCCACGCGCCCCGCGCGGGGCGCGACGCGATTCAACGAACAAAAGTACCATAAGTGCCACAGTTTCAATCCACGCGCCCCGCGCGGGGCGCGACTCAACTATCGACGCCACGCTTGAACTACTAAAGTGTTTCAATCCACGCGCCCCGCGCGGGGCGCGACTGGCGCCGATATCATCGTCGAGCCATTTACCGCGTTTCAATCCACGCGCCCCGCGCGGGGCGCGACTCGACTGCGGGCTGTTTGTGGCAGGCGCTATCGAGTTTCAATCCACGCGCCCCGCGCGGGGCGCGACAGCGCTGGCCGATCATCTGACTGCACAATACGGCATGTTTCAATCCACGCGCCCCGCGCGGGGCGCGACACGGAAAATGCAACGTCGTTCACGCGGATCACAATGTTTCAATCCACGCGCCCCGCGCGGGGCGCGACTTTTGAGCAAGAACTGGATGCGTTGTCTCCATCAAGTTTCAATCCACGCGCCCCGCGCGGGGCGCGACCCCGACTTGCCGTCACGGACCACTAGGTTGCCCATGTTTCAATCCACGCGCCCCGCGCGGGGCGCGACCCGAGTACAACCACGGCGGGCGGCCCGTACACTTTGTTTCAATCCACGCGCCCCGCGCGGGGCGCGACGGGCGGAGGCTGAACAAATCAAGCGCAACCTTGAAGTTTCAATCCACGCGCCCCGCGCGGGGCGCGACGTACGCGCGCCTGGACGTGCTCAACGCGGCCTATGTTTCAATCCACGCGCCCCGCGCGGGGCGCGACGCACCCTCGCGAAAGGAAATGCATCACCAGTGAGTTTCAATCCACGCGCCCCGCGCGGGGCGCGACGCGTCTATGCGTTGGCATGTCATCCGTGTCTGGTCGTTTCAATCCACGCGCCCCGCGCGGGGCGCGACCGAGATCTTCCGCCAGTCCAATAGCTCACAAGGTTTCAATCCACGCGCCCCGCGCGGGGCGCGACACGGAAAGCAGCCCGGACCCGGGGACTCCAAGAGAGTTTCAATCCACGCGCCCCGCGCGGGGCGCGACGCTCTGTGCATTGCCGACTATATGAGCCTGCCGACGTTTCAATCCACGCGCCCCGCGCGGGGCGCGACGCGCAGGTTGCGGCCATGGCTGTTGCGGTGCATGTGTTTCAATCCACGCGCCCCGCGCGGGGCGCGACCTGGGACTCCAGCAATTGGCAGGGCTTGACGAAGTTTCAATCCACGCGCCCCGCGCGGGGCGCGACCGCAGGTTGCGGCCATGGCTGTTGCGGTGCATGTGTTTCAATCCACGCGCCCCGCGCGGGGCGCGACAAAAAGTGTAAGTGATCGTCGAACTAGTGCTGCTGTTTCAATCCACGCGCCCCGCGCGGGGCGCGACCTGCGTGCCGGCAGAATCTACGGGGTTGGGATCGAGGTTTCAATCCACGCGCCCCGCGCGGGGCGCGACGCTACTAGGGTGCGGTACAATCGCTTTGACGGGGTTTCAATCCACGCGCCCCGCGCGGGGCGCGACCCCGGTCAAGGTTGCGGCACGCCTGATTATAGTATGTTTCAATCCACGCGCCCCGCGCGGGGCGCGACGGCTCTACTGTAACAGCTTTGATTTCTTGACTCTAGCCTGCAAATTGCGCGGACTCTGTGAAACGAAGTAGCAAGGAATGCCAACAAAGCAAGTATGGACGTGCAAGATCCGTGAAATGAGCATGATGGCGCAAGCGCGAACCTACGGGGCATTGGCTGTGCACTTGATGTTCGCGCTAGAGAATGAGGGGGCCTTCCGGGTTGTAGCCGGGCTTTGCACCAGAGTGCTCCACGCGTTTCTGCCAGTTTGCCCCCAGAAAGTAGAAGCGAAGGCTGTCGGTGGAAGGGTCGATGATCGCGAGGAGCTTGGCGCGAAACTCAACCCACAGGGCTGGTTCAAGAAGACATTCAAAAACCGAGAACTGCACCCGCTGACCATGATTCTGACACAGTTTGGCGATTTGCCGAAGGCGGCGTTTCCCCTCGTCCGACTGAGTTCCCATATCATACGTCACAAGCACCATCATGCTCTGTCATCTCCAGATGAAGGAAGGGTAGGCGTCGAGATCGCCGCGCAGGTGGCGCGCCAGCAGAAGTGCTTGCGCATAGGGCACCAGGCCAAAGGGGATGCGTTCGTTCAGAAATGGATGGAGAACATCCTCCTGTTTGCGCAATTGCCATGCAACCAGAACCTCTTTGCGAGTGGCGTCGTTCATCGCCACCCCGCCGGACTCGGAGCGGGAGAATCCGTTTCCGGCAATCTGGCGGCGGTTGATGACCGTAAGCGCGAGCCTGTCGGCCAAGACTGGGCGCAGCTCCTCCATGAGGTCCAGAGCAAGGCCGGCACGACCGGGGCGGTCACGATGCAGAAATCCAACTGCGGGGTCGAGGCCGGTTGTTTCCAAAGCAGAGGCGATGTCGTGCGCCAGCAGAACATAGAGGAACGAGAGCAACGCGTTGACATTGTCAAGTGGGGGGCGACGGCTCCGCCCATGAAAGAAAAAATCCTCCTTCTGGTGCAGGATGAGTTCGTCAAAGACGCCAAAATAGGTCTGCGCGGCATCTCCTTCAACTCCACGCAATCCATCGAGAGAAGGTGTGGACGCGAGCAGGCGCAGCGATTGGCCAAGTTGTGTAGCGGCACGATCAATGGTCTCCGAGGAGTGCTCACGGCCAGCACGCAAAAGCGAAGTCCGGCTGTTAGCGATCTTCGCCAGCAGAACGGATTTTGCGATGGCGGCAGAATCAGCGTCCTGGTCGGCACGGCGGTACTGCTCCCGGCGCAGTAGTACGTTGCCGTGGATTGGCCCCTGGATACGGGCAAGAAAGCGGCCGTGTTCGCTGAGGAAACTCACGCCGACATTGTGCTCGGCACAGAACCCCATCAGCGGAGGACTCATTGAAACAACCCCTACACAGACGATTCCCTCCAGCGTGTGAATCGGTACGCGAAGACGAGTTTCCTGCTCGACGCGAACGAGGACGGTTTCACCATCCTTGCTGAGATAGGCATTGGGGATGGTGACATACAACGTATTAAGAAGCTTTCTCATCGGGACTGGCCCTCGTCCTTGTTGGTGCACTCGTAAGGAGCCTGCCTGAGATTGGCGTCAATTGAGCGGCTCAGATAACGGGAAGCACTGGCGGATTCGACGACCGAGGGCAGACAGACAGGCTTCATGGAACAGCCCTCGCATTTCTTCGCATAGACTGCTTGGGGTGTCTTCCTGGATTGAAGGATCTGGTGCATGCGGGCCGCGAGGTGTTCAACCTCTTGACGGAGCGGCTCGTCGAATATCGTCACTTCGCGACGCTTTGCCTTGCTGTCAAAGACGGCCCCCGCAGGAACGGGTACTTGCAACATCTCTTCAAGACAAAGCGCCTGCGCGCAAAGCTGAATTCGATAGGCCACGCTGCCGTGTTTGTCGCGGGTCCGCTTGTACTCTACTGGATATGGCTTCCAGAGCCCCTTACGGCGCGGCATGGGAACACCCGGCTCCGCAGCTTCGCACGGCAGAAACTCGACAATGTCGGCTTGCCCGGAGATGCCAAGTCGAAAGGACCGCAGTGGAAGAGTTCGCCGAACCAGGACCTCGGGACGAGATTCAATTTCGGCGGAGTGTGCCTTCTCGTGGAGAAGTTTACCTTCGGCGGTGAAGAGGTTCTCCTCCCACTGCTGCTCCAAGTGAATCAGCGCCCAGCGCCGTTCGCAGAAGGCGAGATGCTGGAGACCGGAGAGCGGGAGGAGATCCTCTTCTGTATACATTTCGTTTCACCTCGGTTGCGACGGGGTTATACGAGACCGTCGATGAGGGTGATGCCTTCCGGCAGAGAGCTTTGATCGGGAGGCACAACGGTGTAGTCCGTGAAGGCACGCGGACTTTCAACGCCCGGCTTCTTCTGCACTTGGATGGACTCAAAGAGCCGCTGCGCCTGCGCATTGCCCAGCTTGCTGTCATGCTTGAAGATGTAAAGCCCACGGGCCGACATAGTGCCCCGCGCCGCGGAACGGTCCAGCTCAAAAAGATTGGCTAGCGCCTTCCACAAGAGAGCGAGATCGTCCTCGCTGAAGCCGGTCTTCGCGGCAAAGACCGGGTTGATGTAGCCATGCGCAAGATAGAGGCCATAGGGGATGGTGTATTTGCGCCCCAGCGTTCCCGTGCCGGACTTGATGTCCTTCTCGCCCGTAAATGCCTGGCGTGAGATGGTGTGTTCGGTAGGAAGGATACGGTCAATGGAGCGTGCAAACGTGATTTGCACCGGGCCGCGCACCTGTCCACAATTGAACTCCGTCGTGCTCATCACTGCGCCGAAGGCGCGCACATCGAAGAAGTTCTTGCACATCCACTGGCGTGCCTTCTCGATGTCTGTCGGCTTGGTGTCCTTGCCCTTGGCTTCGATCTTGTCGTCGCCCGTGAGTTCCGTGAACGGCTGTTTCTGATTACTTTCCAGTGTGTTGCCGCTCAACACAAAGATCTTATATCCCGGCTTGGGAGCATCTTCGGCAGTCGTTGTCGCGTAGCGCACATAATCCCGAATCTTGCGCTTCAAGCAAACATCCGAGACGAGCCCTTGAAACGTCTCAGGATCAAAGCGCGGACTGTTGTCGGCGTCCGGGTCTCCATTCGGGTTGCCATCCTCGCAGTCAAACAGGAAGACGAAGTCGTAGCGGTTCTCAATCGTGCTCATTAGTTCTTCTCCTGATCGGTAGATTCGTTAAGGGATTCGTTAGCGGCATCGTTGGCTTGCTTGCGATCCTGCGCCTGAGAACGAGACCGGGCCTTCTGGTGGTAGTAACCGAGGGCAAAGAGCCCCTGGCCATCAAGCCCGAGCTTGCCCGGATAGGCACCGCTTGCTGATGGTTGAAGGAGGTTGTGCAACTCTTGAAGCCGACCGTCGATGGCATACGCAGCGGACGGCTTGTCCCTGCGCAGCTTACGCAAATGCTTTTGCGCAAGACTCTCAATCTTCGGGAAAGCGACGGCGGGATATGTCGATGCCAAAGCAAAGTAGCGATCCAGAATCGATGAATTCACTTCACTTTCACTTGATGAGCGTTGCAGATTTTCAAACTCCGCCATCAGCCGGCCACAAACATACGCCGGAAATGGGCAGGTGGGGTCCAGTCCTTCACTCATTTTTCTTACTCCTTCCTGTTGTTGAAACAGATCGTTGATGCACATACGAATCAGTCCCATCGGCACGCGCAGTCTAGCCAGTGACATGGGGTCACTTTTCTTATCTGCCGCCTTTTCCTTTGCGTCGCTCCCCCCTGGGTGCCGGAGGCGCGTGAGCACTGTCGAGAGTACCGGGTAGCCTAGCGGAACGCCCTCAATGCCCCGGCGCAGCAGCGCCAACACTGTGTGGTCATCGGGCTTGCCTTCCCGATCCAGGGCATACATCAATTGCCATAGCCGCACGGGAGCGGGTTCGTCCCAAGGGAACTCAACGCGCAGTTGTTCGTGCCAGTTCTTAAGGTTCTCTCTTACTTGCGTGAGTGCAAGATCTGCCCAGTGATGTACACGCAGCCGTCCACCATTGCCGGAGACGGCAACCATGTAGAAGCGGTTTGCGTCAGGCTCACTCCGTGGATCGAAGCTGAGGAGTTTTTTCACTTGCTCTGGGTCGGCCCGGTCCATCAGGTCAAGCGCATCCAAGTCCGCTCGGTTCTTGAGCCAATACAAGAAGCCGATGCCCGCAATGTCCTTGCGCCCGCCCTTGTCCCGCTTCAGCAGATCGTTGAACGCAAGCACGTAAGCCAGCGCGCGGTCCGGCGAGATGGGGCTGTTCCGGTTCTGCTCCCATCCGTAGGAACGGAAGGCCTCTTTATCGAAGGACATTAGCGCAACGCCGGCAGCCTGTCCCCCAAGGCTCGATACGCCTTTAATCTTTTCGTGCGTAGGCGCGATGGGACCGAACTTACCTGAGATCATGCACTCGCCGTCGTTGCCTTCCATGCGCGCGCCAAATTCATCCTGGTAGTGCTTCCGCCAGAACTGCCGGACAGGCTCGCGTTCCACCAGCGGTTCGCCCACAGAAAGAGCAACGAGCGTGCCGGGCTTGGCCTCCCGCAAGGCGTTGCGCGCCTTTTCCACCTCTTCGGCATTGGCATAAAAGCGGACACAGGCCGCCAACGCAGCGTCCCTAGTTTCCGCTGCCGCCTTGCCGATGAGAGCGACAAAAGCCTCATGGTGTCGTTCGGCCTTTTTCTTGTCCGCAAGTTTGTCGGGCGTCCACGAGCCAATGCCGAGCACATAGGCGATGTCATCGGTTCCCAGCAGAGGATGCTCCCCACTAACACGGGCTACCGGCGAACGCGGAACGCTCATCTGCATGGGAACCTGCACCTGCTTCTTGCCGCGTGCCTCCGTCGTCATGCGTTGCGTGGCATTCAGAAACGCACCCTGCCTGGAGATTTCAAGCGACCACGGCACGGGCTTCATTTCCCAGGCCGCATCGTTCAACTCATCGGCCAGATAGTTGTCCGCGTATTCGGCTAGCGCCTGTACGAGCAT
>CAYQOQ010000124.1:0-13708 GCA_964419175.1 uncultured Occallatibacter sp. | reverse complement strand
CCGGTTGAGGCCACCTCGACATTGCCGAGGGCTACAAAGTGCATGCGGTAGACGGGAATCTGGTGTTCTGAAACAAGGTAGCGCTCAACTGACTGAGCCAAACGCTGTGAACTTTGGATGCCGATGCTGCCGGCGTGGGGAGAATGCGCTTCCATCTCCACGATGTAACCGTCGTGTCCGGCCATGCCCGCCGCCAGATCGTCAAGCTGCTTCTTGGCATCGGCAGACAACACCGGGTTTCCGCTCCGGAACGCGATATCTACATCGGTTACCTGGCGGTATTGATCGAGACCCTTCACCGTGGTGTTCAACTGGTCCACGTGTCCGGCTGCGTTCTGCGCAAGCCCATCTGCATTCTGCGCCTGTGCGCCTGCAGCGGTTGCCGTCTGATTCGCCGCATCTGCCGCAGCCTGTGCCTTGGTGATGCCTGCCTGCGCCCGTTGATCCACATCCTTGATGTCGCGGGCGTTTCTGGCATTCACTTCATCCAGTTCGCTGAGCCGGTTGTTGATCGGGTCGGTCTGCTTCCTGACCCAGGTTTTGCGGGCCATCGGATTAACGCGTCCCCAGAACCCTTCCCTCGCCGGAGGAACGTACGGTGCTGCTTGGGGGAGGGGCTGCTGCTGCTCCGCCGCCGAAGGAGGGGTGTTCTGCGTGTCCCCTGCCGGCTGCGACTGCTGCGCCCACGCAGGGACACCAATTGCAGATGCCAGTACAAGTGCTGCTACCTGGCTGGGGAAAAGACTGCGAACAATGGCATGGTTCTTCATGGATGAGAAACCTCTTTTTTAAAGCTTTCTCCGCACTTGAAGCCTGCGGGCTGAGCGATTCTGTCTGCTCGCCCTTACCTAGTGCAATGACCATGCCAAACTGACCCGATTTCAGACATTATCTTTATCTTGTTTAGAATGAATTTATTGCGCTGGAGCCTCGTGCCTGCTATCGAGCAAGACAGCCCTCCCGGCCCGCCTGCGACCGTGTAAATTCTGCACGGCCCGGTACTTTCTACCAGGTAAAAAATGAGGTGGAGGGAGATTATATCTTCTACTTCGTATCCACGTGAATAATCCGGATTTCCGGATAGGCGCCGTCCCAGTCCTGCGAAACCGCGTCGAAGATCAACCGGAAATCCTGGCTGTCGCCCGACTTCAGCGGAGCAGCCGACACCGGCTCCACATCTATATAAGGATCGCGCATCCGGATCAGCTTCATCTGCTGAGTCTCGTTCCGCACTACCTCCCGCGCCACATTGCGGAAGAGAACCTGAGCAGTGATCCCGGTAACGGTCCTGTTGCCCTGGTTGGCGATGTGCCCATCAAGGTACGTCAGCTTTCCCCCGGACAGATTCGCCGACTCGCTCATCGCCAATCCACTGATCGGCAGGCTCGCGGCGTAGGCATCCGCGGCGGCCGAGACTGGCGTCACCTTCGGCGCGTTCCTGCCCCGGCCCAGCAGCAGCACCAGGACCACCAATACAGCCACCACCACGCCGGAAGCTATGCCAATCGGAAGCCAGTTGCGCTCCTCGCGCTCGGCCGGACGAATCAGTTGCGGACCAGTGCTCACGAGCGAATTCTACACCCGTTACCAAGGGAATATCTTCCCCTCTGCAATCGCCGCCGAATCGCGCACGATTTCCCCAACGCCGTCGATAAAAGAATCAGGTCCGGTATTTCCTGGACCCGCTCTTCATCTCTCTTTTATCTTCGCGGCGTACAGTGCATCCAGGGATTCAATTGCACCTGAAACCTCTCACGAGGGAACTCATGCGCTCCGGGAACCGGCGCCCTAGATCTCTCGTAATGTTTTGATGAAAGGCGTGGAAAGGCGGACCAGCGATGCAGCCCTCCCCTGAGTACTCATCCAAGTCGATGCAACCATCCTCAGGTGCGCTCCAACAGCCAGCACGGGCCGCAACCCTGGTCTATCAGGGCGTTACTATCGCCGCCATGCTGCTTCTCCTCTGCAGCATGTGGGTCTTCTAAACCGCACTGTCTCGAAACGAGACACTTCACCCAAACCGCGCCCGCTTCACCGTCTGCCGGAAGTCCTCGCCCGTCATCTCCACGCGCACGCACATCTCCGCCAGGCGCGACCGCATCCGGTCCCCGATCCGGTCTCCGAGAGTCGGCTCGCGTCCGGCGCGCTCCGCATCCGACAAGCCCCCGCCACCCGCCGGAAGATCCGGGTAATTCGTCGTGATAATCGTGGTCAGCTTGTCGTTATACCGCGAGTTCAGAATCAGCGCCACCGTATCCCACACCCACTCGTTCGGCTTTTGCGCGCCCAGATCGTCCAGCACCAGCACCTCAGCGGCAAACACCGGCTTCAACAGCTCAAGTTCTGTCGTCTGCACCTGCGGGTTGTAGCTGTTCTGGATGCTCTTCAGCAGTTCGCGGTAGTCGCAGAACAGGCCCCTTACGCCCCGCTCCTGCACCAGCCGCCGCAGCACGCCAACCGCCAGGTGAGTCTTGCCGACGCCAATGGAACCGGTAAACAGCAGGCCCTTGCCCGCTGTGTCCACGGGGTAAGCCTCTACAAACTTCCGCGCTGTAAGGTGCGCCTGTCCCAGCGACGGATGCGCCCCCCGGAAAGCCGTCTCATAGCCATCCAGCGTGTACTGCCGGTAGCGCTCCGGTATGTGCGCCGCCGCAATCCGCCGTTGTTCCCGTTCCATCTCCTGGCACTCGCAGGCGCGGGACACCCACACGCCCGACTCGTTCATCACCCGCACCAGCCCAACTCCACCGCAAATCGCGCAATTACTCATCTGTCTCAAGCCTAGCGCACAGGGCGCCCTCAGCCGCCGGTGCAGGCCCGGTGCGTTTCTGTGGAAAAGCCTCCACCACCGCCCTCGTAATTCCCTACAATCTAAGGCGCGGACAGCACAGGACAATTTTCTCCGTCAATTCTCTGTCCGCACCAAACCAGGACGAAGATTAGGAAACGAAATGAAACTGCGTACCGCACTTCTTGCATCTATTTTGGCCGCGCTGCTGGCGCCGTCCATGCTCATTGCCCAGCAAACGGGAACTCTGCCTGAGACCAAAGCGCCTTCAGCTTCGCCAGCGGCAGTTGAGGCTGCCCCAGCGGCAGCGCCCGTCAACGCCGCCAGAATGACGCGCGAAGAACAGATCAAGACCGACTGGCCCTGGCTCGCCCGCTTCAAGGAGGACAATTTAAAGCTCGGCCCACCGGCCGCTGGCGAGCAGCGCGTAGTCTTCATGGGCGACTCCATCACCCAGGGCTGGCACCTTGACGTCTCCTACCCCGGCAAGCCCTACATCAACCGCGGCATCAGCGGCCAGACCACCCCGCAAATGGTCCTGCGCTTCCACCAGGACGTGATCGCCCTCAAGCCCAAGGCAGTCATTATTCTCGCCGGCATCAACGACATCGCCGAAAACACCGGCCCCATTACCCTTGAAGAGACCGAAGACAACCTGGCCGCAATGGCTGAGATGGCCTCAGCCAACCACATCCCGGTTGTCTTGTGTTCCGTCCTGCCGGCTTTCGATTTCCCCTGGCACCCCGGCATGGCCCCCGCGCCCAAGGTCATCGCGCTCAATCAATGGATCAAGTCCTACGCAGCGGAAAAAGGCCACATCTACTTGGACTACTACTCCCCCATGAAGGACGAACGCGGCGGCTTGCCTCCCACTCTCAGCAAAGACGGCGTCCACCCCCTCCCCGCCGGATACGCCGTCATGGCCCCCCTGGCCGAAGCCGCAATCGAACAAGCAATAAAAACAGGCAACAGCAAGTAGGAAACACGAAACAGATCAAGCCCCCGCCGTTTCACCCGCCTGCCCCGCCAAACCGAGGCGTCCCATCCTTTTCGCGCACATGCGAAAAGGGTGGGACCGCAAGTCACTTCACCTGCGCGCTTTTCCTAGTCCCTAGTCCCTTCGTCCCTGGTCCCTCGCTTCCCAAAAATTGCTAATCCCCCCAATTCCCCCTACAATAGGAGAGAACGATTGCAGGAAAGGTCTGTCTTCAGCGATGCCCAAGGAAAAGATTCACCCCAACTACGCCGCAGTGATGGTCAAGTGCGCCTGCGGAAGCACCTTTGAAACCCGGTCGACCCACAAGGGCGACATCCACGTGGAAATCTGCTCGGCATGCCACCCGTTCTTCACCGGCAAGCAGCGCCTGGTCGATACCGCCGGCCGCGTCGAGCGGTTCCGCCGCAAATACGCCAAGTCCGACACAGCACAGGCAGCGGCCGCAGCCAAGTAACCGCCGGCGCAACACTCGGTGAACGCGATTGGGCCTCCGCCGCGGCGGAGGCCCAACTTCGTTCGGAACCAACCAACTACGTGCCCTTTTGAGCCGCACGTTCTTTCAGATCTGAAGTGTGAAACATGCCACGCGCCAAACGATCAATTGAAGCAACCGTGACCATCGACGGGTTTTCCCTCGTCTGGCGTCTCCATCGCGAGCAGCAAGGCAACGCTGCCGAGGGGTGGAGGGGCATGGCAATACATGTGCGAGTCGCCGAAGGCACGCGCCGCGAGCTTCACATGGAATATCCGCCCATCGAGACGCAAAAGACCAGCTACGCCAGAATTGGCTACTCCCCCCGGCCGAACATCGTGCCGGCCGAAGTGGAGGCTCAGATTCGGGAAGCAATGGCGGAGGGATGGGATCCTGATTCGCGTGGCAAGCCATACGTATTTCAGGTTGCTGAACCACCGCAATAATTGAGGTTTATGGCCGGCAAAGGTTTCACCGTAAAAAAGGAGTGGGATAACCCCATCGACCACCCCATGCCTGCCGAGGCCCGGGTGCCCGCAGAGGTGCGTCTTGGCACGGTCGCCGTCGCCCCCGCCACTGTCCTTGCCCCCATGGCCGGCGTCACCGACACCGTCTTCCGCCGCTTCATCCGCCACGCCAGCCTCTTCAGCGCCACCGCCCCGCTCGATACAAACTCGGACTCCATCGACTCCACCGTCTCCAACGCCCAGTCCGGCTGCGGCCTGCTGATGACGGAGTTCACCTCCGCCGACGGCCTCTCCCGCATGAGGGAAACCAAGCGCCGCCGCTACCTTACCTTTTACGACGACGAGCACCCCATCGGCGCGCAACTGTTCGGCTCCAACCCCGAAACCCTGGCCGACGCCGCCCGCATCGTCGAAGAGACCGGCTTCGACATTGTTGACCTCAACCTCGGCTGCCCCGCCAAGCGCGTCGTCGGCTGCAACGGCGGCTCTGGCCTCTTGCGCGACCTGCCCAAGATCGGCGAAATCTTCCGCGCCGTCCGCAAAGCCGTCACCATTCCGTTTACCGTAAAATTCCGCATGGGCTGGAACGAGAAGCAGATCATCTGCGTTGAACTCGCCCGCATGGCCGAAGCCGAAGGCCTCAACGCCGTGGCTCTCCACGCCCGTACCCGCGAGCAGGGTTACAGCGGCCAGGCCCAGTGGCAATGGATCGCCGCCGTCAAACAGGCCGTCTCCATTCCCGTCATCGGCAACGGCGACATTCGCACCCCCGAGGACGCCGCCGCCATGGTCGCCGAAACCGGCTGCGACGCCGTCATGATCGGCCGCGCCGCCCCTGCCAATCCCTGGATATTCCGCCAGATCGCGCAATACACCGCCACCGGCGCCTACGAGCGGCCCACCCTGGAAGACCGCTATCGCATGATCCGCGCCTACTTTGAGATGCTTCTCGCCGAGACCGAGACGACTAAGGACCTTCCCCGCGACGCCCGCCTCGGCGACCCCGCCGGCAAGATGAAGCAGTTCGCCACCTGGTTCACGCACGGCGTCCCCGGGGGCGCCAAGCTGCGCGCAGCCATCTACCACGCCCGCACCGGCGCCGCCGTTCTCTCCGAAGTGGAAGGCTTCTTCATGCCCCGCCTCGAAGCCGGGGACGCTTTCCCGCCCGACGCCAACGACGCCCCGGAAGACGCGCCCTTCCCAGTGGACACGCTAATCTGCGATTAACTCGCGGAAAGCCCCAGGTACTCGATCCGCGACCTGTCTTCCCCGCGCACCAACCCCCGCATCGCCCCCGCCACAATCTCCTGCGCCCGCAGCCCATCGCGATGCGTAATCGGAAAACTCTTCCCGCCCCGGCAGCACTCCAGAAACGTCTTGATCTCTTCCTTGTAAGCCACTCCATAGCGATCGATGAACTCCGGAAGCGGCTGATCGTACCGCCTCATTTCAAAAGTCCTCACCGCAATCGGCGCCTGCGCATCGCGCATCCCATAAGCCTCAACCGTCACCTCAAGCAGTTTCTGATTGAAGCATCCAATGCGAATCAGCCCGCGCTCGCCATAGATCACCGTCTCGCCCCGATACCCGGACACATGATTCCGTCCCACCTGAATCTGCGCAATCAGCTCATCGCCAAAATCCAGCAACATCAGCGCGTCGTCAAAATCCTCATCGCACGTCGTCAGCCGATGGCTGAAGATCCGCGATCCAACCGCCAGCGCCCGCTCCGGCTTCCGCCCTGAAAGCCACACAACCTCATCGACGTTATGCACCGCCATGTCAGCCAGAATTCCCGGACTCGCAAATCCATTCGGCGCCGGCCCCGAGTCCTCCAGCGCCGAATAAATCTTGAACACCCGTCCAATCGCGCCCTCGTCAATAAGCTGCTTTGCAAACAGAGTCGGCGCATCGAACCGCCGCTGAAAGCCCAGCATCAGCGCATCCGGATGCTCGCGCTCCAGCAGCTCCGCAAACGCGCGATCCCCCTCCAGCGTCCCCGTCAACGGCTTCTCAAGAAAGACCCGCTGCCCCGCATCGATCATCCTCAAAGCGTGCGCGCGATGCAGCGGCGTGTTCGTCGCGATCACCGCAACGTCGCACAGCCCCGACTGCGCCATTCCCTCGATGTCGTCGAAGACCGGCGTCTCGGTCCCCGTCATCGCCAGAAACGCGTCCGCGGCCTTCTTGTCAACGGTCGAAACGCACGCCAGCCGGCACAGATCCGTCTCCTGCTCGAGCTCGTGCACATGCAGCGCATGGATCATCCCCATGCGCCCAAGCCCCGCCACGCCTACGCGCAGCGGCCGTTTCAGTTTTTCGATTGGTGACACAGACATACAGGCACATCCCTCAGAACTCCGCAGAATTCTGCGAACAGCCTAACACCAAAGACCTGAGCCCTTCATGGACCACCGCTGTCCGCCTACTCCACTTCCTGTTTCGACTTGTAGCCGTCTCTGGCGATAATGTCGTACTTCAGCGATTTCTTCTTCTCGTCCTGGAACTGCAGCGGCTTCCCCTCTTCATCCACAAGCGCCACCCGCAGCTTCCGATACGACCCGTCCTGCTTGGCGTTCGAGGGCCTGTACACAAGCTCGTACTTCGAACGAATCGTCTGGTTGATGTTCTGGAAGATCTCCGGCATCTCCCCTTCAAACCGCGGAAAGAAGCTCATCCCGCCCGTCGCGCTGGAGAAAGTCCGCATCTCGTTATCGGCCTGCAGGTAATCCATGTCGCGCATCGCACCCCTCATGCCGCCACGCCCTTCGGACATCACCCGCACCAGCCCGCCCGTCGAGACCGTAAAGATCGTAATGTCCCGCGAAGCCTTTACCCGCTTCAGAATCTTGTCGAACGTCAGCTTGGAAAACGTATCCCGCCCCGTCGCGATCAGAATGATGTATTTGCGGCCCTCCACGCGATCCAGGCGGTCCATCGACTCATACAGCGCGTCGAACACGTTCGACTCTGAAAACCCCGGAATCACCAGCGAGTTGATGCCCTGCAAAATCTGATTCTTGTCCTGCGTAAAGTCCGTCACAATCTGCGTATGCATGTCGAACGTCACCATCGCCACGTAGTCATTCGGCCGCAGTTGCTGTGCAAACGCCCACGCCGCGTTCTTCATGTCATAGATAAAGTAGTAGCTGTTGGCCGCAAACTCGCACAGCAGCAGAGCGGTAATCGGAGCCTCCGTCCGCTTGAACCCGATCACTTTCTGCTCGACGCCATCCTCATACACGCGGAAGTTCCCCGGCTTTAGTCCCGGCACGAACTGGTGGTTCTTTTCGAGCAACACGCCCACGTCCACCGTCACCTCCGGAACATCCAGGCGCAGCGAAATATTGCCCAGCCCCTCGGGATTCTTGATCGACGGCGCAGCCGGAGCCGGTGGCGGAGCCGCTTCCTCCGGCACATCTTTCTTCTTCGGCACCGCAATCACTCCGTTATCGCCGCTCGGGCCGCCCGAAGCCGGCGCTGTCTGATCCGGCTGCTGCGTTTGCGCAGGCTGCGTCTGTGCAGGCTGTGTCTGCGTCTGGGCCTGCACCAACGGATTGATGGCCAAAACCGCCACGGCAAGCATCGGCAGGACAACGCGAAAACGGCGTGCAAATGAAACGAATCGACGCAGCGGAATCATGGCAACCTCTGTGTTCAACAGCATACGGGATCAACCTCCAGCAAAGACAGCCTCCAGGATCAGCTTCTAGCTTCTAGCTTTTCTCTACGATCGCCAAACCAGTTGGGTGCCCCAGGTCCGGGGTCCCCGAGGACAGGTCTTCGTCCTTGGGGTGGAGGTCCCGATTTTGGGACCTGGGATAGCAGGACACTCAATCGCAACGCACGACATCGCGCTGTCAGGAAGCTAGCAGCTAAAAGCCTCCTCACCCCTCCCCGCTGTACTCTAATAGACGTGGAATTCCCTCAAACGAGAACGATCCTGCGCCTCGCCGCGGACGCCCTGGCACTCGCCGCACTTCTGGCTGCCCTGTCCTCCCCAGCCCCCCTCCGCGCCCAAGCCGCCGAACCTGCCGCCCCGCCCCCTTCCACCGGTGGCTTCTTCCCCCTCAGTGACGTCCACGCCGGCCTCACCGGCACAGCCTGGACCGTCTTCGCCGGCAGCAAGCCCGAGGCCATGCAGGTCGAGATCCTCGGCGTCCTGCGCGGCGCCCGCGGCCCCGGCCAGGACATGATCCTCGTTCGCCTCCACGGCGCCCACCCCGAATACACCGGCGTCGTCGAAGGCATGAGCGGCAGCCCCGTCTACATCGGCAACAAGCTCCTCGGCGCGCTCGCCTTCCGCATCGGCCAGTTCAGCAAGGAGCCCATCGCCGGCATCACCCCCATCGCCGACATGCTCAAAGTCTGCGCTCCCCTGTCCGCCAGTCCCCAAGCCACCGCCTTCTCCCAGCCCGCCGCCGCCCTCCCCACCCAGCAGATGAACTTCCAGATGATGGAAACCCCTCTCGTCATGAGCGGATTCCACCCCGAGGCCATTCGTCTCTGGCAGCAGCAGATGGCCTCCACCACCCTTTCCCAGATCGCCGCCGGCGGCAGCAGCGGAACCTCCGAGTCCAATCCCTCCATCTCCTCCGCTGCCCTGGCCACCATCGTGCCCGGCTCCGCCGTCAGCGCCCAGTTGGTCCGTGGCGATCTTGAAATCTCCGCCACCTGCACGGTCACCTACATCGATCCCAAACAACTCCTCGCCTGCGGCCATCCCGTCCTCCAGGCTGGCCCCGTCTCACTGCCCATGACCACCGCCGATGTGGTCGCCACCCTGGCCTCGCCCCTCAACGCCTTCAAAATCGTCAACACCGGCGCCACCATCGGCGCCTTCACCGACGACGGCCAATCCGCCATCCGCGGCGTCCCCGGCGCTCAGGCCCGCATGATCCCCATGCACGTTTCGGTGGACTCGCCCGCCGGAAAGCGCCAGGTCAACGTCGAAATCGTCGACCTGCCTTCCCTCACCACCCAGGCCATGGAAGTGGTCCTCTACAACTCACTCCTCCAGGCCAACGACAGCACAGCCTCCACCAGCTATCACCTCACCGGCAGCATTCTGGTCGCGGGCCATGCGCCCTCACCCATCGACCTCTGGGCCGGGCCCAGCGACGTAATGCCCGCCCCCATGCAGGCTGCCGTCCTGGCAGGCTCCCGCTTCAACGATCTCTACGCCAACAGCGACCGCCAAACCGCCCTACGCTCCATCGACATTCATGTCGACGCCATTCCCCGCCGCGCACAGGTCGAACTGGTCTCCGCGCGCCTGGTTTCCAGTGACACCGCCCACGCCGGAGACACCGTCCTCGTCGAGGCAACCATCCAGCCCTGGCAGCAGCCCGCACGCAATCTCCGCATTTCCGTCGCCCTTCCCACCCGGCTCGACCCCGGCAACCTCCGCCTGCTCGTCTCCGATGCCGCCACCCTGGACCGTGCCCTCGACCGCAATCTTGACCAGCCCCGCCTTCCCGGCCACCAGCCCGATCTCGACGCCGTCCTCGCCCAAAACCGGCGTCTTCACTCCGCCGACCATATTTATGTCAGCCTCCTCGTGCCTGAGACGCAGGCCGGCGTCTCCGGCCACACTCTCACCAGCCTCCCGCTTTCCGTTGCAAATGCCCTGGAACCAATGCGTTCCGCCCAGCAAGCCGGCCTCAACGGCGAGTCGGCTCTTGTCGCCGCCGACGTCCCCTCTGGTGGTATCCTCTACGGCTTTCAGGTAATCACCCTCCACATTCAACCCGGAGGCGGGTTAAACTAATCTTGGTTTAGATTTGCCCCAGATTAAGTTGTTTGTTCATTAACCCCGGCGCCTTGGTTAAAAATATGCCGGATATCAGCCACCCGCGGAGAGGAATCCACAGAGGCCATGGCACAGATTCAAGGTTTGGCAGTACATGCGGCAGGAGCGGAGCTCTTGCCCTTCCATTACGACCCAGGAAAGCTAGGTTCACAGGAAGTCGAGATCGAGATTACTCACTGCGGCATCTGCCACAGCGATCTTCACCTCATCGCCAACGATTGGGGCATCAGCCAATACCCCTTCATTCCCGGCCATGAAATCGTCGGAACCGTAGCCGCCGTCGGCGACGGTGTGCGCTCCCTCGAAGTGGGCCAGCGCGTCGGCCTCGGCTGGCAGTCCAACTCCTGCGGCCGCTGCGAGTGGTGCATGAAGGGCCTTGAAAACCTCTGTCCTGAAGCCGAAGGAACCTGCGTCCATCGCCACGGCGGATATGCGGACCGCGTCCGCGCCAACGCCCGCTTCGTCATTCCCATCCCCGACGCTCTTCCCAGTGAACAGACAGCGCCCCTGCTCTGCGCCGGTATTACCGTTTACAACCCCATGCGCATCCACGGCGTCAACCCCTCCTCGCGGGTCGGCATCGTCGGCATCGGCGGCCTCGGACACATCGCCATTCAGTTCGCCCGCGTATTCGGTGCTGAGGTAACAGCCTTTTCCACCTCCGCCGCCAAAGAAGCCGAAGCCCGTGCACTCGGCGCCCATCACTTCGTCAACAGCCGCGAATCCAAGGCCATCAAAGACGTCGCCGGCACACTCGATTTCATCCTGAACACCGCCAACGCCGATCAGGACTGGGGCTCCTACATTCAGGCCTTGCGGCCTACCGGAACGCTCTGCTTTGTCGGCGTGCCCCCATCGCCGGTGAGCCTCCACGCCTTCCCGCTCATCTCCGGACAGCGCTCCGTCAGTGGCAGCCCCGTAGGCAGCCCTTACCAGTTGCGCGAAATGCTCAACGTTGCCGCTCGGCACAGCGTCAAAGCCACCACCGAGCTCTTCCCGATGTCCAAAGCCAACGAAGCCATCGAGAAAGTCAAAAAGAGCAAAGTCCGCTACCGCGCCGTCCTCGCCAACTAGAGCGGTTTCGATTCAAGTGCTGCCACTTGAAGATCATTCGAGGGGTCATTTTCTTGAGAAAAATGACCCTTGACGTCTACGTTTCTGTAAATAGCAGAATCGAAACCGCTGTAGTATCCAGTCTCAGAAATTCGCAGTAAAACACTGGTTTTCATCTTATTTATCAAGTACTTACACGATACCTATATTATGTTGATACAGCCTAGTTGGTTGCCGACGCGGGGGGCTGGAATTCTTCGTTCATCCAGTTTTTTAGCGCGTCGATCTGCTGCGGCCGGCCGAGGAAGTCCTTTACCAGTTCCGCGGCCGGTTTGGTTGCTCCCGGTTGCAGCACCGCCCGCCGGTACCGCATGGCCGTTGGCCCATCCAATAGGTTGTTCCGGTCGAACTGCGCAAAGAAGTCGATGGCAATGACCTTGTCGAGAACGTAGGTGTAGTAGTTGGAAGCGTAACTTGTGAGGTGGGTGAAGGATGCGAAGAAGCGGTCGCCCTCGACCGTGGTGAAGGGGCTGAAGCGCCTGACGTCGGCCTGCTGCAGAGCATCGAAGTCGATAGCGGCCGGGGCCTGGTTATGGATCTGGAGGGAGAAGCTGGAGTAAACGAGTTGGGTCATGAGCCAGCGGCCGCGGCCATAGGAGCTGGCCGCATTCATCCTGGCGATGGTGGCGACTGGAATGGTTTCGCCGGTCTGGTAGTGCTTGCCGAAGGATTGAAGAATGGCGGGGTCGTGGAACATCTCCTCGAGCATTTGCGAGGGGGACTCGACAAAGTCCCCTTCGACGTTGAAACCGCCCGCACCTGACCACTGGCCCTGGCTGCCGAGGATATGGTGCATCAAGTGGCCGAACTCGTGGAAGAACGTGACGACCTCGTCGTACTGCATCAGTCCGGGAGCGCCTGCGACGCCGCCGGAGAAGTTGCACACCAGCATGCCTTCAGGAAGCTGTTTGCCGCGAATGCCGGGGACCACCGGCTCAGAGGAGAACCACTTGTCTTTGCCTTCGCGCGGATGCATATCGAGATAGATGCGGCCCAGCAGCTTGCCCTGGTTGTCCGGCGCGGCGTCGTACACATCGAAGATGTCGACTGATGGGTCCCAGATGGTGATGCCGGTGACCGGCTTGAAAGAGACGTGGAAGAGGCGCGCGGCGGTCTTGAGGATGCCGGCTTGCACCTGCGCGTAAGGAAAGTAGGGGCGGACGCTTTGCGCATCGAAGGCAAACTGCGCGCGGCGGTACTGCTCAGCCCAGTAGCGTGAGTCGGACATGCTGATGCTCTCAAGGCCGGGCTGCCGCTTCTGCGCAAAGGCGAGCAACTGGGCATACTCGCGGTCAGCCACGGGGCGCGCAACCTGGTCGACCTGCTGTATGAGCTTCTCGACGTTGGCGGTCGAGCCGATCATCTGGTCGGCGGTGGCCAGATCGGCGTAGTGGGCATAGCCAAGCGTGGTTGCCAGCTCCTGGCGGGCGGCGAGCAGATCCCGGAGCACCTGGATGTTCTGTGGATACGCCCGCTGGTTATAGGCCAGATACATTCTGCGGCGGAGGTTGGGATTGCTTGAAAAAGTCAAGACCGGTTGCACGTCGGGCTGTTCGGTGGTGAGTGTATAGGCGCCGTCCGCAGCCGGCTTGTGGAGCGCGATGAAGTCGGCCGGCAGCCCTTCGAGCTCAGCCCGTGTGGCCTTAATCTTCAGGGTTCCATCGGCGATGTTGCGGCCAAAGGTGAGGGAAAGCACGGCGATTTTGTCCTGGAGGGCGCGAATCTTCGCCCGCGTCGCGTCATCCTTGTCGACGCCGGCCAGCCGGTACTCCAGCAGCGTGCGTTCCAGGTAGTGGCGCGTTGGCGGGTCGTTGGCGGGCAAAGGCATTGCCGCCAGCGCGCGGTAGACCTTCTGGTTCAGGCTCAGGTCGGTGCTGGCCGAGGAGACCTTCGCCGACATTGCCTGGCCCTTATCGCGCAAAGGCGCGGCATCGGCCAGCATGTAGAGCAGTGATGCATTGTTGCCAGCCACCGCCAACTTATTCTGCGCATCGTCGTAGGGGCGCAGCGTGTTCTCGACGGTGCGCGGCCCGGTGACGGCAAGCAGCTTGTCAATGTC
>CAYQOQ010000123.1:0-14512 GCA_964419175.1 uncultured Occallatibacter sp. | reverse complement strand
TTGACGCCAGCGAAGGCGTGACGGCGGCGGACGCGACGATTGGCGGCTATGCGCACGAGAGCGGGCGCAGCGTGATTATCGTGGTGAACAAGTGGGACATGATCACGACGGGGCGCATGGATGGAAAGCCGCCGGCGGACCGGGAGGTTTTCGAGAAGCAACTGCGATCGGTTCTGAAGTACTTGAGCTATGCGCCGGTGATTTTTCTTTCGGCGCTGGAAGCCGCGGGGCCGGAAAGAAAGGGAATGGCCCGGGTGCTGAACGAGGTCGTGGCTGTGGCGGCGGAGCGGCGCAAGCGTGTTTCGACGGGACAGATGAACCGGTTCCTGGACAAGATCGATTTTCAACGCGCGCCGGTGCCGATGGCGAAGAGGGTGCGGATTTTTTATATGACGCAGGCTGCGGTGGCTCCGCCGACGTTTGTGCTGTTTACGGATCGGGACATCAAGCTGCACTTTGCGTTCGAGCGGTTTTTGGAGAATCAGATTCGGGAGGCGTTCGGTTTCAAGGGTACGCCGATCTGGTTCAAGGTGAAGGCGCGGAACGAGAAGAAGGACGATTGAGCCAACCCCATATCTACCGGCGTAAAGCGCCGGTAGATGTGGGACACCCTGGCGATTGGGGTGGGACGCATGGCAAGTTCTCGAGCGGTATCAGTAATGGTGTAGGGGAATGATCATTCCCTCAGGGGCTAAAGCCCACGTACTTATTGGTGAGTTGGATGTACGGGCTGAAGCCCGTACCCTTCACCTGAAGCCCGTACCCTTCAGAGCTTCTCTACTCCAATAGTGAAAATGCTCTATTCGCAGAATCCTGGGAGTCCTTCGATGGCTACGGCGCGGACGCAGCAGGAGTCGAGTCCCTTGATGGGCATCGGTTGATAGGTCAGGAAGAAAACGTCTGACTGTAACTGGTCGAGATTCTGCATGACTTCAAGAAACATGATGTCGTGCGGCATGACGACCTCGTGGATGGCGCAGGCGGTCTCGACGCTGAACTCGATGGCCGCGCCGTTGCCGAAGCCGATGCACTTGACGCCCTTGGATACGAACCACTCGCCCGACTCGCGGCAGAGGTAGGGACGCTGATCGTTGGGATCGCCGGTAAAAGGCTCGCAATGGTAGGGGCTGTCGAGCACGACGACGTCGCCTGCGCGGACTCGTCCGCGGCTGGCTTCGTCGAGCATAGCTTTGGTGATCGGGGAGCGCGGCGCACAAGCGAGCCGCAACAGGACGGCACGGCCCATGAAAGCCGTCACGGGCAGGTCGAGAATATCTTTCCAGGCATCGTTGTAGTGATAGGGCGTCTCGATATGTGTCCCCAGGTGGGACTCAATGTCGAGGTTGGAATGGTAGTCCTTTGTCCAGTCCTGGAAGTAGCGCTCCAACCGGCAGCGGCGCGTGGATGTGAGTGGATCGATGTGCTTGCTGAGATCGACAACGCGATAGGGGCCGAGATTCTCGACTGTCATCTTCCCTCCAATTGCGGGTTGCTTCGGCAGCGCATCCATAATACGCGACAGAGATAGGGGGTTGGCGTGAATCGCCGGCTTGAGCTGTCGGGCAGTTCGGGACATCCAGGTTAAGCGTGCGGCACGGCGGCTTGATGAAAAAGTACTGAATTTGAATGAAAAGCCCGCAAAGCATCCCTCAGGGGGCTAGAGCAGATTCGGAAATAATGTCGACTCTGGCTTTCCCTCAGGGGCTAAAGCCCGTTAATTTTATTGGCATTTTTGCGGCACGACTGAAGTCGTGCCCTGTTACAAAGCTTTGAGGTTTTGTGCAGAGGACGAGTTTTTCCGCAGCCTGTGAAGCCCGTACCCTTCGCTGAAATCCTAGTGATTGGACAGATTCTTAGACTTTCAAGAAAATCTTTTTGCGGTAGAGTATCCAGACGGGGATGAAGCAGAGCGCCATGAAGGAGAACGAGTAGGCGAACGGAGCCCATCCGTCGTTGGGGAGGAAGCCGAAGAAATGAAGGCGCGCCCACCAGAGGGGGCTCATTTCCTGGCCGTTGGAGGTAAAGCGGGCCATATCCGATATGCCGGGCAACAGTTCGCTGACCATGTAGGCGGCGATGGCGTTGGAGCCGAAGACGAGCCAGGGCCAGACGGCGGCACGGGTGAGGACTTCGGCTTTGCTGCCGCCTTTGCTCTTGCCCCATCCCTTGATTTCGACGGCCCAGAAGGCGAGTGCAAATACGACGAGGGACCAGCCGGCGGCGGTGAGTACAAAGGAACTGGTCCACATCTTCTTGTTGAGCGGGAAGCAGATGGACCAGAGGTAGCCTAAGGCAAGGCAGGAGGCCGCGCCGATAACCATGCCGATGGCTTTGGTTCTCGGAGTGCGCTGCGTGCGGAGCCAGAGGGCGGTGAGCAGTCCCAGTAGCGTGGTGCCGAACGCGGGGATGTCGCTCAGGAGCCCCTCGGGGTCGCAGAGATTGTGGGTCGTGTAGTCCTCATAGAGGTGGCCGGGCATCAGTTGCCGGTCGACCCAGGCGACGATGTTCTGGCCCTTGTCGAGGAAGGGGACATCGCGGCCGGGCATGCCCACTCCGGGCACAGGCACCCACTGCACGAGCACCCAGTAGCCCACCAGCACCACGGCAAGGGCCGCGACTTTGGTCCAGACGCGCTTGTCCCACAGGTAGAAGAGGCCTACGACGAGATAACAGATGGCGATGCGCTGGAGGACTCCGTAGAAGCGCATGTGGACGAGGTGGAAGTAGGGAAAGCTGTTGACGACGATGCCGAGCAAAAACAGGATGCAGGCGCGCTTGGCCGTGTGCCAGGCTAGTTGCGCTCGCGTGGCTCCCTTGGCGAGGCGCGCCTCATAGGCGAAGACGATGGAGGCGCCGACGACAAAGAGGAAGGTTGGGAAGACCAGATCGGTGGCCGTCAATCCGTTCCATTCCGCGTGGTGCATCTGAGTCCAGGCGGTACGGCCGCCGTTGTTGTTGACCATGATCATGAAGGCGATGGTGATGCCGCGCAGGATGTCGAGCGAGAGCAGGCGTTGGAAAGGCGTGGGAGCGGGCGCCGCGATGGTCATAGCGATAGGAATCTCCGATACGAGTGGTTGCATCGATGATCTATACCCTACGCGCTGGAGGCAGGGTTCGCCAAGGGAAGCGGGGCGGCGTTGGGGTCTGTCACCCTGTTCTTTTGCGTGCCGCGGCTGCTACACTCGCCCTTCAGGGAATTTTTTCTTAGAGTTTTATCAGCAAGCGTATGGAGGCTGCCTGTGCCTGAGTTTCAACCCTTTGTTCCCGCCAGTGAGAACCGTCCGGAGTTTACGCTTCGCGCCATACTGCTGGGCGCGGTTTTCGGCATCATCTTTGGCGGCGTCACGGTCTATGTAGGCCTGAAGGCCGGACTGACCGTGGCTGCGTCGATTCCGATCGCGGTGATCTCAATCAATTTGCTGCGCTACAAGGGCAAGCCGTCGGTGCTGGAAACGATTATTGTGCAGACGGCGGGGAACGCGGGGCAGTCGATTGCGGCGGGCGTGATTTTTACGCTGCCGGCGCTGATCTTCCTGGGCTTCGATCTGGAGTACTTCAGGATCTTCATGCTGGCGCTGATCGGCGGGTACCTGGGCGTGCTGTTCATGGTTCCGCTGCGGCGTCCGCTGATTGTGGAAGAGCACGGGGTGCTGCAATATCCCGAGGGAACGGCTTGCGCGGACGTGATCAAGGCGGGCGCGAGCGGCGGATCGACGGCGAGCCGCGTGTTTTTCGGGCTGGGGCTGGGCGCGCTGTATGCGGCGTTTCAGAATGAAAATCTTTTGGGCGCATGGCCCGCAACGCCGGAGTACAGGCCGGATTTTGGACCGGATCATGTGCTGAAGGGCGCTTCGGTTAAGGCCGATGCGACCGCAGAATACCTGGGCGTGGGCTACATTATCGGGCCGAAGACGGCGGGGATTATTTTTGCGGGCGGCGTCTTCTCGTGGCTGGTGCTGATGCCGCTCTTGTATTTCTTCGGCAAGAACGTGGCGACGCCGATTTATCCGGGGACAGTGCCGATTGCGCAGATGTATCCGAGCGAGTTGTGGGCGACCTATATCCGGCCGATGGGCGCGGGCGCGGTGGCGGCGGCGGGGTTGATTACGCTGTTCAAGACGCTGCCGACGATTGTGGGCGCGCTGCGGTCGGGGTTCAAGAACATGCGCGGGACGGGCGGGGCTGAAGGGGCCAAGCCGCTGCGCACCGAACACGACATGTCGATGGGGTTTGCGGTCATCGGGTCGATTGCGCTGATCGTTCTGATGTTTCTGTTTCTCACGTTCAAGCCGGTTCCGGGGGCGCAGGTGGGGTTGCTGGCTAACCTGGGCGCGGCACTGCTGGTGGTGATTTTTGGATTTCTGTTCGTCACGGTCAGTTCGCGGATTGTGGGGCTGATCGGCAGTTCGGCGAATCCGATTTCAGGCATGACGATTGCTACGTTGATGGCGACATCGGCAATTTTCCTGGTGAGTGGATGGACGGCGCCGGCGTTCGGCGCGCTGGCGATCACGATTGGCGGCGTGGTTTGCATTGCATCGGCCGAGGCGGGCGACACTTCGCAGGACCTGAAGACGGGCTACCTGTTGGGGGCTACGCCGCTGAAGCAGCGGTTTGCTTTCCTGATTGGCATTACCGTTTCGACCATCGCGATTGGCGTAACGCTGAACCTGATGAACCAGGGGCTTCAGGAGTTCAAGGAAGCGCCGCGGGCCTGGAACCTAAGCGCGCCGCATGAAGGCGTTGCTGTGCAGAAGGACCCGCATGGGCTGATGGATCAGTTCACGGTGAAGGGGCCGGGGACTTCGACGCTGCATCACAAGAGCGAGTATGTCGTGCTGAACGCGCTTGGTTCGTCTGAGTTGGCCGATGGAAAATATCTCTACTCGCCGACATCGGGACGCATTGAAGTGCAGTGGATTCCGGGTATCGGCAGCGAGAAGGCCGCGGCACCACAGGCACGCTTGATGGCGACGGTCATCAACGGCATTTTGAGCCGCAAGCTGCCGTGGGGCCTGGTGATGCTGGGCGTCTTCCTGGTGATCGGCGTCGAGTTGCTCGGCGTCCGCTCGCTTTCATTCGCAGTGGGCGCGTATCTCTCGATCGGCACCACGCTGGCCATCTTTACCGGCGGCGTAGTGCGCTACCTGGTGGACTCGGCCGTGAAGAAGGCCGGCGGCTCAGAAGAAGGCGACGTCTCGCCGGGGTCGCTGTTCGCGTCGGGGCTGATTGCTGCTGGCGGCCTGATGGGGTTGGCGGGCGTGTGCTTCAAGTTCTACGAGACAACATGGAACAAGGAGAACCCGATCGGACTGCCGCATACGTTTGTGTATAACGATTGGGTGTCAGTGCTTGCTTTCGGGGCGCTGGCGTTCTCGCTGTATTACTTTGCGCGGAAGCCGTTACAGAAGTAGGCAGCGAAGCTACTGTTACAAGCTGAAAAAACAAGAATGCCCCAGGTTTGGATTTTGAGATCTGGGGCATTCTTGCATCTACGCAACAACCGGGAGGCGCCTCGCACGGGGCAATGTAGATTCGATGTCAGAGTTGATGTATGATGATTGATGTTTGATGCTGACTGAAGAGGGCCTACAATGCGCACCACGCTTGCTATCGACGACGATGTGCTGGCGGCGGCGAAGGAGATGGCCGCTACCGAGCGGAAAAGCGTGGGTGAGGTGATCTCGGCGCTGGCGCGGACGGCAATGCGGCCCCATGCCTCGAACCGCAAGACTCGCAACGGCGTGCCGCTGCTCACAGTTCGTCCGGGCGCTCAGCGCGTGACCTCCGAACTGGTTCGCCAACTTGAGGAAGAGCTTCGGTGACGCGCTACCTGCTGGGCGTCAATGTGCTCATCGCGCTGATCGATCCGGCGCATGTGCAGCACGACCGTGCGCACGACTGGTTCGCAGCGCAGGGCCGGAAAGCGTGGGCCACCTGCCCGCTGACGGAGAACGGCGTGCTGCGCATCGTCGGCCACGCGCGCTACCCGAATTCGCCCGGTACTCCGGCGGCGGTGGCGGAGCTGGTGGCCATTTTGCGCGGCCTGGGCGGTCATGAGTTCTGGGCTGACGACATCACGCTCTTCGACAGCCAGCACATCGATGCGACACGGCTGCTCGACTCAGGCCAGGTGACCGACACTTATCTGCTGGCGCTGGCTCAGGCACACGGCGGCAAGTTGGCAACTTTCGACCGGCATCTTGTGGCCGATGCGGTGATCAATGGAGCGAAGGCGCTGCATCTGATTGCGTGAGGTATTGTTTGCGTGTGCGCAGAAACTCTGAGAAGAGGCCGGAGACGAGATAAAAGAATATCCCTCAGGGGCTAAAGCCCAATTTGTTTTGCTGGGTTTATGTACGGGCTGAAGCCCGTACCCTTCACCTGAAGCTTGAGCCCTTCACCTAAATTCAAGTTTTTTGGACAGGCTCTTACGGATTGGCGTAATGCAGGCCGACAATCATGGCCTTGGGCCGGGCGGGACGAGGAGGTTGAGCGAGTGGGGGACGACTTCCAACTTCACCGGCAGCATGCCGAGCACTTCGCCATCGGCTTCGACGAAAAACGAATCTTTGGAGCCGTTGCAGGGGCGGCACTCAACAGACTCGGTCTCCATGAGCTCGACTTCGCGGGCGAAGGTGTGACGCCTGACAATGACCGCGAGCAGAAACAGCAAGTAGCGAAAGCGGCTGCGGGTCTTGAAGGCAAGCAGACTGAGGTGGCCGTTGCGCAGGCTGGCGCCCGGTGCGAGATTCTGGAGAACTCCGCCAAACGAGCTCACGCGCACGGCCAGCAACTGCGAGACCTCGACTACACGCTCATTGGGAACATCGCCGGCTTCGCTGGTTGGCACAATCGTCTGGAAGAGCGGGAACGAGTGCGTGGCCCAGATGCGGAAGGCTTCAATGATGTAGAGCACGTAGCCCAGGCGGCGCTTGAGACGCGTGTCCATGCGCGACATGAGCAGAGCGTCTGCGCCGACGCCCGCGGCGACGGTGAAGTAACGCGAGGCGGGGTTGCCGGCGGGGTCGTGATAGTGAATGCGGCCAACCGAGACGCGCACAGGAGTGGCGGCGAGCAGGGTGCGCGCCACTTTTGCGGGAGAGGCAATCAGGCCCAGATCGGAAGCAAGAGCATTGGCGGTTCCCAGGGGAACTACGCCGAGGGCAACGTCGGTGCCGACCAGGCTCTGCAGAACCTCGTGTACAGTGCCGTCACCTCCGCAGGCTAGAACGGTGTCGAAGCCGCGACGCACGGCCTCCTCTGCCAGTGTGGTGGCGCTGCCGACCCCTTCGGTGACAAAGGCCTCGGCTTCAATACCCGCCTCGGCGAATACGGCGATGGCCTGTTGAACAGCGGCGGCGCGCCAGGCGGAGTGCTGGCCAGAGGCCGGGTTATAGATCAGTGCGACACGTTGCATGGCGAGTCCTGCCTGGAACAGCGCTGCCCGAAGCCGAACAGGCTTTACGGACCATCCCTACCATCTTCGCAGGCCAGGGGGCGGGGAGCGGCTACAACTAAAGCACAATCTGCTGGATGGAGGTCTCCGCCTGGTGCCGGGCCTGAAGATGGGAATGCTGAAGAAGAAGAGGCTATTGCGCGCTTGTCCTGGTTTTCCGCAGTTGGCGCAGGATGTTCACAGATGGAGCGCGGCGCCGACTGGCCTACACTTTTTGTAGACATGGCTGCTATTCCCGATCTCACTCTCGATGCCGGACTGCCGGCGAACATAGACGCCGAAAAGACAATTCTTGGCGCAATTCTGCTGGACAATGCCGCCTACTCCGAGGCCGCGGAAAAGCTTGAGGCGGACGCCTTTTCGCTGGACTCGCATCGGCGTATCTACCTGCGTATGGGCGAGTTGGTAGACGCGCAGCGGCCGGTGGATATTGTGACGCTGTCGAACGAGTTGGCCCGCTACAAGGAAGTCGAGGCGGTGGGCGGCGTTGCGTACCTGGCGTCGCTGACGGAGGGTTTGCCGCGGCGGCCGGTGATCGAAGAGTACATCCGGATCGTGAAGGACAAGAGCCTGCTGCGCAAGCTGATGCTGATTTGTTCCTCGGCAATCGCGCGGGCTGCAGACCAGAGCGAAGACGCGATCGGCGTGCTGGACGTGACCGAGTCGCAGTTGCTCGAGGTCAGCGAAAAGGGCCTGGCGCAGGGGCTGGAACCGCTGGACAAGATTGTCGCGAACTCGTTCGGGTCAATCGACAATCTCTATAAGCAAAGCCGCGAAGTGACGGGGCTGGCTACGGATTTTACGGCCCTGGACCGGCTGACGAGCGGGTTGCAGAAGGACGAGCTGATTATTATTGCGGCGCGCCCTTCGATGGGCAAGACTGCGTTCGCCATCAACATTGCGCAGAACGCGGCGATCAACCACCAGGCGATTGTGGCCATCTTCAGCTTGGAAATGAGCAAGGAGTCGCTGCTGCGACGCATGCTGGCCTCGCAGGCCTGGGTGGACCAGCAGATGTTGCAGAAGGGCTTCCTGGGGCAGGAAGAGTCCGGCAAGTTGCAGAAGGCGCTGGGCGAACTGGTGGAGTCGCACATTTTCATCGACGACTCGGCGGGCATATCGCTGGCCGAGATGCGTGCCAAGGCGCGGCGGCTGAAACAGAATGCCGGCGGGCTGGATTTGGTGGTGGTGGATTATCTGCAACTGATGACGGCCACGCTGCCCTCGGGCGGCAAGAAGGGCTATGAGAACCGCACGCAGGAAGTGTCGGCAATCTCGCGCGGGCTGAAGGCTCTGGCCAAGGAACTGCACGTTCCGGTGGTTGCGCTGTCGCAGCTATCGCGTGCCAGCGAACGGCGCGGGGAAGACCGGCGGCCGCTGCTGAGCGATCTGCGCGAGTCCGGCTCGATTGAGCAGGATGCCGACGTGGTGGCGTTCATTCACCGCGAGGCTTACTACAACCGCACGGAAGAGTTGAGCGCCGAGGAAAAGGCCAAGTCCGAAATCATCATCGCCAAGCAGCGCAACGGCCCCACGGATACCGTGTATCTGAACTGGGTTGGAAAGTTCACGCGATTCGATAATCCGGACACGGTGCACGAGGGGTAAGGACTGCCCTCGAATTCCCTGGGAATTCGATGACAAGCCCTACGGCTCGTTGACAATGAGCGCAACGCGGCCTGCAATCAAGTCGCCGGGAGACTCGCCGGACCCGATTTCGATCAGCTCGACCGGGAAGGCGATGTTGTGCGGGCGCAGGACGAGCCGGTTTGAAGAAAAATCCACATAGCGCAGCGTGAGGTGCGCGCCATGCCGGACCGCGTAGACATTCTGCCGGTTGGGGCGATAGGGCGCGAGCGAATTGTAGTGGCGATCGATGAGCGCGATGGCTTCGGGCAGCACCAGCGGATCCATGGGCAGTGCATCGGCGGCCGGAATACGCACGGCGACAAAGCGCTGCCAGACACGGCGCGCGTTCGAGACGCGGGTGTGCAAGGCCTGGAGAACGCCGGCAGGCAAACGCAGCATGGAGTGAACCGCGGACGGGCGAATGTAGGGTTCGAAGAGAGCCGTGGCATGAGAAACAATGGGCACCGCGCTGTTTTCCGTGTCGGTGAACGAATCGCCCGGACGGCCAATGACGGGGAGCAGATCGGCGGCGGTCAGATGCTGGGAGGCGAGGATTCGATCCAGTGCATCGAGCGAGAGCTGGCGGCGGCAATGCAGAAAGTTAGACAGATGCGCCTGCCCAAAGCCAGTCTGTCGAGCCAACAGAGAGACACTGAGCGTCCCGCGCTTTATCCTGCGCATGAGCTCCAGGCGTAGACGTTCGTGCATCTGGGTAAAATTCATTTGTGGATAATTCGCCACCAGCAATGGGCAAGGCCGCCCTTAGTTTTCCCCCAGAAAAGTTGTATTGGGCAATTGGCCTTCATTGTCAGCGCTTTAATAATGATTGGAAAGCACAGGAATGCAAAACTGCGTTGAGACGTTGACGCAAGAGATACATATCCCTAGATTGGTGTTACTTCATCTCGTTCTGGTTTGTGGGAATTTTTTGGGAAATGCTTCCTTGGCTCATTTTTGAGCGGGACAGAGATTCTGTCCCCTTCAGTTGCCAATGAACATCCCGCGGTGGACGTGTGCACTTTTTCACGCACTGCCGTGGGATTTGTTCCCGGACCCATCTTCATCCCGTGGCGCCTTGCAAGAGGGGCGCCAGGGGACAGGCCAGGACTTGAAAATTCCAGGATCTGCGCGCTATGAGCATGACAAAAAACAAGAGAGCGAAGGCGACAATCCCCCATCAGGACATGAGAAACCTGAGTTGCCCTGCCTGGTTCTCTTCACCCCGAGGAACAACAGAAAGAAAAACAGTCTATCGGGAGACGACACAACAACGGAGAAACCGTCATGGAATTGCGCGTGCAAATAAAGATTTGCGAGGGGTGCGGCTGTCTTTGGTACCGCGCCCAAACTCAAGGGAGCGTTTATTGCAAGGAGTGTGAAGTCAAACTGCAGGATTTTCCGTCGCCGGAAACACGGAAGCGGCGTGGGCGTCCAGCCCGCAAGCCGCATACGAGAGTCTGGACGCCGGCTGAAGCAATGGGAGGTGTGCTATGAGCGCAGCCCTCCAGTTGGCAACCGTTTGGGGAGCAAGTAGTCCGCAGGTAGAGTGGCAGCAAGAACGGAGGCAATGGGAACAGAAGGCGGCGGCACAGCCGCAGGCAAGTCCGGCAAAAGCTCCGAAGGCCGACCCGGCGCCTGCGCCCGTGGTCAGTCTGGCCTTCTACCGGAAGCACACAGAGAGCATGTTACGGCGCTATCTGTATGCCTCCATGCAAGTGGGCAGGGCCCCGTCGATCCTGGGCGATCCAGTGTCGCGGGGATGGGCTTCCAGCCGTCCGATCCGTACCTTCGAGGACGCGGTGATCTTTGTTCTCGATCTGGAAAGGTGCCTGGACAAGCTCGGTTCGCTCGACCGTCAGTTGCTGAGCCGGATCGTGCTTCAGGAGTACACTCAGGCCGAAGCAGCCATGCTTCTGGGCATGAGCGTACGGGCTGTCTCGTACAAATTCTCCGAGGCTCTGGACAAGCTGACAGAGAAGTTGCTGGCAAGCGGCTTGCTCGTATTACCGCACTAATACTAAGTAACCAGAACCAAACGGCAAAGGGGAGCGACCAAATCGCTGCCCTTTGCTGTTTGCGCTATCTGGAAGAGTTATCTTTGACTCGCGTGCGGACACGATCGCAACTGTCTGTCTGGACGGGCTCCTCCCAGAAGAATCGGTGCGGTGGACGGTGCGGCATTTTCTGGATATGGTGGACGGTGTGATTTTACCGTCGCGGACTCTACTCTGAATCGAGCAGGTCCCCTCAGGAGGAGACGACCGAATGAGTTCTCTACCCCATCGCTACGCCATTCTTGTTTTGCTGGCCTCAGCCGCGCTGGCCGCGCAGCAGCCCGCTTCGCAGTCCACCACCGCAGCGGAAGCACCTAACCGGGACACAAGTTATATCGACGCCAACGGCACCGCGCACATAACGCGCATGGTCCCGGTGCCGGCGACAATCAGCCCCGAGGCGCAAAAGGTGCTGGGCCGCGCGATGCCGGACCAGGGCCCGCCCGAGGCGCTTGCCGAGCGGCGCACCCGGACTGACGCTTATACGGCCGGCGCCCGCGTGGCATGGAGCGCGCTGTGCCCCAACAAGCTTGTCGAGAACACGATCGCCGGCGTTCCAGTGCGCATTGTGACGCCGGAGGGGATGCCTGAAGCGAACCGCGACAAGGTGCTGATGAACGTGCACGGCGGCGGCTTCGACTCCGATTCAGGTTCGTACACGGAGTCGATACCGATTGCCGGCTATACCAAGATCAAGGTCGTCGCCGTGCTCTATCGGCTGGCGCCCGAACATCCGTTTCCCGCGGCTGTGGACGACGCAGTAGCCGTCTACAAGGAGTTGCTGAAGACGTACAAGCCCGGCCACATCGTCCTCTATGGAACCTCAGCCGGAGCCATTCTCACGGCCGAGGTCGCGGTGAAGTTGAAACAACTGGGCCTGCCGTTGCCCGCGGCTCTGGGCATCTTCAGCGGCATGGGCGACTTTGCGCGGCCGGGCGACTCAATGGCGATGTATGGATTGCGCGGCCTTTCCGGCCATCTGGACCCGCCAGCACAGGGCCCGCTTCTGTCGGCGTATGTCGCCTCCACGGATCCTCGCGATCCGGTGCTGTCGCCTATCTACGCCGATCTGCACGGCCTGCCGCCAACGCTGTTTGTTGCCAGCGGCCGCGATCTGCTGCTGAGCGGCACGGTCAATCTGCATCGGGCTTATCTGAATGCTGGCGTGGATGCGCGGCTGGTGATTTTCGATGCCCTCACGCACGCCTTCTGGTACGACCCAAAGCTACCTGAGGCGATCGAAGCCAACCACATGATGGCGGACTTCTTTGTGAAGCAATTGGGCAAGTGAAGATCTGCACGGTGGAACGGGGCTCCTGCGTTGCTTGAGGAGTTCCCGTTCCGCCGGACGTTACGCCACCGCGTTGCGGGCGATTACGTTGCGATACCACTCGGCGCTGAGCTTGGGCGTGCGCTTGAGGGTCTTGAAGTCCACGTAGTGAATGCCAAACCGCTTGCTGTACCCATCGCCCCACTCGAAGTTATCGAGCAAGCTCCAGAGGAAGTATCCCTTGATGGGGTATCCTTCCGCGGCGGCGCGTTGCACGTTGGTGATGTGGTTGCGCAGATACATCACGCGGTCGGTGTCTTCAATGCGGCCTTCGGCGTTGGGCACGTCGTCTGACGAGCAGCCGTTTTCTGAAATAAAAATCGCGGGCGGATGCCAGAGGTCGCTCACATTGCGGATGGTCCAATAGGCGCACTCGGGAGCGACGTTGATCCAGGACGCACTCATGTGCGGGTACGACGCCGGGCGCGGCACGATCGCATATCCCTGGGCGGAGCCGTCTGCCTCCACGTAGTCCGCGGTGTAGACGTTGAGGCCGACAAAGTCCAGCTTGCTGCCGATCGCCTCCATGTCACCGGGCTCTGCCTTGGGCGCATTGGCTGCTTCGCGCTCCAGGTAGGTGGAGGGATACTTGCCCTCCATCAGCGTGGTCAGGAACGGAGCGCTACCGTCTCGCGTGGCTTTGCGGGCGGCCTCAATGTGTTCAGGAGTTTCTATCACAGGCACATAGATGCTGGCGTTTTCCGCGAGGCCTACCTGCGTGCCGCTTGGGGTGTTGGCGCGGATAGCCTGCACCCCAAGCCCGTGGGCCAGGATAGCGTTGTGGCGAATCTGGTTGACCTGAGCCGGGGGCAGCTTGAGGCCCGGCGCGAAGCGGCCTTCCTTGTAGCCGAGGTCGGTGAAGCAACTGAACTCGTTGGTCGTCATCCAGTGATGCACGCGGTCGGAGAGGTGTTTAGTCATATAAGCCGCGTATTCCGCGAAGGCCTTCGACGTGTCGCGCGACTGCCAGCCGCCCGGCAGCGCCGCGGGCAGATCCCAGTGGAAGAGCGTGATGTAAGGCGTGATGTTGTTGGCCAGCAGCTCGTCGACGACGCGGTTGTAGTAGTCGAGGCCCTTGGGATTGGGCTGGCCTTTGCCGCTTGGAAAAACGCGCGACCAGGAGATAGACATGCGGTAGGTAGCCACGCCCAGGTTCTTGAGCAGGCGCACGTCTTCTTTGTAGAGGTGATAGGAGTCGTCGGCGATGTCGCCGGTATCGCCCTGATAGGTTTTGCCCGGCGTGTGCGAGAAGATGTCCCAGACCGACGGCCCGCGGCCATCTTCGTTTGCTCCGCCTTCAATCTGGTAGGCCGCCGTGGCGCATCCCCAGAGGAAGCCCTGCGGTAACTGGCGACTGGCGGGATGAGGCTGGCCGAATGCAAACTTCGGCAACGAAGCCGAGGCAAGCGCGGCAGCCGTTGCGGCGACGCCCGTACCAAACTGACGGCGGGAGATGTCTTTCATCGATGAGTTCACCTTTCAAAGGAGCCAGGAAGAATGTTCCATACTAACGGTCTTTGCCGCATTCGCAGGACAATTTGCCTTGGCGGGGTTAACTAAAAATTATAGCCGAGCGAAGGCACTCTCTATGACTGGGAATCCGGGAGAGCAGGGCGATTGCATGAACGTCAAATGGTTGCCGATTGTCCGTCTTTTGGCACCGCCCCGACGGGGCTTTGTGGCAAATTACGACCCCAAACCCCACGCTGAAGCGCGGGGCTAACGTACTTTGCGCCTCCGGCGCGGGGAATTGGAACCCGTTGCATCAAGAAAATTAGTTCATGGGATTGCCCTGTCCGGGAGAGCATTGCACAGAAGGCCGAAAACAAAAGAGCCGCAGCCCCTTCCAAGGCCGCAGCTTTTTTGTTTTCGGCTAACGTTCAGCCGGACTTACATTTCAACTGCATTACATATCTTTGACGCCTTCGACGAAGGCTTTCAGCTTACGGCTTCGCGAGGGATGACGCAGCTTGCGTAGAGCCTTGGCTTCGATCTGGCGGATGCGCTCGCGGGTGACCTGGAAGCTCTGGCCGACTT
>CAYQOQ010000122.1:0-14727 GCA_964419175.1 uncultured Occallatibacter sp. | reverse complement strand
TAGAAATTCCCTAGGGGAAGCTGACGTTCTGCCACTGAACTACTCCCGCCCTTTAGAATCACACGCTTCCGCGATTAATGAGTGGCACTTAGCGTATTCCCACAACTTAATCTGGAAGCAGAAACCCACTTCCGTCCCCTGCTTGCTCTTCCGGCTGGGCAACGATGAGGTTCGTAAAGAATTATAAGCCAATGGACACATGGCGCTAAAAGTAGATTCCGGACAATTTCTGAGAGTTAAGCCGACGGTCCCGCCCGGCGCCTTCATGATTCAGGAAGAGTTCGCAGGCTTGACGGAACGATGGAGCAGGGGTTTTCTCGGAACCCGCCTCGTGGAAGCAGGGCGCAAATGTCGCAACCATGCCGGTTCGTGGCCATATCTTGGCAGAGTTCTTATAAGGGGCAATGAAGAAAGCGCAGGATTCCGTCGTGGTGCCGGCCTGCAGCACTGATAAACCGTTTGATGCCAGCGCCATGAGGAAGACTATCCTTGCAGTAGCAAGAGCCGTTCCGGATCGAGATCGATACGCCATGGTTGCGGCTCCAGGCTGAGCGTGCGCCACAAATCGCTTGACACGTCGGCCTGCAGATGAGGCAGTTCGCCCGGGGCGGGCGCCGCGTGCAGGCGCAAATAGAGCGTCATCTCATGTGTCGCTTCACTGGTTCCCACCAGCCAACAGGAAAAGATGTTTTTCCCTTCCCCGGCATGGAACGCGATTTGATGCGAGCGCAGGCCAACATGGGTCAGCGCATCGGGAACCGGCGTTGCTGTTTGCAGTTCACAGTTCCATGCCTCCACCGCGATTCGATCGGCGGCTATGCGCCGGGCCGGAACAATGTTCTTGCAACCCGTCAACCGCGCCGCCGCGACACATTGCGGACGCTCGAAGAGCTGGCGCTTGGGACCGCTGGCAATCACCTTGCCGTGGTCAAGCACCAGCAGATCGCCGCAGAAGCGGAAAGCCTCTTCCGTATCGTGCGTAACAAACACCACCGCACCGTTGTAGCCGGCAAGAGTCTCGCGAAGCTGTTCTTCCATTTGTCTCCGCAAATGCGGATCGAGCGCGGCAAACGGTTCGTCGAATAGCAGCGCTTCGGGCTCGATGGCCATGCAGCGGGCAATGGCCACGCGCTGCCGCTGGCCTCCTGAAATTTCTGTCGGATAGCGATCGGCCAGTTCCGCGATATGCATCCGTTCAAGCTGTAGTCGGACGCGCGCGCGCCGTTCCCGCTGCGGCAGCTCGCTCAACCCGAAGCCTACATTTTCAGCCACCGTCATCCGCGGAAACAAGGCGTAGTCCTGAAACACTACACCGATCTTCCGCCGCGCCGCGGCTGCCTTCTGGCCCGTTGCGCTGTCGTACAAGACGCGCCCGTTCAGCGTGATGCGTCCGCGATCCGGCGCGACAATCCCCGCAATCATGCGCAAGGTCATGGACTTGCCCGCGCCCGAAGCTCCCAGCAGGCCCACCGCGCCCCTGCCCGCGCTGAACTTGACCTCCAGAAGGAAGGGCTCCAGCGCCTTCTCAACGCTTATCTCCAGCAAGGCACCGGGCGCGTTCTCCCCCGGCCCCCGCTGCGGCAACAAGTCTGGAATCGGGACCGGAGCCGGATTTGCATCCACTGGATTCGGCCCCGCCTTCCGTGTCTTCCTCTCCCAGTGAAGCAGACGAATAATGGCTACCGAGAGAACGACGATGAGGCTTACCCATAGAAGTGCGACGCGCTTCTCTCCGCCCTCGGCGGCGGAGAAGATGGCAATTGGCATGGTTTGGGTGCGGCCGGGAATATTGCCGGCCAGCATCAGGGTGGCGCCGAATTCCCCCAGCGCGCGCGCAAAGGCCAGTACCGTGCCCGCCAGCACGCCGGGCGCTGCCATGGGCAGCAGCACTCTGCGGAAGATCCTCCCCTCCGATGCGCCCAGCGTGCGCGCCGCATCCAGAAGATTCGGGTTGACCTGCTCGAACGCGCCCAGGGTTGTGCGATACATCAGCGGAAAGGCTACAACGGTTGCGGCAATCACCGTGGCCGGCCACGAAAAAACGATCACGACGCCGATCCGTTCCAGCGCATGGCCAATCAAGCTGTGTCTTCCCAGCAAAAGCAGCAGAAAGAAGCCGACGACGGTGGGAGGAAGAACCAGGGGCAGCGTTAGAATGCCGTCAATCCAAACGCGAAGACCGCTGCGCGCGCCATACATCAGCCTGGCCGCAATCATGCCCAGAAAGAAGGTGGCTATGGTGGCCGCGCAGGTAGTAGCCAGAGAAATCCACAGCGGCGAGAAGTCAGCGGGAAAATTCACGGTGTCGCCATTCTAAATCCATGCTTCTGGAAGATGGCCTGCGCGGCCGGGCCGGCCAGATAGTCGATGAACTGGCGCCCAGCCTGTTCGCTGTGGCTTCCCTTGATCACTGCGGCGGGATAGACGATAGGGTCGTGAGCAGACTCCGGAACCGTGGCGACAACGCGCACATTTCCAGAATTCAATGCGTCGGTGGCATACACCAGGCCCGCATCCGCATTGCCGGTTTCTACATACGTCAGCACTTGGCGTACATCCCCGCCCAGCACCAGCTTGGCGTTGATCTTATCCCAAAGATGAAGCGAGAGGAGCGATTGGCGCCCGTACTGGCCTGCCGGAACGCTGGCCGGATCGCCCAGCGCGATCAGCCGGACGGACCTGCCGGCAAGTCCCTGAAAATCCTGAAGCCTGGAATCCCGCGGAGCAATCAGCACCAGCGAGTTGCGCAGCAGGTTGCGGCGCGTGCCTGCAACAATCGCCCCGCCGGCTGCCAGATCGTCCATCGGTTTGGCGGCGGCGGAGATGAAAATGTCGGCCGGCGCTCCCTGGGCAATCTGCACAGCCAGCATTCCGGAAGAACCAAAGTTGTTGACGAATGTCACATTCGCCCGGCTTTGCTTGTACACAGCCTCGGTTTCGACCAGCGCATCCTTCAGACTGGCAGCCGCCGAAACAATCAGGGTGGTCTGCGCCGGGCTACAACTGGCGGCCATTGAGGCCGCGAACACAATGAGCGCAACACCGCGGCAACGCAGCCACCGGCTTCTTTCAACTTTAGGCTTCGATCTCACGTCTTCTCCTTGCCTGACAGTAGTCTCTGCTATGGCCGGCGTGCTCGCACAATTTACTGCATCCACCTTAACTTTTTCAGACTCCGCTCGGCTCGCAATTCCCAGCCGAGTCGAGCGGCGTTGCCTGGCGCCTCAGAACGGAAGGCGCATGGTTAAAACGGTGGCATGATTGTAAGTGAGAAAATGCGTCAGCGCGATCTGCTGCCCTGCGCGGATGATGAACGAAACTCCTCTAAGCCCAGGGCCGGATCGCTATTTGCAGGACTATGGAAATAGGCAAGAAGGGGAGTTGGACGATGCGCGCTCGAAACCGAACCGGGAACACCTGCTGGAAGAGATTGTTTCGTTCGCAATAGGGGGCGGTGTCGAGCGGGGCCGAGAGTTGGATCGTAATGGCCGAGTACGGGAAGGCCAGTTTATGCGGTTGAAGGAATTTGTCTTCTAGCCCACATGAGGAAACCCGCGTCTCCAACATCTTCCGCGGGTTTCCTCCGTTCGCTAGTTGCGTTTTGCGTATTCACCATCAACTGACAAGCAGGGACTTCTTCAATCGTCCTGCTTATCGCGCCGGCTAACGGCTGCCTGCCGTTGCTTCTTCATGAGCCTTCACCTTGTCCAGCCAATCGATTCCAACCGGAACATTCCTGCTCATGCAGTAGTAATCCCAGACCGCGGACCAGGGCATCGATTTCTGTTCCTCGAAGAGCGCCATGCGCGTTGCGCCATCCCAGTTCCGCTCGGCATCCAGCAACTTTGCCGTGGGTTCCAGAAGCGCCAGCAACAGCGCCTTCCGCATGTTTCTGGCTCCTACAATCCAGGCCGCCAGACGATTGATGCTCGCATCGAAGAAGTCAAGACCAATGTTTACGCGAGAGAGCGCGTTTGTGCGCACGATCTCCTGCGCGATTGCGAGAGTTGCGTCGTCCAGCAATACCACGTGATCCGAGTCCCAGCGTACCGGGCGCGAAACGTGCAGAAGAATTTCGTCCAGGAAGCACAGGGCCGTGGAGATTTTATCGGAGACGTTTTCCGTCGGATGGAAGTGCCCGGCGTCAAGGCAAAGTAATGTCTTCCGCGTGGCGGCATACGCCAGGTAGAAATCGTTGGAACCGGCCGTGTAGCTCTCCGAACCGATGCCAAACAGTTTGCCTTCGACAGCAACCTTATGGTGCGAGCCAACTGGAACAGCCAGGATCGCGTCCAGCGCTTCCATCAGTCTCTTCCGCGGGCCAATGCGGTCGAAAGGCAGATCCTTGTCGCCATCGGGAATCCAGATGTTCATCACCGCCGGTGTGCCAAGCTCGGTGCCGAAGTATTCGCTGATGCGCCGGCTGGCAATGCAGTGATCAATCCAGAACTTCCGCACTTCGGCATCCGGATGGCTCAATGTCGCCTTTTCGCTCAGCGGGTGCGAAAAACACGTCGGATTGAAATCCAAGCCCAGATCATTGGCCTTGGCCCACTTCACCCAACGCTCGAAATGCTTGGGCTCAATGGCATCGCGCTCCACCGGCGTGGCCGACTCAAGATAAATCGCATGGAGATTGAGCCGTTTTTTCCCCGGTATCTGCGCAAACGCGACGTCCAGATCGGCGCGCAACTCATCGCCATTGCGTGCACGGCCGGGATAATTGCCGCTGGTCTGGATGCCCCCGGTCAAATCCCCTGTCGGGTTTTCAAAGCCGCGGACATCGTCGCCCTGCCAGCACTGAATCGAGATCGGAATTTCATCGAGCTGTTGAAGAACTTTCGCGGTTTCCACGCCCATGGCCGCATACCGTTTGCCGGCCAACTCATACGCCAATTCGATGTTCTTTGCAGTATCGCTCATTGAAGTTTCTCCTACCGAACCTCGACCACAGCCGCTTTGATAGGTTCGAGATGCAGCTTGTTGTCCTGTGACTGTCCAATGCTAATTCCGACTACACATATTTGTCGAAACACTCTCGCCACGAAACGTCTTTCTGCAACCTTCTTGAGGACCGGAATGCAAAAAATTCCCTTTGGCGTTCTTCAGCAGACTTGAAAGAACCCAAGATCCATCAACTCCGCAATCTTTCGCAGTTCCCTTCCCCGGCTTCCAATTCCGACGGCGCAATGATGAGCAGGGCCTCGCGCATTCCAGGCCTCTACAAATCCACGGGCGCCAAGACTAAAGCGGTAGCGGCTGTTCGTATTTCCAATCTCCAGGATCGGACCGGGGACACTCTCACCTTCGGCCACCAATAAAGAGAAACCCTTGTCCTTGTCTTCGACCAGCGATAGTAGCGTAACGGGGCCGTGCTTGACCGCCATCTCCACGGAAAGGCCCCGGCCCACTTTACCGTGGAAGACTTCGAGCGGGCGCACGCGAATCTTGTCCTGTGCAATTCGAACATGTCCGGGGCCATCGTGCCCCATCAGCACCAGATCAGCATTGAAGTCCATCGCATAGTACTCGGTAAACGAGCCGCCTGCTCCAAGTTCGTCCATGATCTTCATGGCAAGCACGTTCTTCACTTCGTACTCGCCCGCAAACGGTATGCCTGAGCCCGTCAGCACGGATGCGCCAAGAATAATGGAACTCACGGTATCTTCGTTTTCGTCGACGCCCGAACCCATGTAGTAGTAGGCCATCATATCGAGCGTGTTGGCCGCCACCAGCTTGTCCAGGGCGACCGCGGTGACCGCCGCCCTCTCCAATTCCTGCTCCGAACACTCCGGATCGATGGCGAAAAAGTCTTCGAACTGTCTCACCTTCGCGGCTATTTCTACTTCGGAAACCCCGCGCCGCAAGGCGCTCAGTTCATCGACCTCGATCATTTCCACGTGGGTGCCCAGCCGCCCGCTTACTTGCGCCAGGTCCGTAGCAATGTCGAGCATGCCGCTGTAATAGTGGCCCATCAGGCCCATTCTGCTGTGGCTTAGAGTCTTCGCCACCGATGCGGCAGTCAGCCAACCCTCCAGTTCGGCCCAGCAAACCGGATCGTTCTCCAGCATGCCTGTGACCTGTTGGAACGGAATGTCCAGCCGCCGCAGCACATTTGCAATCTCCGGCATGGGGCACGCATTGCAGTAGGCAAGCCACTCGCCCGTCATCGCCGTTCTGTTTGCCATGCTGTTAAAGTGCTCGTAGTCGATGGCGGCCGAAGGCTGAAGGTTGAGCAGGATAACCGGTACTTTAGCGCGCTGGATCACCGGCAAGATCGTGGATGAAAGGGCGTACGTGGTCACGTAAACGAGGAGAATATCGATATCCTCCTGGCGGCATGCGTGTCCTGCTGAGATCGCCTTCCTGGGGCTATCAATCAAGCCCATGTTGATTACGGAGCGCTGCTTTCCCCCGATCTTTCCCTCGACCAGGCGAAGGTAGCCAAGAAGACGCTCCTCCAATCCCGCGAACTGGGGCCAATACGCCTCCAAGCCGAGTCCCACCAAACCTACCCGAAGTTGTCGATACGCCTGATCCACAAGATCCCTCTTGCTGCCTGAACTCCAACGAAGGGTATTGACAATGAAAGGGGATGGGCCACAAGATTCTTATAGTTGCGATAGTTCCATCAGGTGGAATATAGAATCGGGCGTATTCCCCCATTTTCGTTGAGAATTACGCTACCTGGCGCACAGGACGTCGAAATCTAATTTCACCCGTTGGAATATTTTCAGGGGCATCAATTGTCCATTGCAACGCCCGACTGGAGACAAACTGTGTTACTTGAGGACAACTCAAAACCGGAGGGCAAGCGCCCTTCAACCACTTCAGCCAGCTACAACATTCAGGCGGTGCGCCGGGCCTGCGACATTTTGAAGTGCTTCAAGCAAGGTCAGCCTGGGCTTTCTCTCCGCGACATCGTTTCAAGAACGGAGTTGAGCCGGACAACAGCCTTTCGTCTGCTCGCGACCCTGGTTGAGGAAGGCATGCTGGTAAAACCTGCGAAGAATCTCTATCGCCCTACCAGCCAGCAATGGAGACGGAAACAGTTCCGCGTCGGTTATGCCTCGCAGAGCGAGGAATTCTCCTTCTCGCGTCTGGTGTCGGAGAGCATTCGAAGCGCGGCATTCGAAGCCGGCATTGAGTTGCTTGAGTTGAGCAACCGATACAGTTCTACGGTCGCAATCCGCAATGCGGAAAATTTTGTCCGCGAAGGAGTCGATCTGGTCGTAGAATTCCAGACCAACGAGGATAGCGCGGCCACTGTCGCCGCCAAACTGATCGAGGCTGGGATTCCGATCATCGCAATCGAAATTCCTCATCCGGGCGCTAGCTTTTTCGGCGCCAACAATTATCGCGCTGGAGTGATGGCTGGACACGCGCTCGCCAAGGCCGCCGTACAGCATTGGGGGGGGCAGGTCGATGAGGTGATTCTGCTGGAATTGGCTAAGGCTGGACCGCTGCCACGTTCCCGGCTCACCGGTATCCTGGCCGGATTGCGCGAGCTGCTGCCGAAAATTCCAGATCAGAAAGTGCGGTTTGTCAACGGAAACGGCCGCTTCGAGACCAGCATGGAAGCGACACGCCGTCACCTGTTGCATAACAAGTCGAGCCACGTGCTGGTAGGCGCATTGAACGATCCAAATTGCCTCGGTGCATTGCAGGCCTTTGAAGAAGCTGGCCGCGCAAAAAACTGCCTCGCCGTCTCTCAAAACGCCACGATAGAGGCTCGGCGCGAAATGCGGCGGCCAGGCACGCGCATGGTTGGCTCCGTCGCCTATTTTCCCGAACGCTATGGCGAAGCCATCATCGCCCTCGCCTTGGACAAGCTCGAGGGCAAGGAGATTCCCTCCGCCACCTTCACTCGACACCAGTTGATTACACCGGAGAATGTCGATTCCTACTATCCCAACGACGCCCTCATTACCGCCGGCGATGGCGACTCCCTGCTCTACAGTTGGCATTAAAGCCTGAGCGAGGCATGCATAAATTGCACACATACTCATAGCAGTCACCAGGGAACCGGGCGCTGGCCTGCGGATGGGCCAGACGCCCGAGAGAGAATGTCACAGCGGGGTGAAATAGAACTACTCTTTACACCCGCCATGATAGCCAATCTGTTCTGTTACGCGGAATGTAATAATGGGCTCGTCAGGCCGCACTTGTGGCAGTTGTATGTGCAGCCCATCCGCCTCCTGTTTCCATGAAAGCCGCTCGTTGGAGCCGAGCAGTTGCACTGCGCAAACTGGCCCTTTCAGGTAGGGAGTGCCGCGGTAAAGCGTATGCACTCGCAGCTCGCCGCTTGCGGGCCAGCCCAGCGCAATGGCATAGAGGATGCCGTTACGCGTGGTGAAGCGGATGTCTTCGGGGGTGAACTCCTGGCGATCGGTGTTTAGCGCCGAACTGGCAACCTTAGTTGGCCCCTCGCCGTAGAGCAGCCAAGGCCGCGAACCATAGATGGCCTCGCCATTGGTCTTGAGCCAAGCGCCCATTTGCAACAGAATTGCGCGTGCCTCTTCGGGAATTGTTCCGTCGGCCTTGGGGCCAACGTTCAACAGCAGGTTGCCGTTCTTGCTTACCACGTCGACCAGCTCGCTAATGAGGGATTTTGCGTCGCGGTATTCATCGTGCTCCGCATATCCCCACGAATGAATGCTGACGGAAGTGTCGGTCTGCCAGGGCAGCAGGCGCAGAGCATCGAGCTTGCCACGTTCAATATCGAGCACAGCGGCATTCTCTGGAAAGTCATGTTGCTTGTAGGTGAGTACGACACCCTGACGCCGCCGCGACGACTGGTTGTAATAGTAGGCGGCAAAGCGCTTCAGATACGGCTGAAACGCGGGCTGGCCAATCCACCAATCGAAATAAAAAAGGTCAGGGTGGTATTTGTCGACGATCTCGGTGCTGCGGGCCAGCCAATCGTCCTGAAAGGCTTGATCGGGCGGCAGCCACTTTTCCAGATGATTTGGGTCGGGCTCCTTCGAATCGTCGTCGCCGGTCAGCGTCATGGGCCGTGCGGGTCCGTAAAGGCCAGGCGCTTGACCCTCGTGCACGTCGGAGTCGAACTTCATTGCACCGTCATACCACCACCAGTGCTCGGCGCGGTGCGACGAGACGCCGAAGTGCAGGCCGCGTTTGCGCGTGGCCGCGGCAAGTTCGCCAACAACGTCGCGCTTGGGACCCATCTTCGCCGCGTTCCAATCGCTGATGCCCGAGTCGTACATGGCAAATCCGTCGCAGTGCTCGCCGACCGGCACAATGTAGCGTGCGCCGGCGCGCGAGAACAGATCGACCCATGCGCCGGCGTCGAAGTGTTCAGCCCGGAACATCGGGATGAAGTCCTTGTACCCGAACTTCGACTGCGGGCCGTACGTCTCCACGTGGTGTTTAAAGGCGGCATTGCCCTGCTGATACATGTTGCGCGGATACCACTCGTTTCCGAATGCCGGAACCGAATAGACACCCCAATGGATGAAGATGCCGAACTTGGCATCGCGAAACCACTCGGGAACGCGATAGGCGCCGAGCGAATTCCAATCGGCCGTGAAGGAACCGCCGCGGGTCCCTGCCTGCACGCGATCGAGTTGCCGCTGCACCTTTGGCGCAGTCTGTTGCGCACACAACGGCATTGGAGCCAATGAAAAAACGAGCGCGGCTACCAGGGCACAACACCGGAGGTTAAGATCAGGAAAGCCTTTCATCCCATCCAAGCTATCAGAACAAATCTCTTTTGCGCATCGCATCCTGGAGCCTGCTTCCGTATTACCGCTCGGGACTTTCTAACGAACGCACTGCCTCTCAAACCTCTGTGTACTCTCACTCTTTCGAAGAGGACTGCTCACCATGGCCTGGAGCGCGCCACCGAGACTCCGCGAATTTCATTGGGCCACTTGTGAGACACCGCACAGTAAAAGTGATAAAGCGCGCCATCGTGGAAGATGACAGACGTCTTGTGTGCGAAGGTCTCGTCGACACTGCCCGGCGCGCCTACATCGACCATGATCTCGTTCACTTTATTGAAGCGATTGGGGGCGTTGCCCAGCGCCAGCAACTCGCGCGCCTTGCCGTGTCCGTCGAGGCCGAAATAGTACATTCCCCAGAGATCCTTGTGGCGCACGACAAACGGGTTGCTCGCAAAGCGGCTATCCCATGCATCGCCCAGCCCATTTTGCAAAACAGGATTGCCCTCATACCGAGTCCAGTGTTTCAGGTCGCGCGATGTGGCTACGCCGCTTTGTTCGCGCCAGCCTCCGCCTTGCGCCTTTGGCCGCGGATCGGTCTTGGCATTGTAATAGAGATAGAAGACTCCACCCTGTTCGATCAGGTTCGGTCTGTAGAGTCCGCCATGTTCCCACGCCGCGCCGTCCGCGGGAAATAGAATCGGATCGGTGAGATCCCAATGCAACAGATCGTCGCTCCAGGCGAGGCCGATGACGGCCGCGCCTTCTTCCAGCCCCGCGTTGGGATAGGCGTTCCATGCGCCCAGGTAGCGGCCACGCACCTTCTTAAGTCTTCCGCGCGAGGTGAGTCCGTTCTCGCGGACAATACAGCTCAACGCCACGTTGTAGCGCGTGTAGCGCGAGGCGGGATCGCGCCGCATTACGCAGCCCACGCGCTGCCAATGCACCAGGTCTGTGGATCTCGCCAGCCCGGTCTGATAACCCGTCCCGTCGAAGCCGATGTAGAGCATTTGAAACTTGCCATCGTGATAGAAGACAAACGGATCGTCCACGAACTTGCAATCGAACGCGCCCGGCTCGCCAGAAGCAGACAGCACGAGCGTGCCGTATTTGTAGGGCGTGCGGAAAGGAGCAATCTGCTTCTCGCTGAAGCCCTCCGCCAGAAGAGGCCCACTTTTGAGCAGCGGCAAACCTGCCAGCGCGATTCCCAGCCCGCCGGCAAATCTCCGTCGCGTCATGAATGCGAAGTTGAGTGTCGAATTATTCATCCGAAGCCCTTGTATCACACTCGGGCTGGTGCCGGAACCGCTGTTGCGCAGTTCAAGCCGAGCGAGTTCCGCCTGCCGGAATTCGCCTTTAGCTGCTCGGTGCCCATCGCGTCGCTAGTCTCAACTGCGGTAAGGTGGCAACGCGTCAGTCCTGGCCGGCAGCGATTGCCCAACGGGTTGCCGAATCCGTTCTGGCGCTGAACGCTTGGGCGCAAGCATCCTGAAGAAAGGCAACTTCGATAGGATCACTCGCAGCACCGAAGCCAACGCGCGTGGTTTCTAGTCCCTGGCTTCAGCTTCGGCCGGAGTTACGGCCATGCGAATCACCTTGTCTACCCTGGTGATCTTGAATAGCTCCATGATGCGGGGACTGACGCCCGTGGCGACAAACCGGCCACCCTTGTTCTGGCAATGGACGTGGTAATTGACCACAACGCCCATTCCGGCCGAATCCATGTAGGGAACGCCGGAGAGATCGAGAATTGTGAGAGGCGTGGGTTCGGCAGAGCGAAACTGTGCTTGCAGATCGAAGATGTTGATCAGGGTGAGGGGGCCAGTGAGTCGGATAATCATCGTTCCCGGCGCATTGCCCTGCTCACGCTCTATCTTGAGGGGACTGTCGATGGCCATATCTGCATGAGTATAAGTAGCAAATCTGAAGGCATCGATGAAAATCAGGTAAAAGTCGCTGATTCGCCGCGAGCATTACTCAAGAACTGCGAGGGTTACTTGCGAGTTTCCAAGGTGACGCCCCGAAGTGTTTCATCAAAATGGCACGCTGCCTCATCTCAAGCTGGCGGTGCGAACGTGGCAGATTTTGCATAGAGAAGCGCACGCGAATGCTGGCGCTTTCCCCCCTCCTTGAGTTCAGGCATTTGTCGCAGGGTTGTTTCCCGATCTTTCAAACGATCTCTTTTCTGTAGCAAATACTTAAAACGCCCAAGTTGGGCATTCGGCTGCCAGCTATCTCCAGAGAGACTGCCGTCAGCCATGCATCGTACGTACGGACTTATTGCCTTGCCGGCGATCCATACCGTTCGGCAATGACGCGGGCCTTGGGTGAATCGGCGCCAATGCTGCTGGTTTCAAGCAGCAGTTCGAAAGGCCGAAATGTTCCGTCGGGAAGCCTGGCCTTCAGCAGGACAGGATCGATTGTCTGATCGTTCAGGAGGAAGTCTCCGGCAGCTTGAGTGCCGGCCATGTTGAGCCCTTCGAGAAGGATGACGTGGCCGATTCCGTCGAGGCTGGGGATGAAGGCCAGCACGGCATAGGTCCGGTGGGAATCCTCGGCCCACAAGTTCTTGTAGGTCGTGTTTTCGCCTGCAAGCGGACGCCTGTTCAAGATGAGAGAATCGTCCACCTCGGGCTCATATTGCAGAACGAAGTTCATGTTTTCCTGGAACAACTCGGCCCAGGGATTGCTGTGCTGGGAGCCGATAATAATTGCATTGGAATGCTTGAGATCGTCCATGCGCAGGTCGCGCGCGTAGCGGATTGCGAATCGACCGGGGACCGACTCCGGCAAACGGGAAAAGCTAACGGCGATGTTGAGATCGACGATGCTGGTGTATCGCTGGGTGCTGAGGTCGTTCAAGTTGCGATTATCCAGTCCGGGGACCGAGTCGATCTTAGGCAGATACTTCCCATTGACATAATCGCTGAGGTGCATGGAATTCCGGGTGAGGTTCTGCAGAATTCCGAAACCGCTATCCGCGGGCACGATCAGAGTCTCTCGATCCGGGCTAAGAACCTGGGTCCAAAACGCAAGAGATAAGGATGTTGACTTCTTCTTGAAGTACCGAACCCCGAAGTAGGCAGCCACACCAGCAATCATCAGCGTGGATAATACAAGAACGATGGCAGCCGCCCTCTTGACCGGCCAACGCAGCGAGGATGGCTTTGGCGGCGCGTCGAAAGTCGTTTCGTCCGCTGAGGCAGTGGTGGATGTACGGGGAGGCGACAAGGACGGAAGTTCGGCGCCTTGGGCCGGCTCAGTTGAATAGAAGACAGGAACATAATGCCCGCGTGGAATGTCGACGCGAAGGATTTCATCCTGACCTTCTGTTTTGAAGTATTCTTCCAGACGCTTGCGCAATAAGCGCGCGTAGTTGCGGACGATATTGTCCTCGCCGGGATTGTAGGTTACAGGGCGTCCCAAGGCTTGGACACCGATTTGGTGTTCGCTGATCTCGTCGGCTTTTCCAAGGAGTTCCCGTTCGCACACATAGAGCAAAAAGCTGATCAGGAATGACGATTTAGCGAAACTTTTGCTGGCCACAATTCTGCGGGCAAGCTGCCAACGCGGATCGTCTGGCAAAGTAGTCGCGGTGAGTTGCGGTGAATCTTCACTCTCGATCGAAGGAACACTCGGAACTATCATGGGCACGCTTTTACACCCTGGAACCCCTTCAGAAACCAAGCCCCCCGGGATTCCTTGCCAGAGGGCCGGATGGATGGCGAAGTATCTGCAAAACAAACGTGTGCATCTTCAACGAATTGTAAGAACAAACAGAGAAATGGGCAGTACTATTGTGAAGCAACAAGCAGTGAGAGCAGACACTTTCCACCGTGTAAAGTGTAGGTGGAGCGATCAGGGGAACGGTATCACCCAAGTATCAATACTGTCAACGATGTACGCCCGGTGAACCGGAGCGAAAAACATCTACACCGAGGAAACACCTAGCCAAACGCACGCATTGCACGTAAGGTGCTCCCGAGTTAGATTCAAACCCTGTCGATTGGAGGACTTAAGTTGATGTGTTTAGCCAGCAGGGGGTCATGGCTAAACGATCTTGAAACCATGTAACTCGAACCGGGGTCGCTAGGCATCGTTCTCTCCCTAGAAACGATGCGCACTCCTATCATCCAGGTCCAGTCTAGACCCAATGTGGCGAAGGTCCATGCCGTCATTCCGCGGCGCAGGAATCCAAACCGCGGACTTGTCGCGCCTTGTGTCCAATCAGAATCCAGAGCAATTCGAAACGCAGAAAGGAATCCAAGGAAAATGTCGAATTTGAGTTTATTGAAGAGGCTTGTCGGCGCCGCCCTAGTTCTGCTGCTCGGCGTATTCATCTGCCCATCTGCCAGCGCGCAGTTCGAAACCGCGTCGGTTCTCGGTTTTGTGCATGATAGCTCGGGGGCAGCAATCCCGAACGCCAAGGTTACCCTCGTCAACGTAGCCACAGGTGTGGCGGTGACGGTAACGGCCGATGCACAAGGGCAGTTCACTTTCACCAGCGTTCGCATCGGCCAATACAAAGTGAAGGCCGCGGCAACGGGATTTAGCGAAACCCAGACGGAGTCGTTCACGGCTGAAGTGAACGCACGCCAGCGCGTGGACGTGACCCTGAAACCCGGCGCGGCAACCGAGACGGTCACCGTAACCGGCGCAGCCGCACTGCTGAATACGGAAGACAGCGAGCGCGGGCAGATTATCTCCGCGCGCGATGTAGGCAACCTTCCCTTGAATGGCCGCGCCTACGCCGATCTGGCTCTGCTAACGCCAGGCGTACGTGCCAACGTTCTTGAAAACCAGACAGTGACCAGCCGCGATGCTTCCTACAACGTAAACGGCAACCGCAGCGAGCAGAACGACTTCCTGCTCGACGGCCTGGACAACAACGCCTACGGCACATCCAATCAGAGCTACTCCAACCAGGCGATTCAGGCATCGCCAGACGCGATCAATGAGTTCCGCGTGGAGACGGACAACTACAGCGCTGAGTATGGACGCTCCGCTGGCGCCGTTTTTAACGTGAGCATCAATAGCGGAACAA
>CAYQOQ010000121.1:0-14783 GCA_964419175.1 uncultured Occallatibacter sp. | reverse complement strand
TACCGGCACTTCCTGAAACAGCCTACAGCATCCGGGGTTGAGCCGCTGACAGGCCCTAGTGTCATGTCTCAGATATTCGCACAAAACACAGGTTGTCCTCCTGAACTCCCCCGAGAGGCTGTCATCCTGAGCGAACGGGGCCCCAAGCGCTTGCCGGGGTCCCCAAAGAGAGCTTTTGCTCTTTGGGGTGGAGCGTGAGGGGGGTGAGTCGAAGGGTCTGCTGTCGTTTTTCAATCAACTTCGGAAACACTACACTAGTCCCTGATCCCCGCCTCTCCCCTGATCTACCATGAGACGTGGCCCAAACCAAGCTCCTCTGGCAATCGAAGCTCGTCCTGCTCCTCGTCCTCCCCTTTGCCGGCGCGGACGTGGTGCTGGAAACCCACTGGTGGGCCGTGCAGGCGCCCCCCGTCGCCATCTGGACCGTGGGCCTGAGTCTACTGCTTGGCCTGGCCACCTGGAAGCTCCATGCGGCCACTCCCTGGGGAGCCTTCGCTGGAACAGCCATCACTGCCTGGCTCATGTTTTCCACCGTCGCTTTGCCCTATCAACCCTGGCATACCGCTCTCATGCCGGTTCTGGCCGTTGCGGCGCTTGCCTTCCTTTCCACCCTGCTGGGCAGACGCAAAAAGGAGCTGCTCGGCACAGCGGAGAGCCCCCATGGCCGTTCCGCGGCGCAGGTATCGGCCAACCTCGGCATGGCCGCCATCGCATGCAGCTCGTTTGTTCAGTCGTGGGTTATCGATTCGCCCTTGTTCGCCTCAACCTCGGCCTGGTTCGCCCGCGCCGCCAACGCGCCCGTGCTGATCTTCGCCGTCGGCCTCGCTGCTCTGGCCGAGGCCGCCGCTGACACCGCCTCGTCCGAACTCGGCCAGGTCTTCGGCGGTCGCCCACGCATGATCACAACCCTGCGCCAGGTAGATCCGGGCGACGACGGCGCCATGAGCCTGGCCGGCACACTCGCCGGAGTGGCAGCCGCGGCCGTCGTCGCCGCCGCCGGAACCCTGGCCTTCCAAGGCGGCTCTGTCATGTTCTGGATCAGTTGCGCGGGCGGCGTCTTCGGCCTGCTCTTCGACAGCCTGCTCGGAGCAACTCTGGAACAGCGCGGCTGGCTCAACAACGACGCCGTGAATTTCCTCTCCACCGGCAGCGCCGCAGCCTTTGCCCTGACGCTGCTGGCCTTTCTCCCGCTCTTCGTCAAAGGTTAACTTCGCGTCAAGCTAACTCCGCTAACCCCGCCAACAACGCCAGCTCCGCTGCTTCCCACCCTCAGCGCAAATGCATCCGCCAGGCCGTATAGCTCAGGATCTCGTGCGCAACCCGTTCGAACTCCCCCGAACTCCCCTCGATCGGAACCCGTGCCCGCGGCGAAGTCAGCACGTCGAACCCCTCGGCGGCGCACATTTCGTGAATCCGAAACAGATGCGTGCCGTCGCTCACAATCACCAGACGGTGCAGACCGTTTACCCGCGCGATCACGGCAATGCGGCGCACCGATTCGGCGGTATTCCGGCTGCTCGTCTCGGCGATGATGTCCTGTTGGGGAACGCCCATGCCCAGAAGGTATTCGCGGCCCACCGTGCCTTCGTTGTACTCGTCCCCGCCGTTGCCGCCCAGCGTAATAATCAGCGGAGCAATGTTGCGATCGTAGAGATCATATGCGTGGTCCAGCCGCGCCCGGTACACCGGCGAGGGCCGCCCGTCGTACTCCGCCGCCCCAAACACCCCAATCGCATCCGCCGGCGCAGCCTGATCCTGGCTCGCATACGCTTCAATCTGTACATAGACCCAGCGGCACCAGCCCGCAGCCCCCACCGCCAGCGCCAAAAACGTCCCCAGCGCCAAGCGCAGTGCGTATTCCCGGCTTTTCAGCTTGGCCCAGCGGCTCATCCCAACCTTCCATCTAAGCAATCAAGCGACGGATGTTAGATATCCATCCCCCCGCCAACGATCCCTCCAACCAATAATCTAAACATCCGTATGTAGTCCCTGCGTCTCTGGTCCTTCGTTCCCTGCTTTTCTGTTCCCTATTCCCTGTCCTTTTCACCTCTGCAACACCATCACAATCTCGTGCGTCGGAATCGCCCCCTCGCGCAGGATCTCCCAGCGCCCCGGCCCCAGCGAGAGATCGACAATCGTCGTCGGCAGCGCGTGTCCCGTCGGGCCCCCGTCGATAATCAGCGGAATCCGGTCCCCAATCTGGTCCCGAACCGCCGCCGCATGCGTACACTCCTGCGCCCCTTGCAAATTGGCCGAAGTCGCCGTAATCGGCAGCCCGAACCGCTCCACCACGGCCCGAGGAATCGCCGCATCCGGCACCCGCAGCGCCACGTTCCCCGTGTTGGCCGTCGACCGCAGCGGCAGCTTGGTCCCTGCCCGCACAATAACTGTCAGCGGACCCGGCCAGAAGCGATCCGCCAGCTTATCCAGCAGCGGATCGGTATCGCGCGCAAGTTCGTACGCCTGCGACAAACCCGAAATCAGAAGCGAAAGCGGCTTGTGCTTCTGCCGTGTCTTGATTCTGTAGATTTGCTCCACCGCGGCCAGGTTCACCGGGTCCACTGCCAGACCGTAGAAAGTATCGGTCGGCAACGCTATAACGTCACCCTTCCGCAGACAGGAGACAATATAGTCGATCCGGTCCGGTTGGGGTTCGTCGGGATGGACGCGCAAAATTTCCGCGGACAATCAGGCCTGCCTTGGTCCCCGAATTGAAGACGCTTTACTGTCGGAAACTATCACAGCACCAGCCACGGTGCAAGTTAGCTGCAACACCGTCCGCTCACCATCGAGCAAAACGGCTTAAAATCGGCACAGTACTAAAATGGTCCCCAACTGATGCCTGTTCGCATTGTACAGAGTAAGCAGAATGCACGCCTCAAAGAGTTGCGCCGCGCCCTCGCCAATCCCCTGCGCGAAGACCGCGGTCTGGTCGGAATCGAAGGCCCCAATCTCCTCGAAGAAGCCCTCCGCGCCCGCCTCCGCATCGACTGCGTCTTTGCCGCCCAAGGCTTTGAAGCCCTGCTCGAAAAGATGCCCCTCCCACCCGAAACCGAAATCCTGCTCATGCCCAAAGATCTGCTCAGCTCCGCGCTGACCACCGAAGCCCCTCAACCCATCGCCGCCCTGGTCGAGCCCCCCGATTGGACCTGGGCACACCTGCTCGCCGGAGCTGCCGCCCCCCTGCTCGTCGTCCTGGCCGCGCTGCAGGACCCCGGCAACCTCGGCGCCATCCTGCGCTCAGCCGAAGCCTTCGGCGCCAACGGAGCCATCACCCTCCCCGGAACCGTCAGCGCCTGGAACCCCAAGACCGTCCGCGCCTCCGCCGGCAGCGTCTTCCGCATGCCCGTCCTTGCCGCAACCGAGGCCGAACTGCTCTCCCATCTGCGCAAGGCCAACGTCCGCCTCTTAACCACCGCCGTCCACGGAGCCCAGCCCGCCAATCTGGTCGACCTCGCCGGCCCCGTCGCCCTCCTCATCGGCAACGAGGGCAACGGCGTCCCCCTCGATCTCGCCTCCAAGGCCGATGGCGCCCTCACCATCCCCTGCCCCGGCCCCGTCGAAAGCCTCAACGCCGCCGTCGCCGCCAGTGTCCTGCTCTATGAAGCCTCCCGCCAGCGCGCTGGCAAGACGAACCAGTAGTGTCCGCTGCACAAATGGTCGTTTTTGTTTTGAAAGGGCACGACTTCAGTCGTGCCGAAAACGCCGCAAAATGAATGTGGGCTTTAGCCCCGGAGGGATGTCTCTCCTGCTCATTCTGTCCATTTGCGGGCATCGGCAAATAACCCTTTTGCGGTGGCCTACACTAGGGGTACCGACGCAAGCCGCTAACTCGCTGACTTGCTATCCCTGCGCAGCAGGGGCTAACTTGCTGCTCTTGTCCAATGAACCCATCCATCCATCCCGCGCTTATTCCTTCGGAGGTCTGCAATGAGTCTCTTTGACGGCGAACCCGAAGGCCCCCAGGGAACGCCCCGCACCGCGCCCTTGGCCGAGCGCATGCGTCCACGCAGCCTTGAAGAACTCAGCGGCCAGCAGCACCTCGTCGGCCCCGGCAAGCCCCTCCGCGTCCAAATCGAGCGCGACAGCGTCGACGGACTCGGAACCGGCTCCATGATCTTCTGGGGCCCTCCCGGCGTCGGCAAAACCACCCTCGCCAAAATCATCGCCGAAACCACCAAGGCCAGCTTCATCGAGTTCTCCGCCGTCATGAGCGGCATCAAGGAGATCAAGCAGGTCATGGCCGCCGCCGCGCAAGCCTCCCAGATGCACTCGCGCACCATCCTCTTCGTCGATGAAATTCACCGCTTCAACAAGGCCCAGCAGGACGCCTTCCTCCCCTATGTCGAGCGCGGAACCATCCGCCTCATCGGCGCAACCACCGAGAATCCCTCCTTCGAAATCATCTCCGCCTTGCTCTCCCGCTGCCGCGTCTACGTCCTCGAGCCTCTCAACGACGAACAAATCGCCGCGCTCCTCCGCAAGGCTCTCGAAGACCGCGAACGCGGCCTCGGCGCGCTCGAATTAACCGCCGACGACGACGCCCTCGAACTGATCGCCAGCTACTCCAGCGGAGACTGCCGCAGCGCCTACAACACCCTCGAAGTCGCCGCCCAACTCGCTCAGGAGCCAACCCAGCAACCAGCCGCTGAAAATCTCGATACTGAAAGACGCGATCCGGACGGAGGCGGGGGTTTCAACCCCCGCATAAAGCCAACTGAGAAAGCCCGTGCTTTAGCCCCGGAAGAACACACTTCGGAAGATTCGACCGTCCGTGCGCAATGTCCGGGCTTCAGCCCGGACATTGCGCGAACAGAATCAAGCCGGGCTTTAGCCCCGGAGGAAACCTCCTCGGTGAAGGGTACGGGCTTTAGCCCGTACATTAAACCAGCAAAATCAGAAGGGGCTTTAGCCCCCGAGGGAAATACCACCTCTTCTCCCTCCCCTCGCAAACCCAACCACATCGACCGCGCCCTCGCCGCCGAAGCCGTCCAGCAGCGCGTCCTCATGTACGACAAGTCCGGCGAAGAGCACTACAACCTAATCTCCGCCCTCCACAAAAGCGTCCGCAACAGCGATCCCGACGCCGCCCTCTACTGGCTCGCCCGCATGTTCGCCTCCGGCGAAGACCCGCTCTATCTCGCCCGCCGCGTCGTCCGCATGGCCGTCGAAGACATCGGCCTCGCCGCCCCTGAAGCGCTCAACCTCTGCCTCTCCGCCAAAGAAGCCATCGACTTCCTCGGCTCCCCCGAAGGCGATCTCGCCCTCGCCGAAGCCGTCGTCTATCTCTGCCTCGCGCCCAAATCGAACTCCGTCTACACCGCCTACGGCGCCGTGCAGTCTGAAATCGAACACACCCGCCAGGAGCCCGTCCCCCTCCACTTGCGCAACGCCCCCACCCGCCTGATGAAAGAGTTGGACTACGGCAAAGGCTACCGCTACGCCCACGACGAAGAAGGCAAAGTCGCCGACATGGACTGCCTCCCCGACTCCCTCAAAGGCCGCACCTACTACCACCCCACCCAGGAAGGCCGCGAAAAACTCCTAGCCCAGCGCATGGAAGACATCCGCAAAATCAAGTCCGGCAAGCGCAAGTGAGGCAAACGCCTTTAAAGATCAGTTCTTTTATGAAAATAGGTCAGAGAAAGCCGCCAGCAAGACCCACCGGAGAAGCTCAGGCAGAAAGCAGGCACTCATGATGAAAAAGAGCGATTCCCAACCAGTCGAATCTGCATCTCGTTTGTTCGATGCGCGCATACAGGAGCTAGCCGATTGGCGCGGGGAGATGCTTTCCCGCCTCCGCGCTTTGATCAAGCAAGCCGACCCTGAAGTCGTCGAAGGGTGGAAGTGGGAGATTCCCGTGTGGTCCCACGACGGAATCATCTGCACCGGCGAAACCTACAAGAAGGTCGTAAAGATGACCTTCGCCAAGGGAGCCTCGTTAGCCGACCCCGAAGGCCTCTTCAACTCCAGCCTCGCAGGCAAAGTACGGCGCGCCATCGACTTCCACGAAGGCGACAAGCTGAACGCGAAGGCCCTGAAATCTCTGATTCACGCCGCCGTAGACCTCAACACATCCAAAGCCTGAGATCGCCGTGCCCCATCCTGCTTCGTTCTTTGCAGGAAGGGTGGGACAGCATGAACCCCACCCCGGCAGTTTTTCTATTCCCTATTCCCTATCCCCTATTCCCTGCTTTTGCATATAATTTCCCCCTCCCGGCGCACACTCTTCATAGGGAGAAATCTCAATGACCGATTCATTCAAAGCAGAACTAACCCTTGTCGAAGCCACACAAATCCTCTCAGCCACCCCGGCCCACACTCCGGACTCCGAGCCCGAATACGTCGGCGCCGCACTCCGGCGTTGCCGCGCCGCCTGGCAGCGAGCCTACAAAGCCGAGATGGACAAGACTCACGGCAACGATGGAGACGACGTCTTCGCCTCTTATTTCGGCGACAGAGCCTACCGCAAAGCCATGCCCATCCTCTCCACCTACGAGTCCATCCAGGCCTACATCGCCTGCGCCGCCCACGGCCTCCTCATCGGCGCCATCGCTCCGGAAGAGAGCGGCCATATCCTCTACGCGGCCCAGGTCGCCATCGGAGCCCTCAACTTCAGACCAAAATCCCGAAAATTGGCCTCCTCCTGAGTGCGCTACCCCCCTCCCCCCCTCCCCGTCAATTGCACCGATTATGGTGCATGCCAAAAATAACAACAGCATAATCAGTAACTTGCGAAGTAGTCATAGTGTATAAGTAGTAAACATGACGTCGTTTTTCGCAAAATTTAGCCCTGTTTCTTGACCAAAAACAGGGTCAAACCGGCCCAAACCCCCTCGCACGATGCAAATTTCGCACTCGCCCCAGGCCCGGATCCCCCTGTATGGCGATTGCAGCTTCCCTTCTCGCCAGGCTCGCTAGTCGTGCGCCGGCGGTGGCGGCGGTGCCGTTGACGGAGCCACCGGCTTCCCATCCGCTGTCTGCGCTTCCATCATCTCCACCCGCGTTCCATCCGGATCGTAGAGATTCACCTGGCGCTTCCCGTTCACGCCCACCCGAATCTCAAGCGGCTTCTGGTAGGTCAGGTAGGTCTTGTACCAGGGCCGAGCCTCCAGTTCCGCAACCGCCTTCTGGATATCCGGCACCACAAGCGAGGTGTGATTCTGGGTGCCAAATGTAGCAGGCAACTTGCTGTACAGCATCAGTTCGATGTAGTCGGTACCATCCGGCACGCGCAGGTTGATCCAGCTCAGAACCTTCGGATCGCGGCCGCCGCGCCAGGTCTCTTTGAAGCCGAGAATATCTTCGTAGAACTTGAGCGACTTCGCCGTGTTCCCGACCAGAAAACCAAGATGATAGATAGAAGGCGCAATCCGCGTCTCCGGCAGGAACTTGCCCTCAGCCTGTGCTTCCAACCCTGACGGCAAGCCCTGCACAAACTCGACCAGCGTGCCGTCAGGATCCCTGATCTCGAAAGCGTAGTCGCCTGTCCGCGTCTTGTCGCCGTTACCCGGCTTTACGTCGATGCCTTTTGAGCGCAGGTACGCGCGCATCTGTTCAACGTCGTCAACCGTGAAGCAGAGATGACTCATCATGTTCGGCGGCGCTTTCGGAGCATCCGTGAACAGTTCAACGTGCTGGCGGTCATTGATCTTGATGAAGGCGATGCGGACCTGCTCGGTCCCCGGCTTCTTCAGGTCGTAGGCCTCATCGTAGCCCAGCAAATCGTGCCAGAAGCCAAGCGCCTTCGGAAGATCGGACACAAAGTAGCCAACGTGCGAGATGCCGGTTATCCGCGGCCTCTGAGGCGCCGCACTTTGCGCAAGAACGGATAGCCCCGCCGCACATAAAAAAGCCAGGGCGACAAACATGCGGATACTGCGTGAGCGAACCAAACGCATAACGTTTCCCTTCTTAGTTCCGGATTTCAGCCAGCAGACCTTCGATCTCCGCCTTCTCGTCTCCCGTCACCGCAAGTAGCGGCGCGCGCGAGCGCCCTCCGTAGAAGCCATTGAAGTCGCAGGCGTATTTCACGCCGCTGATTCCCAGTTCGCCCACAATGCGCTTGTTTGCGCCAGCAATGCGCTCTTGCTTCTCTTCCGCAAGCTTCAGATCGTGGTCCTTCCAAGCCAGATAGACTTCCTCGCACGCCTGGGGCGCACACGCGGCAAAGGCCAGAATGCCTCCGCTTGCGCCTTCCTTCAGCGAGCCGAGCAGCGCCGGAGCCGAACCGCAGATCACTTGAAATCCAACTTCCTTGGTCCTGGTCTTGATCGACGCAACCGGAGCGGGCGCACTCGCCACCGCAACGCCACCCGCCAATTCGCTCGCGGAGACAAAGGAAGAAGAATCCTCCGCCTTCGGAATCAGCATCCTTGCCGTCACTGCCTCAAAGATCGGCGTCACAGTCACCGTGCGCCGAGCCGCCGTGCGCGTGGCGCCCACCAGCTCACGGATCTGCTCAACGCTCCCGCTGGAGTCCTTGATGCCGATGATGTTCGGGTGACCCGCCAGCTCTGCCACAACTTCAACCGGAATCTGGTAGCGAACGCACTTGGGAATGTTGTACAGCAGAACCGGCAGCGGCGAGCGATCGGCAACGCTGCGAAAGTAATGCAGCACAGCCGCCGAAGACATCTGACCCGCATAATAGCTGGAGGTGCGGACCAGTACCGCATCGTAGTTCAGATTCGCCGCGGCCTCCGCCAATTCCACCGTCGCCTTCACGCTCTCGCGACCGACGCCTGCAATCAGAACCTTCTCCGGAGCCGTTGCTTCTGCCGCGACGCGAAGTACATCGCGTGTCTCGGCGTCGTCCAGCATCGGTGCCTCACCGGTAGAACCCAGCACCACCATGCCCGCCAGCAGGCTGCGCGAGTAGCGCGCCATGTTGGCTTCCAATTTGCGAAAATAAATGCGCTCGTCCGGGTAAAACGGAGTCGTTACGGCTGCAAATACACCCTCAATCAACATGGCTCTATTGTAGAGCCGAAGGCGCTCAATCGAGTGCCTCGCCCTATCTGCGGTTGCTGAATTCTCTGCCATTTGCCGCACGGCGCTGATGGAGGCGATAATAACCGCAAAGTAAAGTTGACATCAGGAGCTGCGCAGATGGATTCCCTGTTGCAAACGGATGAAGACGAGGATAGGACTAATTCAAGACTCATCCAGCAGGCCGTATCTTTTTTCCTGCACACGGCGTTGGCTCTTGGCTCGTGGCTGGCCCTCATGCTCGCCGGTTACGTCCTCAACCCGCCCAACTTCCCGCAGCCAATGATCCTACTGCTCTCTCTTTGCGTTCCACTTGCCGTTGGCTTCCTCGTCACCCGCTTCCGGCAAGACGAGATGGCGACCGTCGTGTGGCTGTTGGGATTGATCTGGTTGATGATTGTCGCCTTGTGGATCGTAGACATGCCAACAAGGCCGAACCAGTGCTTCCAGTGCGGCATTACAGAAAAGCTCTCGCGCACGTTCTTCAGCCTGCCGAGCCCTAGCGGACTCATCGACGACGATGGCCCGTTTATTGCCACCTGGCCGGCTGCCGCCCTCGTCGGGTACTCCATCGGCGCCATGTTCGCCCTGCGCCGTCGCGCCGGCCGCTAAAATCGCGGCACAAGATGAAAGCCTCCCCAAGGCTGCCCCTTTCTCCGCTCAGCGCTGCCCTTAGAGCATTTTCGCCATTGGTGTAGAGCAGTTTTGAAGGGTACGAGCTTTAGCCCCTGAGGGAACGATCGTTCCTCTATAACATTTCTGAAACCGCTCTAGACTCCAATCGCAGTATGCAACTGCTGCAAGGCATACACCGTTGTGTGATGGCGCTGCATGGCCGCAATGCCATCCGCGGCCGCCTGCGCCGCGGCAATCGTCGTAATGGTCGGTATCCGAGCCACCACCGCTGCCCGCCGAATCGCCTTCTCATCGAAGAACGTATCCTGTCCGCGCGGTGTATTCACAATCAACTGGATCCGGTCTCCCTTGATCAAGTCCACCACGTTCGGCCGCCCTTCCTTCACTTTGAAGACCCGCTCGACCATCAGGCCCGCGCCTTCCAGCGCATTGGCGGTGCCTTCCGTAGCCACGATCTTGAACCCAAGGTTGACGTAGCGGCGCGCCAACTCAACAGCGGCAGCCTTGTCATGGTCGTTCACGGTAAAGAAGACCGTACCGCCCGTCGGAAGCAGGTGTCCCGCCGAGAGTTGCGCCTTCGCAAACGCCTCTCCAAACGTGGACGCCACGCCCATTACCTCGCCGGTTGACTTCATCTCCGGGCCCAGAACCGTATCGACACCAGAGAACTTCGACCACGGAAACACCGGAGACTTCACGTAGTAATGTTCGCCTGTCTCAAGATCCTTGCCTGAGGCAAGCTGCGCCGGCAGCAACTCCTTCAGTGTGCGGCCCGTCATCAGCCGCGCGGCAATCTTGGCCAGCGGGATTCCCGTAGCCTTCGAGACATACGGCACCGTCCGCGAAGCCCTCGGGTTCACCTCGATCACGTATACCTGATCCTCTCCCTGCGCATCGCGCTGAATGGCGAACTGCAGGTTCACCAGACCAACCACCTTGAGTGCAAGCGCCAGCTTGCGTGTGTAGGTGCGCAGCGTCTCCAGCGTCTCCTTGCGAATCCCCACTGCAGGCAGCACGCACGACGAGTCGCCGGAGTGAATTCCCGCCTCTTCGATATGCTGCATGATTCCGGCGATAATCACATCCTTCGAGTCGCACAGCGCATCTACGTCAACCTCGATCGCATTCTCCAGAAAGTGGTCAACAAGCACCGGGCGCTCCTGCGAATACTCCACCGCTGCGCGCATGTAGTGCGTCACCGCTTCCGCATCGTAGGCAATCACCATTGCACGGCCGCCCAGCACATAGCTGGGCCTCACCAGCACGGGGTAGCCAATGCGCTCACCGATGGCCAGCGCCTGCTCAACGCTGGTCGCCGTTCCTCCCGCGGGCTGCGGAATATCGAGATCTTCAAGCAGCTTTCCGAACAGCTTTCGATCCTCGGCCAGGTCAATCGACGCGGGCGATGTGCCGATAATAGGCACGCCCGCAGCCAGCAGTCTTTGCGAAAGGTTCAGCGGTGTCTGCCCGCCAAATTGCACAATCATCCCGATCTTCGCGCCCGACTGTGCTTCGTGGTTGTAAACCGCCAGCACGTCTTCCAGCACCAACGGCTCAAAGTAGAGCCGGTCGCTGGTATCGTAATCGGTCGACACGGTCTCGGGATTGCAGTTGACCATGATGGTTTCAAAGCCATCTTCCTTGAGAGCGAACGCCGCATGGCAGCAGCAATAGTCAAACTCAATCCCTTGTCCAATGCGGTTCGGCCCGGAGCCCAGAATAATCACCTTCGGCTTGTCCGTCGGCGGCGCCTCATCCTCCTCGTCGTATGTCGAGTAGAGATACGGCGTCATCGACTCGAACTCTGCGGCGCAGGTATCCACCAGCTTGAAGACGGGTTTGATGCCCTTCCCCTCGCGCAGTTCCCTCACCTGCTTGATGCCTTCGTGTCCTTCCAGCTTCCATTCCGTCGCGATTCGCTCGTCGCTAAGCCCGAGCCGCTTGAGTTGCCGTAACTGCTCCGTGCCGATTGTCTCAGGAGTCGTTTCCGCAATTGCCATCTGCGCCAGCGTGATCTCGCGCATCTGGTGCAGGAACCACGGGTCCATCTTCGTGAATCGTGCCACTTCCCGCACGCTCATGCCGCGCTCAAAGGCGTAGCGAATGTAGCCCAGCCTCTCCGGCCGTGGCGTCACCAGCATCTGCGTCAGGCGGCGCGGTTCCAGCACCTCGGCGCCCGTCTTCTTGCCGGTTTCGAGCGCTCTCCAGGCCTTCATCAGCGCTTCCTTGAAGGTGCGCCCCATCGCCATCACTTCGCCCACGGACTTCATCTGCGGGCCCAGCGTGTCGTCTGCGCCGGGAAACTTTTCGAACTGCCACTTGGGAATTTTCACCACGACATAATCGATCGTCGGCTCAAAGCACGCCGGTGTCTTGCGCGTAATGTCGTTCGGAATCTCGTCGAGCGTATAACCCACGGCCAGCTTCGCCGCAATCTTCGCAATCGGGAACCCGGTAGCCTTCGATGCCAGCGCCGACGACCGCGACACGCGCGGATTCATCTCGATCACCGTCATGCGCCCGTCTTGCGGGTTCACAGCAAACTGCACATTCGATCCGCCGGTCTCGACGCCAATCTCGCGCATCACCGCAATCGCCGCGTCCCTCATCTTCTGGTACTCGCGATCCGTCAGCGTCTGCGCCGGCGCAACTGTAATCGAGTCGCCCGTATGCACGCCCATCGGATCGAAATTCTCAATCGAGCAGATGATGATGACGTTGTCCGCAAGATCGCGCATCACCTCGAGTTCGTACTCTTTCCAGCCCAGCACGCTCTCTTCAATCAGGCACTCGTGCACTGGAGAAAGATCCAGCCCGCGTGCAAGAAGCTCCATCAGCTCTTCGCGGTTGTAGGCAATGCCGCCGCCCGTGCCGCCCAGCGTAAAGCTCGGCCGGATCAGCACCGGAAATCCAAGTTTCGTAGCAAACTCCAGCCCGTCGCGAAGGTTGTTCACCAGCGCCGACTTTGAAACCTCAAGGCCGATGCGCACCATCGCATCCTTGAACAGCAGTCGGTCCTCGGCCTTCTTGATCGCTTCCAGCTTCGCCCCGATCAACTCCACGTTGTAGCGCTCAAGCACGCCCGCATCCGCCAGATCGACAGCCAGGTTCAGCGCCGTTTGCCCACCCACCGTCGGCAGCAAGGCAAACTTCCCCGACGCCGGGTTCGCCGCGAGCATCTCCGTCTCAAGCCGGATGATCTCTTCAACATACCCGAGAGTCAGCGGCTCAATGTACGTACGGTCGGCCAACTCGGGATCGGTCATGATGGTAGCCGGATTCGAGTTCACCAGCACAACCTCGTAGCCCTCTTGCTTGAGAGCCTTGCAGGCCTGCGTTCCCGAGTAGTCGAACTCCGCCGACTGCCCAATCACGATTGGCCCTGAGCCAATCACCAGGATCTTCTGTATGTCATTTCTACGTGGCATTGTATTCTTCGACTTCCTTGATAGCGCTGATCTCTGGACTCATCGCGCTGCTTTGTTGGCTTTGAAAGGGCACGGCTTCAGCCGTGCCGCCTGATGTCAATGAAGCGTCGGATTGAAGGGTACGGGCTTCAGCTTGAAGGGTACGGGCTTCAGCTTGAAGGGTACGGGCTTTAGCCCGTACATCATCAATAACACCAATTTCAGCGGGCTTTAGCCCCCGAGGGAATGCGATGCTGGCCATCCCCATGAACTCATAGAGAACCGATTCTTCAACCAGTTTTGCATCCACTGGATTTTGGCGGATGTATCCCAAGTGACGGAGCCAATCCTCTTCATCCCTGATGCGATGATCGGTAAAACCCGGCTGCCAAATCTCGCCAGTCCATTCCAACTCTCTCTTGGCGCGAAAAGAGAATCCGCCCTTGATCAGTTGGACGGACTTCTCGACCGATTCTGCTGGAGTCATGAGCATGTGCAAGTGGTCGGGCATGATTACATAGGCATGAAGTTTATAGCCCGGTCCCTCGTAATGCGCCAGCGTCGCAAGCATTAATCGAGCCCACCGATCATGGCGAAAGAAAGGCTTGCGACCCGCTGTCTGTGTCGAGACAAAGTAGGCGAACTCGTTGCTCCGAATTGTTTCTCGCCTGGGTCGCATCCCATTCCCTCGGGGGCTAAAGCCCGTACCCTTCTAAATTCCCACTGCCGCAACCAATAAAGCCCAACCCAAAAAACAGCGGAGCCTCGGCCCCGCTGTTTTTGAGAAAATCGTCGTCCTGTGGGTCCGTGGATTCATCCCTTCCACTCTTCCATCATGTTCCGGAAGTCGCGGAACAAATAATGCGAATCATGCGGCCCCGGCGCCGCCTCCGGGTGATACTGCACGCTGAACAGCGGCAGAGTCTTATGCCGCAGTCCTTCCAGCGTCTGGTCGTTCAAGTCCACGTGCGTCAACTCGACCTCGTTCACGTTGATCGAATCGGGATCGACCGCGAAGTTGTGGTTATGCGCCGTAATCTCCACCTTGCCCGTCGCGTTATTGCGCACCGGATGATTCCCGCCGTGGTGTCCAAACTTGAGCTTGTACGTCCGTCCGCCCAGCGCGAGGCCCGTCAACTGATGACCCAGGCAAATCCCGAACACCGGCACGCGCCCCAGAAACTTGCGAATCGCCTTCACGGCATAATCCACCGGCTCCGGATCGCCCGGCCCGTTCGACAGAAACACTCCGTCCGGCTTCAGTTCCAGCACATCTTCCGCACTGGTCTCCGCCGGAACCACCGTCACCCGGCAGCCCTCCCGCGTCAACATCCGCAAAATGTTGTACTTGATCCCGAAGTCGTACGCCACCACATGCAGGCGCTTCCGCGCATCCTCGTTTTGGAGGGGTGCAATTGGCAATAAAGGATCGCCTGTTTCATTCCGGCTGTCCGAGGAATCGAAGGTGTACACCGACTTGGTCGATACCACCTTAGCCAGATCTGTCCCATCCATCTTGCGAATGTTGCGCGCCCGTTGAACCAGCGCGGCGGCATCGTCGGTCTTGGTCGAAATCACGCCCCGCATCACGCCGTAGGTCCGCAGATGCCGAACCAGAGCCCGCGTATCGATCTCCGCCAACACGGGAACCGCGTACCGCTCCATGTACTCGTCCGTCACCTGCTCCGACCGCCAGTTGGAACTGACAGCCGAGAACTCGCGCACGATCAAACCCTCGATATAGGGCTT
>CAYQOQ010000120.1:0-14793 GCA_964419175.1 uncultured Occallatibacter sp. | reverse complement strand
GGATAAATCCCCGGCCTACCGCCCGTAGGAGTTTTTCCGCAGCCTGTAAAGCCCATCGTTTTAATCAATCATTTCCAGCACGGGACCCGGCCCTGAGGGCACCCCGGACCCCGCCGTGCCCTTTCAAAGCTCGACTTTCACCACGGGTTGCCATGTGACTCGTCAGACCGATCTCTCAAACCAACCCACGGCGCCTCCGTGTCACCAAAACCTCTTTCACCCACGTCTAACTAATCTGCGGTCCGGAGTGGGCCAATACCGGCGCAGGTATACTAGAAGTTGGTAAGACCAGTAGAGGGCGGCCCCTCCCCAAGGGGTCTTTTTTGCTGGCGGGAGACTTTTCACCCCGTATGCCCGCATGGTTCAGGGGAAGGAAGTACATGGGAACACTGCTGGAGTCTATCCAATCGCCTGCCGACCTAAAGCGCCTGAATGACGCGCAGATGGCCGAACTGGCGGAGGAGATCCGCGAATTCCTGATTCTGACACTGTCAAAGACGGGCGGCCACCTCGGCCCCAACCTGGGCGTGGTGGAACTGACCATGGCCCTGCACACCGTCTTTAACACCCCCGAAGACAAGATCACGTTCGACGTAAGCCACCAGACTTATATCCACAAAATCCTCACCGGGCGGCGCGACCGATTAGATACCATTCGCCAGCCGGGCGGCCTGAACGGCTTTATGCTGCGCACCGAGAGCGAGCACGATTGCTTCGGCGCAGGACATGCAGGAACGGCGCTTTCCGCAGCGCTGGGAATGGCCGTGGCTCGCGACCTGGCTGGCGGCACCGAACACGTAATTGCCGTGGCTGGCGATGGCGCCTTCACCAATGGGATTACCTTCGAGGCGATGAACAACATTGCCGAGCAGACCAATCGGCTCATCGTCGTACTGAACGACAACGAGTGGTCTATCGACCGCAATGTGGGCGCCATCGCGCGCTACTTCCACCGGATTGTGACCAACGAGCACTACCAGCATCTGCACAAGACGGCGACGCGGCTGATTGAGCGCTTCGGCGGCAAGACGGCTGCCAAGGTTGTGCGCCGCGCCGAAGAGGCCGCCAAGGGCATGCTGTGGCCCTCCGTTCTGTTTGAAGAGTTCGGACTGGAGTATTTTGGTCCGATCGACGGGCACAACCTGCCGCTGCTGATTGAGACATTCAAGTTCCTCAAGGCTCTGGACCACCCTGTGCTGCTGCACGTGCTTACGCAGAAGGGACGCGGTTTTCAACCCGCGCTGGACAAGCAGAAGAAGTTCCACGGTCTGGGGCCCTACGATCCGGAGACCGGCGAAACCAAGCCGGTTGGCCTGCCAACTTACTCCGAGGTCTTCGCCAACACGTTGGCCGATATGGCCACAAAAGACGAACGCATTGTGGCCATCACAGCGGCCATGCCCAACGGTACGGGCCTCGATCTGTTTCGGCCGCGCCATCCCAAACGCTATTTCGATGTGGGCATCGCCGAGGCGCATGCCGTGGTGTTTGCCGCAGGCATGGCGACGCGCGGTTTCCGGCCAGTGTGCGCCATCTATTCGACGTTTCTGCAGCGCGCCTTCGATCCGATCGTCCACGACGTCTGCCTGCAAAAGCTGCCGGTCCTTTTCTGCATGGACCGCGCTGGTCTCTCCGGCGACGACGGGCCGACGCATCACGGTCTGTTCGACATCGGCTACCTGCGCTCCATCCCAGAGATTGTGCTGATGGCTCCCAAGGACGAGAACGAATTGGTAGACATGATGGCAACGGCATTCCAGATTCCAGGCCCCAGCGCTATCCGCTATCCGCGCGGGGTGGGGGTGGGCGTGGAACGCAAGCCCGAGCCGGAGGTGCTTCCGGTGGGCAAGGCCGAGGTGCTTCAGGACGGCTCCGACGTGGCCATTCTCGGCCTGGGGCCGCTGACATCGATGGCCCGCGAACTGGCAGGCCGCCTGGAGCGCGAAGGCTACTCCGCGGCGGTTATCAATCCACGGTTCATCAAGCCCATCGACCGCGAGATGCTGGAAGAGTACTCCGGACGCGTGGCCGCTTTTGTCACTTTTGAGGATCACGTAAAGATGGGCGGCTTTGGATCGGCGGTTGTTGAGACGCTGGAGGAGATGGGCAGCAAGGTCCCGGTGGTGCGTATCGGATGGCCGGATCAATTCATTGAACACGGCAAGGTGGACGATCTGCGCGCGAAGTACGGCCTTAGCGTGGATGCTGCGCTGGCCCAGGTGCGGCCGCTGCTGGCAGGCCGCCGCCGGCCGACGCTAGTGGCGAGTTGAGAAAGCGCGGATCAGGGGAAATGGTAACTACCTTTCGTTTTGCTTTGGCAGGCTGTTTTGCTTGCTCTCCCAAATCGCCGTGCGACAATCCAAAGCAGACCACCTTTCCTATGGGAATCATTCGATACTGTCCGCTTTGGATAAGTTTGGCACTGGCAGGCGTTCTGGCATGGTCTAAGCCGGGGCCTCAGATTACGCCGAGCGCGGCGGGTTCCGTGCCGCTGGTTCTAACGGGTGGCACTGTGGTGGATGTTACCGGCTGGGGCCACTCGGCGCGCGATCTGCAGGACGCCATTGTGATTGTGCGCGACGGCAAAATCGTCGAAGTCGGCGCCGCCGGAACCGTCGCCATCCCCAAGGGCGCCCGCGTCCTCGACTGCACAGGAAAGTTCATCATTCCCGGCCTTGTAGATGGCTATGCCGGGATGAACTCCCAGGGGCAGGCCCGCGCCAATCTCTACATGGGCGTCACTACGGTGGTGGCTCGCAGCGATCGTCGCCATGGCCTCGTCGAATACTCCGCCAATCCTCGCCCGCATATCTACCCCATCGACACGGTTGGCTCGACCGACAACTGGAGCCTGCTGACCAGGCTCCCGGAGTGGGCGGCCAAGCTCCGGGAGGGTCCGCGGCCCACAGAGCTGAGTCCTGAAGACACCAATCTGCAACTGAATGCCTCGGCCCGGCTGGGGACGCGGGTTGTGCTGCTTGGCCACAACATCACGGCAGCCAATACGCAGTTGATTATCGCGCGCGCACATCAGTTGGGGCTGGTCACTTATGGGGAGTTTGTCTCCACTCCTTACGCGGTGGGCCTGGAGGCGGGTGTGGACGCGCTACCGCAGATGGGCCGCTACGATCTCGGCGTTGTTCCCGATGAGCTGCAGCTACCCCTGGTCGAGGACCCCGAGGGACCTTCGGCAAACACGGCGTACGACTACTCGGTGCGCCTGCCCGCAACGGACGCGCATCTGCGCGGCTACGCGCGTTTTCTGGCCTCGCACCATGCGGCGCTGATGCCCGCCTTCAGCCTGAACTACGTGGAATTGCCCGACCATCGCAACCTGTGGAAGGAGCCGGCCGCCTCGGTTCTTAGTCCTGGGCACATGTTCAATCCCTCCGATCGCACGACGGGTGAGTTGAACTATCCGCTCTCCATCTGGGGCCGCCGCTTGCCCGCCGTCGGACAACGATGGTTCGAGGAAGGGCAGCGCAAGAAGGCCGGCCAGGATGCGATGCGCATGTGGCTCATCAATGAGACGATCTTCGCCGCCTATCCGCATTACCTGGCTGGTTCGGGCGCGCCGGTCTCGGGCTCGATGCCCGGCATCTCCCTGCACACTGAGCTTGAATTGCTGGTGCGGCTGGGGCTTTCTCCGCGCGAGGCGCTGGCGGCCGCTACGAATAATTACGCGCTGCAATTTGGCTGGAACGAGCTGGGCTTGGTCGCCCCCGGCCGGCGTGCGGACATCCTTGTTGTCGATGGCGACCCCACCGCCAACATCTGGAACGCGCGCCGCATCTCCGCGCTGATTGTCGACGGGGAACTGGTGGACCGCGATGCGCTGCTGCGGATGAAGAGGTAGGCTGCTTTCCTATCCGCACCGCGACAAGTCACAATGGTGAGTGGACTCGCCGGCAACTGATGGATGCGCAATTAAAGAACGGGCTGAAAGGCGGCGCGGCTTGACGGCAAGCGCGTTTTGGCGAGCCGTGCATGCGGGTTTGTTGTTGACGTTCTTTTCTGCCACGAGCCTTTCAATTTCCGCGCAGCAGGCCGCACAAGATCTATCGCAGCCCGTGACCGTGGACCGCACGCTGACGACGTTGCACGGCGTGGTGCGCAATGCCGCGACAGGTCAAGGGTTGGCGCGCGCCCTGGTGCGCATCGAGGGCGATGCAAATACTGGCGTACTTACCGATGGCGAAGGCCGCTTCGAGATTCCGCACATTCCCGTGGGCCCCCAATCGGTGAGCGTGGAGAAGCCGGGGTTTCTGGATCGCAGTTTTTCTGCCGGCAACGGGGTCGAACAATTCATTGTTGCCAAGGCAACTGGCGGCCACAACGTATTGGTGGCCGCCCAGATGCCTGACGTGGTGTTCATGCTCGCGCCCACTGGCGCAGTTCGCGGGCAGGTCGAACTCTCGACCGGCGACGCGGCCGAAGGCATCAAGATCATTCTCGCGCAACGGACCATTCAGGATGGACGCGGGATTTGGCAGCAGGCCGCCTCGGCAAAGACGCGGAGCGACGGGACATTTCGTTTCGGCGGCCTTGCGGACGGAGACTATGCGCTGTTCACCGAGCCGGCTATGGATAGCGATCTGGATGAGACGCCGGGCGGGGACGGCCAGCGCTGGGGCTACGCGGCTGTCTACTATCCCGACGCGCGCGAGCCTTCGGGCGCGGCAAAGATCCACGTTGGCAACGGCCAGGAGGCGCAGGCTAATCTGCTGCTCGCGCTTGAGACCTTCGAGAGCGTCACCGCCCTGGCTGTGCTTCCCCAGGGCAGTGCCGCGGCGCGCGCTGGGAAAAATCTCTCCGCAATGGTGATGGACAGCGCAGGCCATCAGCTTCCGTACCAGGCGCAATACGATGAAGACACGCGCACGGTCCAGGCGATGTTGCCGGACGGAACCTACACGCTGTTGGTCTCAACGATTCCGAATCCGGTCGAGAGTCCCTCCTCGGTGCACATCTCGAACGGCGTGAGCCGGGAGCCTGAAGCGCTGGCGGGCTCGGTGGAGTTTTCTGTGGCCGGCCGTGCTGTTGCCGGGCTGCGCGTTCCGCTCTCGATGCCGCGGCCCAATCCCATCCAGGTAAATTTCATTCGCGGTTCGGGGCAGTCCGCGGAGATGCGATCAGGCCAGAACGACCAGATTACCGTGATGGTGAGCCAGGCTGGCGGATGGGTGGACGACGACATGGTGAGCGCCTATGCGAGCGGTCCCGCAGCTGGTCCGCTCGTGGCAAGCCTCCTCATTCCCGGCGCCTATTGGGTCCACACGCACGTGGGGGTGAAGGGGCTTTGCGAGGCTTCGTTCACGGCGGGTGGCGCGTCGCTGGCACGCGAGCCGGTGCGGATCGGGCTCTCTGGTGCGACAGCGCCGATGGAACTCGCCTTGCGCGACGATTGCGCCAGTCTCGAACTCAGCTTGCCTGAAGAACTGGCGTCGAGTGCCGCGGGCGAAGAGCCTTTCTTTACCGTGTACGTGGTTCCGGACTTCGACTCGACCGCCGATGTGCAGCCTGTGACTTTGCGCGGCTCGACGGGCGGGACGGTGACGCTGAGCGGCCTGACGCCGGGCAGCTATCACGTGTACACATTCATCGGGCCCGTGGAGCTTGCCTATCGCAATCGCGAGGCCATGGCGGCGATGACCTACAGAGGGCAGGCGATTACGCTCTCTGCCGGCGCGGCCGCCGACCTGGTGCTGGAGGTGGCGGGACAATGATGCGCATTTTCAGTGCGGCAGGCGCCATCGTTCTTTCTATCGCGTGCACGACAGGGTTCGCGCAGAGCGATGCGATTTCAAACAGCACCGCGAACACCTTTCGCATTGCGGGGACGGTGGTGAATGCGGTGACGGGTGGGCCGGTGCGCGGCGCGACGGTAGCCGTGCTGGCCGTGGAAGACAGCCACCGCATCGCCGCAGTCCAGAGCGGCAACGACGGCCGCTTTGACATCGAGGGCCTGTCTGCGGCCAAGTACCAGTTGATCGTCTCCAAACGCGGCTATTCGACCGCCGCTTACGATGAGCACGAGGAGTTCAGTTCGGCGGTTGTGACGGGCGAGGGTCTCGACACGGGCAACCTCGTTTTCCGGATTGTGCCTGGGGCGGTGCTGCGGGGAGTGATTACCGCGGATGGCGGCGATCCGGTGGCCCAGGCGCAGGTGATGCTTTTCCAAAAGCCGCGCGGGCACCAGCCGGGCGGAAGAATTGTCCAGGTCGATACGGCTCTGACGGATGACACGGGCGTCTACGAGTTCGCGAATTTGGCCAAGGGGGAGTATCTGCTGGCGGTGAAGGCGGAGCCTTGGTATGCGCTGCATCGCGGGGGCGCGCGGCAAAGAGGAGCCGGCGAGACGAATCAGGCGCTCGATATGGCTTACCCGATTACCTACTTCGATTCGACGACGGATGAGGCATCGGCTTCACCGATTGCGCTTGTCGGCGGTAGCCGCGTGGAGGCGGATATTAGTCTGCACGCGGAGGCTGCGCTGCACCTCGATGTACAGGCGCAGCGCAAGCAGGATGGATCGATCGCGCGGCCAGAGTTGCGGCAAGCCGTTTTTGGTATTTCGGTCTCGAACGACAGCGCGGGATTTGCGGATGCTACCCAGACTGGCGGTACGGAGTTCAGCGGCGTTGCGCCTGGGCACTATGAACTGACGCAGGGCGATCCGCCGCGTGTGGTGGCTCTGGACGCTGCCGCCAGCCAGCAGGTGGAACCCGGCGCCGGCACGCCTGCTGTGGCTGTGAGCGGAACCCTGCAGACCGCGACCAGCGCGCCACTTACGGGCGAGGCCGTCGTGACGCTGGAGCCGGTGGATGGCGCGCAAGGCTTCAAGCCGAAGGTGTCGGAGTTCAACCACGGCGCGTTCAGCTTTGCGGCGGTCCCTGCCGGCGCATGGAAGCTCAGGGTCGAGCAATCCGGGTTGCAGACGCCTGTGTTTTCGATTGCCGTGGGCGGCCGTGCGCATCAAGGAGGACTGGTAACGGTGCAGGATCGTCCGCTGACGCTGCTGGTGAGGGTGAGCGCGGATGGGATGCGGGTGGAAGGCTTTGCGCGGAAAGGCGAAAAAGGCCTGGCTGGAGTGATGGTTTTGCTCATTCCAAAGGACGCGGCGGCCTTTCCCGATTTTGTGCGGCGCGATCAGTCCGACTCGGACGGGAGCTTTGTGCTCCGCGATGTGGCGGCCGGGCAGTACACTGTCGTCGCCATCGAGGACGGTTGGGGGCTGGATTGGACGCGGCCTGAGGTGATTGGACGCTATCTTCCGGGCGGAATAGCCGTCAGAGTTACAGACACTTTGGACAAGATGGTTCGCCTCGCCGGGCCGGTTGCGGTTCAGGAGCGTTAAGTGCACGGCTGGAGTAGAGGAAACCGGGGTGGAGAGGATAGTCTATTAAGGTACCGATAACCAACCACGGCTTCTGCTTCGGGTTATGACCGGAAGCGACAGGTAGGCCCCAGCATAGTTGAGGAGTGTTTCCAGTTGAAGAGTAAGTTCCTGCTTTCGATGTTGGCCGCGATTCCGGCCGTGCTTATGCCTCTGGCGGCTCAAGGCCAGATTGCCCCCGAACGTCCACGCGCCGAGCGCGGTGCACCCGTATTCAAGTACGAGGCGTTCGCACTGGCCGGCTATACCAGCCTTAACCAGGTGAACCAGTCGCGCTATGGATTGATCGGCGGCAAGTTCGGCGCCACCCGCGATTTTGGCCGTCACTTCGGCATTACGGCGATGGGCGACTACTACAAGCCGGCAACCGGAACGGGCAATCCCGGCAATCCGTCGGTCTACGACGCGCTGGTTGGGCCGGAGTTTCGCGCCAACCTCTATGGGAACTTCGACGGGATTGTGCATGGTTTGCTGGGCGTGGAACATACGGGCGGCGAAGGCATGACTCCGGACATCTCGTTCGCGGGCGGATTTGGCGGCGGCCTGGTGTACAACATGAGCCAGCGGTGGGCCATTCGCGCCTCGGGCGACAGAATCGGCTCGTCGTTTTCGCTGAACAACAATACGCCTGCGCTGGCCTACTCGCCGCACATGCACTGGAATGCGCGCGGCGAGATTGGTGTCGTCTTCCGGTTCTAAACAGCTCTCAAGAAAAGTGGTGCGATCGAGGCTTCTCCGATGGAGAAGCCTCTCGTATTTTGCGGCGTTCAAAATTGAGCGGTTTGCTGGGCTTTGAGTGGCGTTCAGGCTCAAAAAACAGGCTGTTTTTTTCGGAAAAACGTCGAGATTTGCCGGGTTGTTTACTGGTTGGTTAATAGGGCGTCTTTGTAAGTTATTGATTATGGGGTAGTTATTTTATGTGTGCACCATAATTTGTGCAATTGACGAGGGAGGGGGTAGGGGGTAAGGCGGAAATTGGGGTCGAAAAGCCGCCCATTGGGGCTCATTTTGTTCCGCGGTGATGGCTGGGGAGTGGCCGGATTGCGGGTTGGCGAAGATGCGGATGGAGGAACTCATGTTTCGATTGTGCGCTTTTTGGGGGGAATGATCGGCAAGGCTGAAAGCTGCTTGACTGTGCTATCCCAGGTGCCCAAAAGCGAGGCACCTGGGGCACCCATCTTCAGTGGTTGTGCTCACTTCTCCCGGCGCAGCCACCCGCCTAGCAGTGCGTTGATTGTTACCTGGAGAACGAATTTATCGGGTTTCATCTCGGGGTCCCATTCTGTGGTTTCGAAAGCTTGAATCCAATGGTCGCCGGCCTTGTGAAGGTCTTCGTCCGGCGCAAGCTGGGCAATGGCTTGCAAAAAAGAACCGAGCCCGCGCGCGGCAATGGACTGCAAATTCGCATACAACAAATCGGAAGTTTCCATACCCGCTCCTTGAACCATGTGTCCTTGAACCATGTGTCCTTGAACCATGTGTCCTTGAACCATGTGTTCGATCACCGGCTTCCGCACGGCTGTCTTGCTATCGGCAAAGCGGCACGATCAGTGCCCTGTATGAATCTCCGCCTGTTTAGGATCGTTCGACTTGAGCAGAAACGACACGAAGAACATCGCGGCCGACGCCGTGCCTAGAACGACGTAGGTGTCGATGAACGACAATGCGGCTCCCTGCCCCATCAAATACTGGTAGACCAGCGCCAGCCCCATTGTCTGGCTTCCTGCTCCGACGCTGCCGTGCATCCTCAGCGACAAAGCCTGGAAGGTGCTCGCCAGTGCCGCTGAGCCATGATCGAGGTGCTCGGAGAGCCGGGCCATGTGGAACTGCTGGCGGCGCGCCAGCACGGTTGTGACTACGGATGCACCGAAGCTGCTTCCGATGTTGCGCATGAAGTTGGTCATGCCGGAGACCGAATCGCTCTTGTCCTGTGCAATTCCGAAATAAGAGGCGGTCATTGCCGGAACGAAGATGAAGCTGATGGGTGCATATTGCAGCACCATGATGAAGGCGGCCACTGGGAAGCTGATGCCCAGGTTGAGAAGCCGCGTGGACAAGTACAAACCACCGGCGGAGAGCAGCCAGCCAGTGGCGATAAGAAACTTCACCGGAACCCTGGTGGTGAGCCCTGCCACTACAGGCATGGTCAAGAACAGGGAAAGGGCCCCGACGGAGACGACCATCCCTGCCTGCTGCGCCGAGTAGCCGGCCAGGCTCTGAAGAAACTGGGGCATCAGTACCGTGGAAGAAAATGCTACGGCACCCGCCAGGAACATCATCAAGTTGATTCCGGAATAATTGAGATTCGTGAAGAGCCGGACGTCGATGAGCGGAATCTTGTGTCGCCACTCCCACACCGCAAGAGCGCTGAGGCACACAATCGAAACGACAATCAGCGTAACGATGAAATTCGAGCCCAGCCAGTCGTCTTCCTGCCCCTTGTCGAGAAGAATCTGGAGCGCCCCGACCCCGAGCACCAGCAGCGAGAGACCAACGGTGTCCAAATGCATTTCGCCAGGCTTGAACCGGCGCAGAAAAGGAGGGTCTTCAACCAGTTTGAAGATCAGGCCCAACGCCAGCAGCCCAACCGGCAGGTTGATGAGGAATATCCAGCGCCAGGAATAGTTATCGGTGATCCACCCGCCCAGAATCGGACCCATCGCCGGAGCTACGAGGACCGTGACGCCATAAAGGGCAAAGGCCGCCGCGCGGAGACGAGGCGGAAACGAGTCCGCCATGATGGCCTGCGACATGGGCTGCATGCCGCCTCCACCGATTCCCTGAAGCGCACGGGCGAGCAAAAGAATGGGCATGCTGGGAGCCAGACCGCAAAGCAGTGAACTCGCCGCAAACAGAGTAATGCAGATCATGAAGAATCGCTTGCGGCCGACGGCGCTTGAAATCCACCCGGTAATGGGCAGAACGATGGCGTTGGACAACAGGTAAGTCGTCAGCACCCAGGTGGCTTGATCCTGACTTGCGCCGAGGCTTCCGGCGATATGCGGAAGGGCCACATTTGCGATGCTTGTATCGAGGACCTCCATGAACGCGGCGATAGCCACGGCGACGGCGATCAGCCATGGGTTGAATGCGGGTTTCCACTGTTGGTCTGGCAGGTCGCTTGGCACCATAGCTCTTTCGGCTTCAGGCTATTATAAAACGAAACATTCCGTTTCGTATATAATTGCAATATTGAAGCATTAAACTGAAGGGGGTGATCCGTGAGCGGACCGGCTGTCAAAACGAAACTCAAACCCGCGCGTTCAGCCGGAAGGCCCCGCAGTGAAGCCTCGCGCACATCGACCCTCGAGACGGCTTACCGCTTTCTGCAAAGACGTCCGGTTTCGGAAATATCGACAATTCACATCGCGCGATCGGCAGGCGTAAGCACGGCAACGGTGTACCGCTGGTGGTCTACGAAGGAGGCATTGCTGCTCGATGCCTTTCTGCATACGGTGGATCACGAAATGGTGCTGAAGTCCGTGGGGCCTCCGTTGGAGCGCTTGAAGGAGTACATTCTTCAGGTCGGGCGGTTCTTCACCGGAGATAACGGGATCGTTGTCGCCCGCCTGCTTGGCGCTATTCAGGACAATGCAACCCTGCGCAAGGAGTTCCTGGAGCGTGTCAGCTCGCCGCGCGACAAGGAAATTCGCGTCATCGTGAACGAAGCGATCAAGCGGGGCGATCTTCCGGCCGAACTGAAGATCAGCGTATTCCTCGATTCGATTATCGGCCCTTTATTGGCGCGTTTACTGTTCCATCATGAGCGAATCGATGAGTCGTTTGTGGCCGATGTGTTCGAGCTGGTTTTGGCGGGCACCAGGGCTCAGCGCGTGAAGGCATAAAGAACTCCGAGGTCACTGAACGCTTGCATCAGTATCTTCGGTTCCTGCTTTTCCGGGTTCCAAAGGGGAGGCCTGGGGCATTCGCGAGCGGGGCTTCCCAAGACCTGGGCCACGGGCCAACGCATCTTCAATCGGCACAGAGTCTTGCGGCGGGTCGCGTTTTTTTCTGGAAAGAGCGAGATGTTGAGGCGGGCGATGGATCTGTTCGAGGCAGGGAACAATTCATTTTGGAGCTTGGCAGTCGTTGTCAACGCAGAGTAGGATGAATCGGTTTCGAGTACGTTATCGAGCAAAGGAGAAAATGGACATGGTAACTGCGGTTAATCAGTCATCGATTCAGGACGTCCTTGAGACTCTGCATAAGGCGGGTGTCCGCTCAAGATACGAGAACTACATTGGAGGGAAATGGGCGCCGCCAACCACGGGCCGGTACTTTGTGAGCCAAAGCCCGATCAATGCGGAACCCATCTGTGAGTTCGCACGTTCGGGGCCGGCGGATGTGGAAAAGGCTCTGGATGCTGCACATGCGGTCAGGGAAAAATGGGGTCACACTTCACCGGCCGAACGCGCAACGATCCTGTTGAAGATCGCCGATGTGGTTGAGCAGAACCTGGAAACCCTGGCGCTGGCGGAAACCCTGGATAATGGCAAGCCGATCCGCGAGACACGGGCCGCCGATATGCCGCTGACGGTGGACCACTTCCGCTATTTCGCGGCCTGCATCCGCGCGGAAGAAGGCGCGCTGACCGATATTGACAACGACACGGTTGCCTACCACTTCAAGGAGCCGCTGGGCGTGGTTGGGCAGATTATTCCGTGGAACTTCCCGTTGTTGATGGCTGCGTGGAAGCTGGCTCCGGCTCTGGCAGCCGGCAACTGCGTGGTGATCAAGCCGGCGTCGAACACGCCGTTGAGCCTGATGCTTTTTGCGCAACTGGTGGGTGATTTGTTGCCTCCGGGCGTGCTGAACGTGGTCACCGGACCGGGCGGGGAGATTGGCAAGGCGCTGGCGTCGAACAAGCGGATTGCCAAGATCGCGTTTACCGGCGAAACCACCACGGGCAGGCTCATCATGCAGTACGCGTCGGAGCCGATTATTCCGCAGACGCTGGAGTTGGGCGGCAAGTCGCCTAACATCTTCTTTGCCGACGTGATGGATGCCGACGACGACTTTCTTGACAAGACGTTGGAGGGCTTTGCCCTGTTTGCCCTGAACAAGGGAGAAGTGTGCACCTGCCCATCGCGGGCGCTGGTTCAGGAGTCGATTTACGACAAGTTCATGGAGCGCGCCGTGGCCCGGGTGAAGAAGATCAAGGTCGCTAACCCGCTTGACCCCACGTCGATGATGGGACCGCAAGTGTCGAAGGAGCAGATCACGAAGATTCTGGACTACATACGGATCGGCAGGGAAGAGGGTGCCCAATGCCTGACAGGCGGCGAGAGAGCGCACCTTGGCGGCGACATGGAGAACGGCTACTTCATGGAGCCGACCGTCTTTGCGGGCGATAACAAGATGCGCGTCTTCCAGGAGGAGATCTTTGGGCCGGTGGTTTCGGTGACGAAGTTCAAGACGCTGGAGGAAGCGATCGAGATCGGCAACGATACCCCGTACGGGCTGGGGTCGGGCGTGTGGTCGCGCAACATGAACAACACGTATCGCGTTGGCCGGGAGATCAAGGCCGGGCGGTGCTGGACGAACTGCTACCACGTGTATCCGGCGGGCGCGGCGTTTGGCGGATACAAGGAGTCCGGCTTCGGGCGCGAGACACACAAGATGATTCTGGACCACTATCAGCAGACCAAGAATCTGTTGGTCAGCTACAGCACGAAGGCGATGGGATTCTTTTAGAGCATCGCTGGTTTGCGGACTGGCAGGGCGGCGGCGCGGGGCGGTTGCTCGACGGCGCTGCCCTGCGCGGTTTAACAAGCTGCGGAATAATGCCTTGATTTGAAAGAAGAACCCGAAGAGCATCCCTCGGGGGCTAAACAGGTTGCGGAAAAAGGGTTGATTTTGATTTTTGGGCGAAGACGAGTTTTGCAGGGGCTGAAGCCCGCGTTCATTTTGTGAGGTTTGCGGCACGACTGAAGTCGTGCCCTAATAAGAAACAAGTGCGTAAGTTGTTGAAAAACAAGTAAGCGCATGCAGGTCGATGCGAACCCATCCTAGGCGCAAAAACAAAGACGCGCCGAGGATGGGGCACCCGGAGTTTCATGCGCAGCGGGTCGGAAACACCGGTGGGGGACTAGAAAGAAACAAAAATGCAAGTTCAACAAAACGCGATGTCGTCATGAAGTTCTACGGACTCCCACCCATCGGACAAAAACAAAGACGTCCGATGGATGGGGCACAGTTTCATTCCCCGCGGGTCGGTGAAGCCGGTGGGAGACTGAAAAGAAACAGAGTTCCAGCTGGGCGGTGCCTTGGACAATCTGAGTCAGACGGATCGGACAAAGACAGCAAGTTAGCCTCCGCTACGCGGAGATAGCAAGTCAGCAAGTTAGCTGGTGATGCTTGACGGCGAGGTTTCATCCCCTCGCGGGTCGGGTTCGCCGGTGGACGACTGTTACAAAGCCTTGAGGATTTGCTCCAAATACGAGTTTTTCCTCAGCCTGTAAAGCCCTCGTCTATTATGCGGAGTTTACGTACGGGCTAAAGCCCGTACCCTTCACCGTTTCGAGTTTTTCCGCAGTCTGTAAAGCCGGGGAACAGGAGGCCGGGAATGAGCGCTGACATCGAAGTGACGGCAAGAGCGGCGGCGCTGGTGAAGGAATTGAAGGAGCGCCATGGGGCCCTGTTGTTTCACCAGGGTGGCGGGTGTTGCGATGGAAGCGTGCCGCTGTGCCTGAAGCAAAACGAATTTCGAATCGGTTCGAGAGACGTGCTGTTGGGCTTTGTGGATGAAGACACGCCGTTCTATCTGGGATCGGGGCAGCCGGAGCAAGTGGCGCAGCGGGGGCTGGTGCTGGATGTAGCCGATGGAGACACGGACAGGTTTTCTGTGGAGGCTTCCGACGGGGTTTACTTTGTGAGCCGGCCGCAGTGGGGGGCGTGCTGCGGGAAGGAAGAGTCTGGAGCTTTTTTTGATGAAAAAGCCACTGGCCTCTGAGCGCGTAATTTCGGGCTTTTGGTGTATGTGATCCCAGGTCCCAAAATCGGGACCTGGGGCACCCTCAGTGTCTTGGCTTGGGTGAGTTTTCAAAGAAACGGAAGGATGGGCCACCCGCCGAGCTGAAACCAATCCACTCTCTACTTTGCCGAACTCCTGGCCCACATCTGCGGTTGCGGCGAGTAAAGCGGCTATGCAGTGATTGCTGTGTCGAACTCTGTGTAATTGTCGAGGTGATCTTTGATGATCAGATAGCACTCGCAAGAGGTCTTCATGAGCCCAGGGACATCGAGGATGCGAATCTCTCCGCGGGTGTAATCGATTAGGCCTTTTCGCTTGAGAATGCCGGCTGCCGTAGAAATAGTGGGACGTCGCCCACCAAGCATGTCAGCGAGAAACTCATGCGAAATCTTGAACGTGTCGTTGTGCGCGCGGTCCGCACAGA
>CAYQOQ010000119.1:2593-15063 GCA_964419175.1 uncultured Occallatibacter sp. | reverse complement strand
CAAAATTCGTACGCCCTGGCGTGTAAGTCACCGGCATCTCTTCTGTCCTCGCTTGCAGTGGTCCAGACCATCCATGAATCGTTTCACCGGAAGGGCGCGGCTGGAGCTCGCGCCTCTAGATTTACCGCGAAGCCAATTGCCGTATAATCCGCGATCGTCCATCGCCGTTCTGGCTCCCGTTTTAGGCAAATACATCAACGTCCGTTCAATGCCGGCCCGACCCGTTTCCAAGTCCGCTCCGCATAGGGTGCTGACGGTTGGATGCAAGTTGTCGCCGCGCGCGTTGCCGCGCCCGGCCGAAAGCCCCGGCTCATGACGCCGCGGCATGCTTCCGGGCAACAAAACCCCTATGCTCCTCTTACGGGGCACAAATGGTTCAGGGATTGAAATGCAATGATTGCGGAACCACAAGAGAAAGCCTGTGGTGCGATTCGGATTTCCCACGGAACAAACCTTGGACATCAATACTCTCCGCTTTCCGTCCAAGGCATCCGAAAAAACGCGCACTTCCTTGCCTTTCAGCAGCCTGGCCGCTGCCCGCGTCTTAAAATTGCGCACCGGAAATACTGCATACCCGGCAGGATCTAGGAACTGCAAAATGATGTTGGGCCACGAATCGCTGGCCCTGGGGGTCTTTTGGCCGGAAATTTCCTGTCCTTCCCGCCATACCCTATTGTAATAGACTTCAAGGGTACCGAAAGTGTTCAGGAAAGGACAGCGAATTTTTGTGAAGATACTAGTTACTGGCGGCGCGGGGTATATAGGCGGTACAGTTGCAGGCCTGCTGACCGAAAAAGGACACCAGGCCGTAGTTTTTGACAATCTCAGCCATGGGCGGCGCGATCTGCTTCCGCCCGGCGTCGAATTCGTTCAAGGCGAAGTGGCTGACCGTGCTGCGCTTGAAAACCTTTTCATCGCCGCCAACGATCAAGGTGCTCCCTTCGACGGCGTTCTCCACTTCGCCGCCCTTATCGAGGCCGGCGAGTCCATGGTCCACCCGGAAATCTTCTTCCGCAACAACACCGCCGCGACCCTCTCCCTGCTTGAGGCCATGATCGCCCACGGTCCGCGCCGCCTCGTCTTTTCCTCCACCGCCGCCGTCTACGGAGAGCCGGAAACTGTTCCGATTCTTGAAGATGCAAAGCTCACCCCCACCAACCCCTATGGCGAGTCCAAGCTCCTGGTCGAGCACATGCTCGCCTGGCTCAACCGCATTCACGGCCTCCGCTACGCCGCCCTGCGCTACTTCAACGTCGCCGGAGCACCCGAGTCGCCCACGGGCGTCATCACCCGCGGAGAAGCCCACGATCCGGAATCCCACCTCATCCCCCTGGTCCTCGACGTTGCACTCGGCCGCCGCGATTCCATCAAAATCTTCGGTGACGATTACCCGACCCCCGACGGCACCTGCATCCGCGACTACATCCACGTCTCCGACCTGGCCGACGCGCACCTGCTCGCTCTCGCCACCCTCGAAAACGCCCCTCTATCCGCCGCATCCGAGTTTCCTCCGCTCATCTACAACCTCGGCAACGGAAAGGGCTTCAGCGTCCGCGAGGTCATTGAATCGGCTCGCCGCGTCACCGGCCATCCCATTCCGGTTCAGATCTGTCCCCGTCGCCCCGGCGATCCAGCCGTCCTTGTCGCAGGCTCCGACAAGGCAATCCGCGAACTCGCTTGGAAACCCCGCTACACCCAACTCGACGACATCGTGCGCACCGCCTGGGTCTGGCACCAGAAGCGCTATGCTATCTAGGAAATTCTTCGTCGATAGTGCATCCCGCATCCGCACTTGCATCTCAAATAGAATGCAGGTGCGGATGCACGTTTCATGAGGTTCTTCCCTTGAGCTCAACTGGCAACAAAAAAGGCTTCATTCGGGCCTTTCTCGATTTCTTCATCCTGTTCAGCGGTGTCTCGACGGCCTCGAACCTGGCTCGCACCCAGGGCCGCCCGCTGCTCACGCGGGGATTGTTCCTTTTCCGCAAACCCGTCCGCAAATGAACTGGTTGGATACCAAAAGCTACTCCCCCAACCGCTGAATAGGTAAAATCAAACTATGCCACTGACCCGCCAACAGGCCCTCGACCACTTCCACTCTTCCGACCTCATCGGTCTCGGGTTCGAGGCGGACGCCGTGCGTCGCCGCCTTCACCCTGAAGGCGTGGTCACCTACATCATCGATCGCAACATCAACTACACCAACTTCTGCACCGAGTACTGCACCTTCTGCGCCTTCTACCGGCCGCTCAAAGGACCCCGATCGGAAGAAGGCTACATCCTCGACTTCGAGAAGATTTACGAGAAGATCGCCGAGACGCTGGAGATGGGCGGCACCGGCGTGCTGATGCAGGGCGGCATCCATCCCGACCTCAAGATCGATTGGTTCGAGCGCCTCTTCAGCGGCATCAAGCAGCGCTTCCCGAAGATCTGGCTGCATTGTTTGACGGCTTCCGAAATTCTGGCCATCGCCAAATACTCCGGCATCAGCCTGCGCGACACCATCATTCGCCTGCGCGACGCTGGCCTCGATTCCATCCCCGGCGGCGGAGCCGAGATTCTCGATGACGACGTGCGCGAGCGCATCGCCCGCATCAAGTGCAAGACAGAGGACTGGGTCAGCGTCCATCGCACCGCGCACCAACTCGGCATGAGGACCACCGCCACCATGATGTTCGGCGTCGGCGAAACCTTCGACCAGCGCATCAACCACTTTGAAGTTGTGCGCCGCCTCCAGGAAGAAACCGGCGGATTCACAGCCTTCATCCCCTGGAGCTTTCAGCCCGGGCACACCGCTCTCGGCGGCCGCGGTTGGGACGAAGCCACCAGCGTCGAATACCTCAAAGTCCTCGCCATCTCCCGCCTCTATCTCGACAACATTGAGAACGTGCAGGCAAGCTGGGTTACGCAGGGATTGAAGGTTCTCGAGCTGGGCCTCCACTTCGGCGGCAACGATGTAGGCTCGGTGATGCTTGAAGAGAACGTAGTCAAAGCCGCCGGCACAAGCAACTGCACTACCGAAGAAGAGCTGCGGAGAATCATCCGCGACGCTGGCTTCAAGCCCGTCCAGCGCGACACTCTCTACCGCACCATGTTCCTCAACTAGTGGTGTCCGCCACACAGATGGTCGTTTATATTTTGAAAGGGCACGGCTTCAGCCGTGCCGTAAATGCCGCAAATTGAATGTAGGCTTTAGCCCCTGAGGGAATGCTAGACGGCGGTTAGCGCCTAGCGTCGGTGCTCAAGTGCGGCAGACGCCAGGAACGTACTCGGACGCATCTCCAGCGCAGTATGCCGGGCTATGGCAGCTCAGAAGCCAAGATGCCCCAAAGTTCACTTCTCCGCCTTTTCCTCGTGATACTCCGTCTCAGTATTGATAGCCCAGATGTTGTCCTTGCTGGTGACGCCGTTGACGATGTTCTCGACGGCGGTCATGGCGGTGAGCATGGAGTGGTCCTGATTGTTGTATTTGTGCATGCCGTTACGGCCGATGAGAAAAAGATTTCCAAAATTGTTCAGATAATTGCTGACGACGTTGAAGCGATCGTAGGCGCCGAAGTAGGCGGGGTAGGTTTTGGGAACGTGGACAACGTGAGAATCTTCGACATCCTCTGCGCGGAGAATGCCAATCTTGGCGACTTCGCCGATCGCGAATTCTGACATCTCCCCATCGGAGAGCTTCCATATTGGGTCGGTCTCGTTGCAGAAATATTCGAGGCCAATCCAAACCTTGCTTCGATTGCCAACCAGCCAGGGGCTCCAGTTGTTGAATATCTGCAGGCGGCCTACGGTTACGTCCGGTTCCTGGATATAGATCCAATTATCCTTGAGCGGAGTGCCATCCTTTTCCGTGACAGCAAGCTTGCTGGCGAGCAGGCCGACGGTGATGAAGTCGCGATACATGAGGCCTTCGGCGACTTCAGAAACTTCGGCCGGGACCGGGGCCTTGAACGCCCGAATCAGATCGCGGACGGGCATGGTTGAGAGAAAATAGTCGCCGGCAAAGGTCACACGCTCTCCGGCTTCGGTGATGCCTTCAACGGTGACCACCTTGTTCCCTTCGACATGAATGCGGTCGATATGGATGCCAAAGTGGATTTCGCCTCCATTCTCGCGGACCAGGTCAGCCACATGTTCCCAAAGCTGGCCGGGACCGAACTTTGGGTAAAGAAACTTCTCGATAAGGGAAGTCTCTGTTTGTTTCTGGGCTATATCGCCGGAGTGTTTGCGGGCGAAGGTCTTCTTAAGAAAGTGAGTCACAACACCCTTGAGCGAGAGTCCCTTGATGCGCTGCGCGCCCCATTCGGCACTGATCTCGTTGCATGGCACGCCCCAAACCTTCTCCGTGTACGACTTGAAAAACGTCAGGTAGAGCTGTCTGCCGAAACGGTTGATGATGAAATCTTCTAGTGAATGCTCCTCGCGTTGCGGCAGCAGCGCAGAGCGCATGTAACTGACGCCGCAGCGGAAGGTACGGACCAAACCCATGTTTCTGAAGGTAGCCGCGGTCAGGCTGATGGGATAATCGAAGAAGCGGCGCAGGAAATAGATGCGGCTTTTGCGTTGGCGGACCAACATCACCAGATCCTCAGTTTGAGGATTCGGTGCCGAAGTCGTTTTCGGAATATCGCGTTGCTGACCTTGGTAGCCGAGCTGGCCGTTCTCACTTGTTCCGGCCTCGACTGGCATTATATCCAGCCACCAATTCATGACGCGTTCGGACTTCGAAAAGAAGCGATGACCGCCGATATCCATGCGGTTGCCCTTGTAGAGGATGGTGCGCGAGATGCCACCAATCTCATGGCTGGACTCGACCAGAATCGGTTTGATGCCTGATTGCCGTTGAAATTCTATTGCGGCAGTCAGGCCGGCAGGACCTGCTCCGATAATGATCGCGCGTTCCTTCATAGAAGATAGACCCCCCGGGCAGGTTTGGAAAAATAAACCAATTATCGTTTTCCCTGACAAATCCGTTTCACTATTCCTGGGTCTTATTGAACCTCATGGAAAGTTACAACGTAGACCTCTCCGCCAAGGAGGGCGCCGATTGGGACGACCTTTGCTCCATCACTTTGAAGTTCATCTTCAATCCACTGCCACTCATCTTTGTAGATCAATACGGCTTGACCGTTGGGCAATGCGCGAAACTGATCGTAAGACATCGCATGAAGCTGCGATATCTGCGTAAGCTTCACTGCCTCGATGGATTGAGAAAGAATATGCTTCCAATGTAATTCCTCTGCCTGGCCGTAGAGCAAATGAAATCGTGTGACAAGGGAACGGTCGGTGCAATAGTAGGTATCCTGCAGAAATGGTCCGCCTGCCTGTATGTAGATTTGTGCGTCCGGGTTCGTATCAAGAAATTGACGTACCTCTGGAGATTCTTGTGTCGACTGTACCCGTAGCTTCCATTGGTAAGCATCGTTGGCACTGTAGGCATTGTAGACAACGGAGAAGAGAACAATCGCTGCGAGTGCCCCATAGAAAGCGGAATTGCTGCGAAGCCCCCTTTCTATAGCCAAAGCGAGCAGCGCGACGACACCGACAAAGCACCCGATGACATACCTTCCCTGATAGGTGTGGGTCACTAGAACTCCGAACGCCGCTCCGAATACAGGCAAGGCCGCGCACGATATGAATGCGGCCCATTCGTGCCAGGGAGGCTCTGCGAATCGGAACCGCAAATTCTGGAAGGACAACCTCAATACGAAAAATAATGCAATGACAACAATAACTGAGAATAAAATATGCGCTGCTGTGCTATGGAGCATGTGTACGCCCGGTAAGAGAAGGGTGCGGTAGGTCTCCGCGATTTCGTTTAGACGTATGCCGCTCGCTCCGTAGACCTTCCCTTGATATATCTTCGTCGTGCTTACAAACGGGAGAACCAAGAGCAACGAAGATCCCCCAAGCAATATACTGCATGCCATTTTCAGGTCGGGAGTTCTTGTCTTCAGATATCTTATAAACTCCCCAACACATAGCGGGATGAGGACGAACACCCCGAAATAGTGACTGTTGATCGCGAGAACTATACATAATGAAAGTCCAAGGAGTGGTAGTATGCGTTGCCTCTCAGAGCCCTTAATAGCGGCTTGCCAACAGAGCAGAGAGGCTGCGTAGAGGCCCAAAAGAAGGCCGTAGGGCCTTCCCCAAAATGCCATAGGGAACGCTCCTGTAGCAATTGGGATGAGCATTGCGATGAGGGCCGCCCGCTTTGTGCTGAGTGGGAGAATGAGAAAGTATAGACATACGTCCATCAAAATGAATCCCGTGAGAGCCGGAAGCCGTAAAGCAAACGAATTCTTGCCGAACAGGTCCATCGCGAAATGCGAAAGTATGTGATAGACGGGAGGCTCAAGGCCGATGGGTTTCGTGAGCTGAACCCTCACAACGTCCGCAACGGTCGGCTGGGAGTCTACGTACAGGCTGCAGAGCTCGTCATGCTCCATGGGGGTGGCATAAGAGCAAGCCAAGGCCAACGCTATCGTCAGAACAAGAATACTTGCGATCAAACCTCGGTTGGCGGACGGTGTCGAAGATGCTGAAGGATTTGCGGAGATGGACATCCAAGGAACGGTAGCTTTACTCATTAGGCGAGTCGTCTTCCTTAGTATTGATTCGAATGAATGTTACCAACCGTGGATCGGTCTCGAATGATTTGGCCTATGTCCGGGCTTTGCAGGTTTCGGTCTTGTGCCCAACCGTCACCAGTATACCGACCCCCTAAGAACTTGTTGAAAAACGATCAGATTTCCGCGTCATGAGGGTCTATCGTTTCGTCTAATAGGCATGCGTGGAGATGAGCGAGTTCAGGATGGGATGTTCAGTTATGTTTCGTTGGAGCAGCGGGTTCCTCAGGATCATCCGTTGCGCGCGGTTCGCAAGCTGACGGACGTTGTGTTGGCCTCTCTGGATGCCGAGTTTGACAAGCTGTATAAGTACTCCGGGCGGCCATCGATTGCGCCGGAGTATATTCTGCGCGCTCTTCTGTTGCAGGTGTTTTATTCTGTTCGCTCTGAGCGGCTGCTGGTCGAGCAGATCGATTACAACCTGTTGTTTCGCTGGTTTGTGGGCCTGGGTATGGACGATGCGATGTGGAATCATGCGGTGTTTTCCAAGAACCGCGACCGGCTGCTGACTTCCGATGTGGCGCAGCAGTTCTTCGCGAAAGTGAATCTGCGCGCCAAGAAGTTCATGTCGGATGAGCACTTCACTGTGGACGGAACGCTGATCCAGGCGTGGGCGTCGCAGAAGAGTTTTCACGCGAAGGATGGCTCGGACGACGGAGATGGCACGGATTTTCACGGTCAGAAGCGCAGCAACAAGACGCATGAATCGACCACCGATGCAGACGCGCGACTGTACAAAAAGAGTTATGGCAAGGAGTCGAAGCTGAGTTATCTGGGCCATGCGCTGGTGGAGAACCGCAACGGCCTGATCGCGGCCGCGATGGTAACTCATGCCGATGGATATGCCGAGCGCGACGCGGCGCTGCTGATGCTCAAAGAGAAGCAGGAGGGCCGTTCGCGGCGCATCACCGTGGGCGCTGACAAGGCTTATGACACGAAGGATTTCGTCAGCACGGCGCGCGAGTTGAACGTCACAGCGCATGTTACGAAGAACGAGAAAGGGCGGCGCAGCAACCTCGACCGCAGAACCACGCGGCACTCAGGTTATGCAGTAAGTCTGAGCCGCCGCTGGCTTGTGGAGAAGGGATTTGGTTGGCTGAAACAGACCGGTCCGCTGCGGCAAGTGAAGTTGCGCGGGCTGGAGAAAGTTGACTGGCTGTTCGTCTTCAGTTGCGCGGCGCACAACCTGCTCCGGCTGCCGAGGCTGATCGCTCAACAACCACCGGCAAGGCTGAGGGAGCAGTCTGCCTGAAAGCCGGTTCCAGCCTCCTGAATAGCCTCCCGGAGGCCGCATAAGCCGCAGCACACAGCACAAACCCGCATTTCAAACCGATTTTTACTCGACAATCGCTTGAAACGTCAATGAATGATGGTGCGTCAGGCGAATTTCAACAAGTTCCTAAGTCCAGGGGATAGGTGAAAATCTGACCAGACCTTAACACCGCTGGCCCCTCAGCCGCACCCGGCACACATGGAGTTGGCTCCCTAACTGCTCTTACCCGGAATCTCCATTTTGAGAACGGACCCTCGGGAATTGTAGGTCAGTTGGCGCCGGGTGCCCCACCCTTTGACCATAAGATGCGGATGCTCCATTCTTCGCCTCTTTTCTGGCGAAGGGTGAGTTAGGGAGCCTCTGCATAAGTGGATGTTTTGAAAGGGCACGGCTTCAAAGCCTGCGAAATAACTCGACCCGGTGAAGGGTACGGGCTTCAGCCCGTACACAAACCTCGCAAAAATGAAAGTGGGCTTTAGCCCCTGAGGGAATGGTCGATGTGGAATAAAACTTAATCAGAGCTTCCTTAGCACAAACCCATAAGTTTCCCTATTCCCGTTTTGCAGAGAATTACCCTCCTCAGGCGCACACTAGTGAATAGAAGCCGCGATCACTCTGCGTCCCAGGAGCGCAAACCCATGCGAGAAGTCCGCAATATCACCGTCGCCGTCACCCCAGAACTCCACCGCCAGACGCGCAAGCTCGCTGCCGAAATGGACACCACTGTAACCGCTCTGGTGGCCTATCTGCTCGTGCGTATGCCCGCGGCCTTGAAGGCCGCAGGCTACCCCGTCACTGTCCCGTCTCCCAGCCAGGCCCCGTTTGCCCCATTTTCCCCGCACCACCCAACCACAGACCCCTCCCCCATTTCCCCGTGAAACTGTGAGAATCGGCAGAACGAATTGAAAGCAAATAACTTAAGACAGAAAACATCTCCCATACAGGCGCTGTATGCCTGTAAAAATCAGCCGATATTATGGCCTAAGCACAAGAAACAAAGATACTTACGAGAGCAAGCCCTTCGCAGGGCGCATGCGGATTTTGCGCGATTTTGGCCCGAAATATTGATCTAAAAGCCCTCAAACGCAAGAAAAACGCGAAATACACGCGCTTATGAGGCCTGAAGCTCCTGCCCGTTGCCCGCCGCGATTCTTGCAACCCGCAAGCCGTTGAAATCATCTATGTTAAAGCTATGACATCGTCTGATTCGCAATCCCTCCGCACGCTCGGCAACTCCGATCTTCAACTTACACCCATCGGATTTGGCGCCTGGGCCATTGGCGGCGCCGACTGGGCTTACTCCTGGGGCCCGCAAGATGACAAGGAGTCGATTACCGCAATCCATCGGGCTCTCGATCTGGGAATCAATTGGATCGATACCGCAGCGGTCTACGGCCTGGGCCACTCGGAAGAAGTAGTTGCGCGCGCTTTGAAGTCGGCATCCCGCAGGCCGTATGTCTTTACCAAGTGCGGCATACGCTGGGGCGCGGATCGTTCCCCCTACCGCTCGCTCAAGTCCGCCTCGGTGACCGAGGAATTGGAGGCCTCGTTGCGCCGGCTCGGCGTCGACACGATCGACCTCTACCAGATTCACTGGCCCGACCCCGAGCCCGAGATCGAAGAGGCATGGGGGACTCTGGCCCGCTTCCGCGAACAGGGCAAAGTCCGCTGGATCGGTGTCTCCAACTTCAACGTCGAGCAGATGAAGCGCGTGCAGAAGATCGCTCCCATCACCAGCCTGCAGCCGCCCTACTCCATGCTTCGCCCCGCCGTCGAGGCGGAGATTCTTCCGTTCCTCCAGGAGAACGGCATCGGCGCGATTAACTACTCGCCTATGGTCTCCGGCTTGTTGACCGGGAAAATGACCGCCGAGCGCATTGCTGCCATGCCGGCAGACGACTGGCGCCGCAAAGGCGTCGAGTTCAAAGAACCGCGCCTCAGCCGCAATCTCCGCCTTGTAGAACTGCTTCGAGAAATAGGCAACAGCTATGGCGTGAGTCCTGGTGTGGTTGCTGTGGCGTGGACGCTGCACCATCCGGGCATCACGGCAGCAATCGTGGGTGGACGAAGCGCGGCACAGGTGGAGGAATTATCCGCAGCCCTCCACTTCAGGCTCGGCGACGAAGAGCATGCAAGAATCAAGGCTTTTCTCGCGTCCAACCCGGTTTGAAGTTGGCGTGGGCAGGCGCAAAGAAAAACCCCGGCCATGGCCGGGGTTTCTGTTCTTGAATCGAAAAGCGGATTTACATTGCCGCCACAAAGTCTGGGACCAGGACGGCAGCATGTTCCTGAAGCAACTGAGTCATCCTCGCGGCCATGCCCGTATACATTGATGCGGCTCTGAAGGCGTTAACTCTTACGCCTTCGCTGGCTTGGGTAAAAGCATATTGAATCAATGCCGTCAGGACGCAAACTCGAATCTGCATCGCGTCGCTGTGCAGGGTCTCCACCAGTAGCCGGTCCACGCCTTCGCAGTGTCTGGACGCATAGTCCGCCATCTCCTGCATCACCTGCGCGTTCTGGTAGATCGCCCACAGGCCCTTCGGACCTTCCATGCGCTTCCAGGCGTCCTCGGGCGTTGTGCTGAGGCCTTCTTTCCATAGGAAATGATCGCTCAGTTCACGCGCGCTCCAGTCGGGGCGCAGCCTGGCAAGCAGGGATTCCCAGGTTTGTGCATTGCGCTGCCGCACTCCCTTTCGCCAATGGAAAAGGTAGAGCGCTATGGCCGCAATTGCCGCAATTTGAACCAAAGGCAAAATCATTCAGGTTCCTCAGTCCAGGATTCGGAGACCAATAAGCCGGTCACAACTTCCGGGCGGGACTTTCGTGTACGTAACTACTAGTAGCAGATATTGGCTGTGGAAAGGTGGGAATTATTGCTGTTCTACGACTTTAGTTGTAGAGGCAAGTATCCAATATGAAAGTGTCCATAGGTACGCCCCAACGAGTAACTGATCGAGCCAGTGGTATTCCATTCCACCCATGTTGTGGCTGTGAAGGATGGCGACCGAGAGCGTAGCAATGATGTAAAAGCCCAGACCGGTGACGATCCTGAGTTCGCGAGTGGGCCACCTTAGCCCCTGTAGGCTGCTCCACCACACCAGCGTGAGAAGGAAGACCACCCGCAGAACCGCCAACAGTTGCATGAGCACCAGATAGAGCATGTCAAGGATCGGGAACTGGGTTGGGATGGTCCATTTGTTCAGGGACCCGGCCAGAACGAAAGCCAATACCGTAAGCAAAATAACGACTACCCTGCTGGGTGGGGTAACGCGGTTGTGGCGCATCACCACCCGGCCCAACTCCGCCAGAATGCCGAGCTGTAGCAGCGCGTCCACGGTGATGTTGACCAGCGTAGCGCTCAGATAGGCGTTGGGGAACCGGACCGCAACAGCCATGCCGATGTCACTTAGCAAGCACCAGACGAGAAAACAGGCAAAGACCGGCAAACTCCGATAGATGCGCTTCCAAACCACCAGCACAAGGAGAGACGCCTCCATGAGGATACCGGCTAGCCACAGCGTGAGGTCTATGTTGTCCAGTGCCACAACAAGTCTCCGTTCGGTTATTGGGCTATGGGATACCTGCGGAAAGAGCGCCCGGTCAATCCCGGCGCTTCCCAGCCTTGCCGGAAGAGGAATCTGTCAACGCGACACGTGTAGAGCGAGCGGCGCCAGCCACGGCCAGAAGCATATTGTGCATTTGAGGCGTGAATTCGCGCCGTTCCGCCGGCTGACGGGCGAAACAGTAGACCCAATAGGCCAGGGCAGCGAGATAACTGAACGCTCCGAACACATCCAGCCAGTGGAACTGTTGGTACTGTGTCCTAGCCGCCTGGTGAGTATGAAGAACGGTGATGGTCAGAGAGACGATGGAATAGAAACCGAGCCCAGTCGCAATCTGAAGTTCGCGGTCCCGCCAGCCAATCGATAGTACTTGGCTGAATGCGGCCAGGACCAGAAAGAAGACAGCGCGAACAACGGCCGGGGTTTGTTCCATCCTGAAGAAGCTCATTCCCGCAGGGGAAAGGTCACCGGGTGCGACGAGGCCTGATATGGGCCAAAGAATGAGGCTGCCCAGCGCGATCAGCACTGCTATCCCGATCCATGAGTACTTGGGAAGGGAGTTGCGGATGGGGCGCAACACGCTCCAGGCCACCTCAACCAGCAATGCGAAGATCATCGCGGAGTCTACAGCTAACTGAATGTAACTAACTTTGTAAAATATCACTAATGAGTAGTGGACTCGAACGTAATAGAAGAGAGTGTCGCTAAATAAGCTCCAACAGAGATAAATGAAAAAGGCCGGGAAGGTTTTAAATACAAGCCCCCGAATCAGCAGCAGAATGAGTGCTATCTCTGCGGCCATTCCGCACATTAATATAATGGATTCCCAGTCCAACCCAGCCCCCTATTGACTCAAAGGCACTCATTCCTACACCACAAAGTCTAGCAGGGGAACTGGATGGGATTTCCAAGCTGAGCGGTTAAATCAGACGAAAGGTATTCAGGCAGTCACGCTGGGATTCGTCTGCGGGACCGGCGGAACCGAGAGCGGGCTTGCGG
>CAYQOQ010000119.1:0-2493 GCA_964419175.1 uncultured Occallatibacter sp. | reverse complement strand
ATGCGATCACGCTGGGATTCGTCTGCGGGACCGGCGGAACCGAGAGCGGGCTTGCGGATGCGATCACGCTGGGATTCGTCTGCGGGACCGGCGGAACCGAGAGCGGGCTTGCAACCATATATGTAGCAACTGCAGCCATTGCAGCACCTAGAACCAAACTGCGGATATTCAAGGATCTCAACATCATGAACGTACACTCCTTGCTTGAGAAAAACTCTGCAAGGAAAGGGTAACCCAAAAGGATCATTCGTGCTACCACAAAAGTGTCATTGCGGATTTTTTTTATTAGGGTGTGCTAATTTCCCGTTCGAAAGTTCTTTTGAGTCGCCTTGATAGCGATTTATTCGCTTTAAATTTGCCATTGAGGCGCGCGTATACGCTATATGTTCGCTCTAGACTCGGCTGACTTTGAACTCAAATGGCTGCAACAAAAGGTTGAATGGAAAGGGGATCGGGTTCTGATCTGCCACTTAAGCACTAACTTCTCCCCCAAACGGGTCATTTCCTGGCTCTCGTATTCACTCTGTTTGAGAGATCTCAACATTGGGAGCCTGTCGCAGGTGCCTCCGGAGTAAGGAGGCTCTAAAGACCCGAACGCCAAAGTCTCGGCGAGCAATTCGTTGTGCCTGCGGCAATCGTTACTGTAGTCCAACGTAAGCGATTGATATAAATGGCGATGCTTCTTCGCTTTCCAGGTATTGCGAGTCCGGCTTGATAGCCAGAAGGCAATGCCAAGGGCGCAATGTTGCAATTTAGTTACTTCTCAGAAAACTTTCGTGCCGTAGGTCAAAAAGGGAAAGTTGGCTACAGTAGCACATGGGGCCGTTTGAATGGTCCGGGTGGTACCCATGAAGGAAATGAGCTCGGATTTACCGATGCAGTCAAGTGTTTCTCTTCCGTCCGGCACGCGCCAGGAGGTGCGTTGCGCGGTGCGGTTTCCCTTGGTGCTTCCGGTGGTTCTGTCGACAGGCACTTCCGAGTTCAGTGCGCAGACCCGCAATGTTTCCGCCAGCGGGGTTCTGTTTGCGCTGGATCGGGAGTTGAAGGTGGGACTGGCAATCCGTTTTTCCCTGCGTATGCCGGGCGGAGTGCTGGGCGCGTCGCACGATGTGCTGGTTCATTGCACGGGACGTGTGGTACGCTGCTCTCTAAGCCACCATCAGTACCTCGCTGCATCCACTATTGATGATTACCAATTTGCGGAGCAATGAGAGTACCTAGGTTCTAGTGGCAGCCAACTATGGACTTCGAGGATGATGCCCCTGAGGGCGAGACTGTTGACGCGCCGGCCAAGCCCGGCGCAATCCGCATCATTCTAGCGGATTCGCAGGCGATTTATCGGGTAGGCATTCGCAAGGTCTTTGCGTTGGAAGACGATCTGCGGGTCGTGGCCCAGGCCGATACTCTGGAGAATCTGCGTGCCGCGATCGAGCGCTACCCCACCGATATAGTTCTTCTGGAAGGGAGCATGCTGGCCGGTACGGCCAATGTTATCCCTGCGCTGTTGCGCATTGCTCCGGACGTCAAGTTGATTGTGCAGGCAGTTGCAGCCGACGAGAACCACACCGTCGAGCTCTATCGCCGCGGAGTGCGCGGAATCATCTCGCGCTCCATCTCGCCTGACCTGCTGGTCCGGTGCGTGCGCAGGATCAATGCGGGCGAAACCTGGATCGACAATCAATCGGTCAATTGGGTGATTGAGGCGTATCGTTCCCAGGCGGCCGCGCTGGTAAGCCCGCGCAGCCAGCCTCGTCTTTCGCCCAAGGAGATGGCGATCATTACCTGCATCACGCAGGGCAAGCGCAACAAGGAGATTGCCTTTCAGCTTGGAACTACCGAGCAGGTGATCAAGAACTACCTGCGCAAGATCTATGACAAGCTCGGCGTCTCAGACCGCCTCGAACTCGCTCTCTATTGCCTCCATAACAAGATCATTCAGGAGGATGCAGGCGAAGAAGCTGTTGCGAAGAAAGTTGTGGCCAGTTAGCCAATCTACGGCGAGCGGGCGCTTTTGTTGTGTTGACCCACCGATGTTCGCTGTCTCTGGAATGAAGTTGCGCTTGTTCCATCGATGTTGGCGGCAATAACATACCTGGCCGAGTGGCGTCCTTACCGAAGAGTTCATATCAGAATCGTCTTTCATCCTTGCGGCATGGTCTGTTGACCGTTCCGCATTTTTTGCGGCTGGCGGGCGGTTTTGGGGCGGCGAGGCTCAATTTTTGGGCATAAATCTTCAATAATCCGCAGTTGTCGCAAGGGCTTTGTTTACTTGTAAGTCATTTTGTTTGTGTTGATTAACCGCTTTGAGCGGGATGCTGGCACGTATCTAAATGGTAACGGTACTTGTGGGCGTAAGTGGTTTATTTTCTGCTGATTGCTGGAAATCTCACAGTTTCAAAGGAAAAAGGGGGGGAGGGGGTGGGGGAGAGGGATCAGGGGTCAGGGGTCGGGGGTCAGAAAGACTGCGGAGGCGGGGTGCAAGTATTTGGATGG
>CAYQOQ010000118.1:0-15073 GCA_964419175.1 uncultured Occallatibacter sp. | reverse complement strand
CGCACCGGGTTGCAGTTGTAGCCGGTGAGGTCGTCGATGCGCTTTTCCTCTTCAATCCGCGCCATCATGTAGTTGCCCCAGGCAGGGCAGGCGGGCAGTCCCAGTTTGCTTGCCAGCACCGCCCAGGCAAAGTCGGTCCTGCCGTTCAGGATGAAGACGCCGGTCTCGCTATTGTTGAAACGCAGCTCCTCGGAGAGAACAATGACATGGCGCAGCGGCTGTTTGCGTCCAGGCATGGGGATAGAGGTCTTCCAGGTATGAGCGTTTTCGCCGAGGGAGATCGATTGCTCGGCCTGCCCAGGGAGACAGATATCGAAGCTCAGTTGTTCGGCTATAGCTGCGGTGAAGGCGGCCATGACCGAGTCGTTAGCGGTGAGGGAAAGCAGGTGTGTCTTATCCTCATCCGCCGCAAAGCGGTCGCAGTAGGCAGTGATGCGCGTGGAAGAATCGCGCCGCTGCTGGTGGAAGGTGATTGGCAGGAAGCGCAGGTGTGCGTTTTTCATGTGGGTAATGGGGGTGGCGCGGGGGCCGGGAAGGGTGGAGGCTGCTACCCCGGAAGCTAGTCTTCCGAGGGCAGCAGCACGGTTGTGACAGAACGGTCAGCATCGGTGAGTATCCAGACCTTGCCATCGGGGCTCATGTCGGTATCGTAGGAGCTGAGGAGCCTGTCGCCGCCGAACTCAAGAGCATTGTTGTTCGAGGCGATATCGCTTTTCGACAGGTCCCCCCAGTCGCCGTCGGCGTGCCGCTCGAGCAGGGGTGTGATGTTAAGCCCCTGGCAAATCAGCTCACGGATGCCGGGGGTCATCACCGTACGGCCGAGCGGAAACAAGTGGCCTGTGAGCTTCTCGCAGGACACGGTATCTCCCCCGGGCAGGTCATCACCGAACTGGCCATCGCCGATGGAATCGTCTTCGGCAGGTTGCGTGACGCAATCTAAGGGGAGTGCCGGCTGTTCGGGCTCGCCGTCCTTGGGGGCTTCGGCCTGCAGGGTCAGTACACGACCGTCCTCATAAACGAGTGCGAGGTCATTCGCAAATCGTTGGATCAAGCGTGTAACAACTGCGCCGTCCTCGTCTGGTGGCTCCTCGATCGCTGTGGTGACCTTTAAGGTGCGCCAGCGAGCAATATGCCGGTCTTCGTTTTCACCGAAGACGCCATTCATGAGGCCGGAAGTGCAGAGGAGGCCAACATGACCGCCATGCAGCGGGGTCAGAGGTCGGCCGCCGGTAAATGCGGCTTCCGGCAGGAGCGCGTGCTTGGTCTGTTGCCATGCGTTGGATTGGGGCAAGAGATCCTCGAGGAGATCGAAGTCAATGCCCTGGTGGGTAAAAGTAGCAGGTCCAGAGCCTGGCACGATGTATGACCAGACGCCGTCGCCGGGGTCCGGCAGCGGGTCGATGCCGAGGCGCCCCCAGGACAGGCCATTGAGGAAAGTCTGGGTACGCTCGGCGGCCCTGTCGGTCTGGTCCTTGCGCACGCCAAACAGAACCACCTGGTCGTACTTGACCGAATCCGGGTGGGTCAAATGGTATACGCGGATGTCGGCAAATCTGCCAGCCAATGTGCGCGAGCAGTAAGCGAGGGCCTTCTCCGGTATGACAAAGACAAGGATGCCGCCGGGGACAAGCCACCGGTAGCAGTGTTGGAGAAACACCTGCTCCAGGCGTTTGTTGTCCGAGGTGCCTGTCTCGAAGTCATAGGGCGGATTGAGGTAGAGCAGGGACACCTGCTGGACCTTGCCGGCAACCTCGATGGTATTGCCATGGATGGTGGTGATCCCGGCCGCGGCACATGCCTCAGCGCGGTCGCTGTCAAGCTCGATAGCGTAGCGGGCGACGGGGGCGTTCGCCGTCACGGCCAGTAGTGCGGCACCGGTTCCGGCGCACGGGTCGAGTACGCTAGCTTGCTGGGGAAAAGTAAGCCGCGCGCGAATGCGCGGCCCTTCTGGGCCGGGAAGAGGAAAATATCCCAAGCGCAGTCTGCCTGCTGTTCTCACTTTTTGTGCTCCTTTTCAACCGGACAGGCGGGGTAAAAAATAGAGCATAATCTTGCCATTTATTAGGCAAAGTTATGTCTGATTTGGCAGTGTCCGGCTTTTGCGGAATGGTAGGGCGGGGAAGCAATGGTTACGGCAAGGGCGTGCATGCCAAATCCTCTGCGATGCGTTTGAAAATGTTCCACCAAATCGGTGGCAATCAGGGGCGGCCAGGCATCGGGGGAAAACACCCGGACAGGATGGGTAGCCTGCGATCCGGCGCTTGTGGCGAAAGAAAACGCCGAATCGTAGATGACTGTCGAATCGAATGCGGGAGCGGACCCGGCAAAATAGCCTCAAAAAACCTCATTCTAGACGTTCCCCCAGATTGACCATTCACGGTACGCTCAAGGCGCTGCGGGAGTCTGCGGCATGGAGGAGAAAGTGGGAACGACAATCAATATTGGCAAGGACGTTCTTACGTTCCTGCTGGTCATGCCAGGGATCGCTTTTGGGCTGGGCATACTTACGATGGTGCATTTCTCTGACTCCAGCAGCCGGCGTACTAAGGACCGGAACGCCGTTGAAGAAGAGAGAACCCAACTATAAGGGAAGGCTATCCCACTCGGAATCCAGGCCCTGACCTGCATCAGTTTGCGGCAAGCTGGGTGGCTGCGTCATAGAAGCATGCGGCGCAACTTGCGCGGGCCTTTGCGGGGCCTGGAGAAGGATGACGCTGGATGCGACCACCCGGGTACGGGAGATGGTCTTGCCGCTGTCGCGGTCCTGATATACCTCGGGATACAACACCCCTTCGATATAAACGCGACATCCCTTGGTAACGTTGTTGCGGATATCCTCGGCCTGGGGACCAAAGGCAACCACGCGATGCCAGATGGTTCGCTCAATGTACCGCGAAACGGTAGGGTCGAATATGTCCACGGAAGTGGCAATGTTGATCGAGGCAATGGCAGTCCCGTTGGAGAGGGTGGAGAGGATGGGGTCAGCTCCAGTAAATCCGAGGAGCTGAGTTTTGCAGAACGATTTCGACATGGTCGACTCCGATGGAGAGGGGCCGTGGGTCTGGTGTGGACGTACCACCTTACGTGGATGGCAGGATAGCGGAAGGCAAAAGGGCGCTGCACGTAGACGGGCTGCGTGACTGCATGTCGCCGGATATTCAAGACGGGAAAAAGAGGGTTAACGCGCTGACGTCGCCGCCGGGGTAGCAGCCGCGTCGTGTGTAGTGGCCCGTTTCTTCAGGGGCAACTGGGCCCGCTGGACAGCGGGGAGCATGTTACGAAACCGCTCGAACACCGCTTTCCTGACAAGGATGGCTGGTTGGAGCTTGTCGGAAGTATCGACGAGTTTGACCATGGCCGTGTGGCGAGTCGAGAAGAGCTGGTATTGGTCCTCCACCTGATAAGCGCATGCGGGTCCAGTGCGGGCGAGAAACCAGGTGCGCAAGTCTTCTGCAGACATAGAGGAATCTCCGGATTTGAGATGTGGCAGAAAGGAAAGCAAGACTACAGCCGGCCGCGGCCGTCAGTTGGCAGGACGCACGATGGGTGCAAATTGTCTCATGTGCTCCGACAGGGCGGCGATGTCTTCCTCGATGCAAAGCAACTGGCCTTCGGGAATGCGGAACGTAGCACTGCCGGAGAACTCGCGGAGGATGGCCGCGAGGCGGTCAAGAAGGGCGAGCGCGTAACGGTCCGCGTCGGGCGAGTGCCGCACGAGTTCGCAGTACTCCAGGTCGCCCGCAAGGTCCTTGAGCTGGGCGTACTGCGGGGAGGAGGTCAAATGGAATGCCTCCATGAGGGCAACCGCGTAGTGAAGGTCATTGGTCAACTGCTCGATTTGCATCCGGCGCCTCCCCGCGACTTCACAACGTCGAGACAACTCAACAATAGGAATCCATCGATTGAAGTGGAGTGGGGGGTGGGACGCGGCGTCTTGAACAGTTTGTGAAGACGCCGCGCTGTGGAGGCAGGGTAACGGGCGGGGTGCGGTGTCTGGAGCAGTTTCTCTTGACACGGCACTGTCATTGAAAGGGAAAACGTACAGCATTTGGGAACGGTCGACAAAGCAGGCCTCGGAATGGGAAAGTAGATTTTCCGCGTCCCTCAGCAGCGAAGAAGTCGTCCCTGGTGACAGGTTGCCGTGAAGAGTCCAGGAACGCAAGTCTACGCGCGAAAATAATGCAGCTCGGATGTGGAAAAAATGTCATGTGGCGCGAGGGATTCGCGCCGCATGGGTGGAACTGGGACTTACGCCCTGGCAGGCATGACGAGCACTCGGTAATCGAGCGAGGCGTCATCCGTGTGCGGGCGCAACTGGACGGCGGTAGTCGCGTTGAGAAGTTCCAGTCGAACTTCTGCTGCCGCCATCACTGTGAGAGCGTTCAGCACGTACGAGGCGTTGAGTCCCATGGCGATCGGTTCACGCTCATACGGAGTGGCCAAAATTTCCTCCGATTCGCCGGATTCGGTCGAAGACGACGAGATGAGAAGTTGGTTGGCGCCCAGAGAGAAGCGGATGAGCGAACTGCGGTCGTCCGCGAACTGCGCGACGCGCTTCAGAGTTTCGACAAGGTCCTTGACCGATAGGATCACGATGCGGTCGTTGCGAGTGGGCATGACCGCCTGGTAGTTCGGAAACTTGCCAGGCATCTTCCGCACGGAGTAAATACGCGGGCCGACCCGGAAAAACAACGTGGTGTCGTTCGCTGCGAAGTCGACAAACTCTTCCTGAGTGTTGGCAAGCAGGGCAGTGAGTTGCTGAACACCCTTGAGCGAGAGCAAGTATTCCGTGGGCGTCGTGACGGTATCGAGACATTCCAACGCCTTGGCGAACGCGAGCCGGTGGCCGTCGGTAGCGACCAAGGTGATCGAGTCGGACGCCAGTTGCACCAGTGCGGCAGAGAGTGTGTAGCGGCTTTCCTGGGTGGAAATGGCGAAAGCAACACGCTCAAGCAGGGAGCGGAAAAGATGCACCGGCAGCCGGACGGCGGGCTTCTCGGGAAACTCAGGTACAGCCGGGAAATTTGTCGAACTCATGCCGACCATCTTTGTCTTCGACCGGCCGCAGCGAATCTGGACCCAGTTGTTGTCGAGCAGCGTGAAGGCAACATCTTCCCCCTCGAGGAGGCGCACATAGTCGAACAGCTTGCGGGCCGGCAGGAGTAGTGCTCCGCCGCTTACAACGCGCGCAGAGCAGGTTGTGAAGAGGGCGTGGTCCAAATCGGTGCCTACGATGGACAGGTAGCCGGACACATCAGCGCGGAGCATCAGACAGGACAGGACCTGGATCGTGGTCTTTGGCTCACGTACAGATTGGGCGAGCGCGAGTTCCTGCATGAACTCCTTCCTGTTGACCAGGAATTGGGCGCGCGCGGGAGCCGGTGCGGGGGTGGGCAGTGTAATGACAGCAGGCGATGCCATAGGGAGAACCTCGTTGGGTAATGGTGGAAGTCGTAGAGGCGGCGGCAACAGCCTCCAGGATGACGCGGAAACCAGTGCAGACCTCGCCAAAAGGTCGGGCGCCGGCAGGGCGAACGCCTTTGCTATGGTCTCAGCCCTCACAAGGGTGTGGGCACCAGCCATTGTCATTGGCAAGCCGTCGTTACGCAAGATTAACTCGGGCTATTTTGCGATGTTGCTGGCGTACCTGCCGGACCCATTTTCATGTTCGGGAGAGGCTACCGCCTCTCGACGTGCCGTCGGCACCGCTCGCCATCTGCGGCAGGCGTCGGGAATGTGTGTGTGAATTCGGCTGGGCACGGGGATGATCCCAGATGTCTGCTTGCTTGGACGAACCGGCTTATTTGTCGTCTTCGTCGGCGTCTGGCACAGGGAACGAACCATTCGGATCCGGGTCGATCTGCTCCATGTCAAGCCAGCCGTTGGCTTCGTCGCAGCCGTACAGAAAGGCATTCAACTCTTCGACGGAGGCAAACTCGTAATCGCTCACCGGCTTCTCGTCGCCTCCCATGCCGGAACCCCATTTCATGCGGACCTTGTGTGGCTTCGGGTCTGCGGGCGCGGCCTCGGCGCCCGGCGTGCCGGCCACGGCGCTGTCGGCCTGGGCCGGACGGGACTGCATGAGAGTGTTGAGCGCAGCCGCGATAGAGTCTTCCGCAAGGGCTATGCAGTCAACCTCTTCGGTGTCTTTGTAAGTCTGGATGTGACCGAGGGCAGAGGTGAGGAGTGCGGCGGCGCCGGCCGGCAGGGTGGCAGGAGTGGAATACCCGGCCTCGCCGGTCGTAAACGGTCCGATGAGGCTGGTCAACAGCTCGCGGGCGAACTCTTCGGTATCGCGGTCGGCGATGGCGTACTCGGTTCGGACGCCGCTTTCTTCTGGGTTGACGCCGTAGAGGGTCCAAATGATTGTCTTGCCCTCGCGCCCACTGACCGAGCGGCGGGCCTCAAACTGTGCGGAATCGCGTTCGACAGCGGCGAGGGTGGCGAATGCCTCACAGGTTACTTCGCCATTCTCGTCCATCGATTCAACGACAGGACGGATTCTGAAAGCTTTGAACATTGCTCAGGCACCTTTCGTGCGGGGAGGGTGGGGATAAGCGTCGGGAACGTACGCGCTGGATCACCGTGCAATGCAGCCGGGCCGGAGGTGGTCACGCGAGCGCGGGAGCTACTTGGCCCCCGCGCATGGTCTGTGATTAAGGCTGGGCATCCCTGGCTGTCTCCAGGGCGAGCCGGACGTTGTTCAGTGTCTCCAGAGAAGGGACGGTGGCGAAGGTCTGGACATTGTAAGTATCTAGAATCTGGTCGACGACCAGGGGAGACACTTCGGCGGCGAGCTGCCGGGTATTGGTTAACAGCGCGCACACCTCGTTGAGCGAATGGACGATCTGGTTGGCGGTGTCGACGGGTGTGGCGCCAGGGACGATTGCGCTCCTGGCCTTGGCCGTGGCATCTGTATAGAGTGACTCACCCAGAGACGCGATGTACTCAGCTTTCTTTGCCAGCAGCTCATCGCGCAGTGAAGTCTGAGCCGTAGTGCGGGAAGTCGTGCTCTGCGCGGGAGTCTGCGACCGCGAAGCGTTGCCGGTAGCCGGAGAGCTGTTATGGTTTCCCCGGGTTGCAAGCGACGCCCGCTCTACGAGGCTCGTAGTACCGGTGCGCCGGAGCGCGGCAGCCAGCCTCTCGGCGGCAGGAGGGGCGAACTTATCCATCTTTACGGGCTTCCCGTACGAGTCGATGTCCCACCAGAATTTCTCGACAAGCCTGAGGTACAGGCCGATCCCAAAGCACTCAGCGGCTCGTTTGAACGCTTGCGTGTCAGCGGAGGTAAAGGCGTTGGGGTCGTCGGACCAAGCCTCGCCCGTGCCTGAGTTTCTTCCCACTCCCGGCACATCAATGTCGCAGATGAGCGCTACTTTGCCTTTGATAACGGTCTTGTTGTTCTCCGTGACCGGGATGTTGTCGATGGTGCGGTGTTGGTAGGTGCGGCTCCAGCAACCTTCGCCCAGCACAGAGTTCAGCCGGTCAATAAGGACACCGACCTTGACGTAGGGAGTGACGAGTCCCCTCTTCTTGTCCTTGGTGCGCTCGACCACGCGCCAGCAAATGTCCGTGAAGGGGAATGGTTCGCCGAGTCGGGCGATGATGCGCTTTCTCTCGTCGGTGGCCGGGGTGGCGGTCGGTGCCGGAGCAGTAGTGGGGTCCGGCACGGTAACCGCCTGGCCACGCGAGTCCAAAAGAAGTGATGTTGCCATGTGAACCTCGGGGCCGGACAACTGTCCGGCAGGAAGCGGGTCGGGACGCGGGTGGCGCGCTCGGACCGGGTTAGGTGTGCGTAGCTACGCTCTTCGTATTGGCGCTGTGTAGCGATGGGTTTCATTGGCAGCAGGACGGGCTGGAGGACTTTGCCAGCTTCTATTACAGCGGCGTCCACCGTGGGGACGACGCCTTTTCCAATGCCGAGATGAAGTACATATCGGGCAAGAAAATAACGCTCAACCGGGCGATTTCGCAATTCGCCTACATGAAACGACCGCAGAGTCAGATTCGCCCGGCACGGCTCAATTGGAACGTCAGACCGCCACGAGATCCTTTTTTCTAAATGACCCAGGCGCTTTCCTTAAAGGATATTTTTGCGCCAATCTGGTCAGAACCCCCTATCCACCTAATTGGTGCTGCACCCTCTCTCGCACCTCGGTTCTGAGTTTGCAATTTTCCTTCAGCCCGTTCATCTGCTCGACATTCCATTTGCCGCTCACACAGTAGTCCATCCAGTGAGCAGCGCCACATGCTGCTCTTCTAATGCGCAAATCGTAGTCGAACTGCTTGATGCAGTCCGGCGTCTCTGTACAGAAAGGGTCTACGATCACAACTTTGAGATTTCCATTCACCAAGAGGGCGTTTGAAATTCTGAAGTTGATATGGTCGTCCCCGAAGCCGTAGCCGATTATCGTGAGTTGACCTAAACGCCTCAGGACATCGTCAAATATCTGGAGTTTCTCTTCGCCCTCCTTGATCTTTGATGTCCGGCTGTATTTTCTGCCGCCTGTCAGCATCGACTGCGATATTATGTCCAGTTCACCGGCCAGGTTGGTTATGGTTCTGTCCTTCCCTCCCGGAATTTTATTTCTCCCGTGGTAGTAGGCCATCTCATTGGACAGACGAAACTCGAGAGCCAGCTCACGGGAAGAGGGTTTATCTAGTTTCAAATTGCAGAGGAGGGAACTGTCCCTATATTCAAGTTCACTTATTCCACCGTGAATCTTGACCAGATTAATCCCCTTCGTGCTTTTGAAATAGCCGCCGCCATCAACTGACATTTTCGCGCGCTGGGTGCAGCCGAACGTAATGCGTTGACTCATGTTTAGGTTGCTGATTGGGAAAGTTAAGGTCTCGTCGTCTCCGTAAGTGATCGGAATATTGAAGTCCAGGGCCAGATACTCGCAATACAGATCGTGATTGAGTGAGAAAATCCACGTTTCTTGGTCAGACAAAAGGTTCTCTAGCTTGCTGAACCATTGTTTATTCGTTTCATAAATAATTGCGTAGGATGCTTCTTGGTAGAGGCAGAGGATGTGGTGAATGATGTCGTAGAAATAGACGAATAAATAGTTGCATGAATCCCGGTCTGACTGGGTAGGAGTGGATATGCCCTTTAGACTCTGTAGACCCGCAAGAAAAGCTTCATAGTTCTTCCCGTTGTTCCTTTTATAGTCGAGTAGAAGATCCCAACCGTTGGTGATTGCGTTCTTGTTTATGGGCCTGTCTTTTCCGTAGGGCTGCTGGACGGACATAGCTGCCGCCAGTCTTTTGACATTCGTATCGTTGTATATGCCAAGAAATACGTCAGTTAACTCATAGGAAAGCGGCATTCCCAGGTCGTAAGAAAAGCCAGCCCCCAACAGTAGTCCCTTCTTCATCGTGTCTCCGCTGGGATCATCTTGCGATCAAGGTGTGTCGTCATTGTTTCAATCCATCACCTGTGATGCCGCCTGAAGATGCTCGCTAATCCGGTCGAAACTGTCAGTAATTAGTTTCAGAAGGCGCAGGTAATCGGTGCGGTGCCAGTTCCCCTTGGGAAGCCCAAGTTTCGCCGCCGCTGATGCAGCTTCCTGTTTATTTGGCGGATGCGCCAGACCACCGTGGATGCGCAGGTCATATAGGAAGGCAAGTGGCGCAAACTCATCCTGGACCCGCTTATGTAACCTTGTCAGTTCCGCTTGCAAGTCAGCTTCGATGGGGCTCTTGCCTTTGCCCTCCGCTTGTTTCACCAGCATGGGGAGCCTAGTTGTCTTGGGCTGGATGGCCTCGACCAATAGAGCGATAAGGGTTGCACGCTGTAGCAGCTTGCGAGAGCCGAGAGTTGTGGGTGACTTGTCGAAGCTCTCGTGCAGCTTCTTGCCGACGGCATTGAGCAACTTACGCAATGACGCGGATTGCAGGCCATCCAGGAATAGAGTTGATGCGAGCGTCGCTCTCTTTATAAACTCGTCGTCACCGGCTGTAGCGGGATAAACCCATTTCAGTTGACACCCCGCAAGGCTGTCGAGAGAGCCGTGCCACAGCGGCTCACTAATCGTTGCGCCGAGAAAATCAGCCATCTCGGCGAAGGCGGTGTTTAGCCTATTGAGTGCGCGAACAAGGAAATTCACTGCTTCCGGGATTGGCACTTCCTGCCAGAATGCGTTCGCAGTGTCGGCGCTCGGCGGCTCGACCGCGTACTGCTTCCAGTGTGGCCACTCTTCAAAAGGCACTCCTTCAGCAAAGTCGCCTATTGCGGTAGCGAGCAACTCATTACCAATCCGTGACGTGCTGCGGGTAAGACCCCAATAGCCGCTATTGGACACCGAACCGTCGTCCTTCACGTCGAATCCGGAAGCAACCTCGTATTTCGACAAAACCTCCTGGCGAAAGTAAATGCGATCCATGAAGTCGCAGCTAACACCATCGAATTCGCGCTCCCCGGTATCTCGCAGGCGCTTCCAGCGGGCCGGGGCGACTGGCCCTGCACCCGTTGGCAGCGTGAATGCATATGAATCAAACTTGGGTACTTCATCCCACGGGTTTTCAATGTCGATTGCGGGCGGTTTGATTTCGAACCACAAATGTAACCGGCGTTGAAGATATTCGCGGCCGTCTCCATCGCCCCGCCGTAGGCCCCAATTCTGAAGGAACGCCTTGGAGCCCTGCGCCGGTGAGCCGATTGTGAGTTCTCCGGTCACGAACGCCCCAATCGCGGCCTTGGTGGGGTTGAAAAGAAGGAGCTGGCGATAGTGCCCGATAAGCAATGACATCTGGCGGGCCTGCAGGTACTTGAGTAAATAGTCGGCCCGAATTTCGACGGTTTGCAAATTCCCTTGGACTACTCGCCGGATGAGGGCATCAACTCCTCGCCGTGGGTCCCACCAGATACCGTATTCAGGCGTTCTTTCTTCCAGACCCAGAAACATCCACAGGTCAGGATTGATGAACAGTCCGGCGTTGGATGCTTCAGCATGGATAAATACCAGCGGCTCGCCGACGACCGAAGTGAACGGGAACTCAAACTGATGGAATGCAGCATAGCTGTACTCCTCCTGACCGTGCGCGGAGTGGATTACGCCGCCGGGCTTCCCAAGGCTGCTAAGAACGTTGCCCACAGACTCCAGCTTGGCGAAGATGGACGCAAAAGCCTCAGGAGGAAGCACTAGGCTCTGCCGCATGATGTCATCCTCGACGCCGCGCTCGTCCACAGGAGAGGTGGGCGTCCACGCTCCGAGCCTTACCCAGGGGCCAGCCAAGCGCTCGGCGAAGAGATCCCCCGAAAAGTCCAGTTGGTGAACGCTGGACAGATGGCTGGGAACATCATTGCGGCTAAAAATTGCGGTCACGCACAGGCCTCACAATCCCAATAATCCTATGCTACAGCCGTATTCGTATCCTGACGGCTACGGTCGCGCAAGCGAACGCCTCCCGTGATTCGCTTTCGTCCGAATGGACGCCGTCTATTTGCCCGTGAAGTATATTGCAGTGCCTTTGGCGGCTTTCGATAGAGGAATGTCACTTCGCTCTGAGCCTACCTTCGCGAAGCCAAGATTCAACCGCTGGGCTAAAGTCGTGAGCTTCTCAACGGGAGGATAGAGGCCCAGATATTCCTGGCCTTTGAATTCAGAATCATCCTGTGCCACAAGTGGAAGAATCCACACATAGCCAGTCTTAATGCCGTCAAAATAGCCGAGTTCCCACGGCATCCACACCGAATGCGTCGCGTTCGATGAATGCGCATAAACGAGGCAGGAGGACACTTTCATCCTCTGTTTGAGTACCTGCGCGGTTCTCGTAGTGACCTTGCCGCGATCCAGCCCGGCATCGTCAATCCAGTCCACATAGACACTGAGATCAAGGGACTCGATGATCTTCTTGACGCCGTAAATAGTATCGGCGTCTTGGTAGGAATGGGAGAGAAAAACATCGTAGCGGTCAGTTTCGGAAAAGCGGTCGGAATCCTCGATGAGTATCTGAGAGGCACTCTTGCTCACTCGGGAACGTGCTGCCTGGCCTGCTGCCTTGGCTTCTGAAATTCTGAGATACGGCAATTTCCAAGTCCTTTCTGCTTACTTCACCCAGCTTGGGAAATTCGTGAATCCGTCATTGGTGTTCCAGTCATAAACGGAATACCAGATGCCGAGGTTGTATCCTTTTCCGCGATACTCCTGGCTCACTTGAAATTGGTAGGATGAAGAGCCGTCGATCTTGTCGTACTCAATCCACTTGTCTGCCGTCTTCTCCCATAGTGTTGCCGTCGTTCCGTCGGCCGAGAAGGTGACGCCCACATACTCAAGCGGGTTCGGGCCAGATAATTTCGTCAACCCGTCCTTGCCCTTTATGGAATTGATATGGACACCAAACAAGTGATTGCCCCGCTTGAAGCTTTTGAGGATTTCATATCTCACCCAGGGACGCGCATAGGTGCTTGAGCCGATCAGGACGCAGGTATTTGTGGTATTTTCCAAACCGCCGTTGATGAGGCGCTTCAGCGCGATATCGCCTTGCTTCTTGGCATTCTCCCAGATCGAAGCATCGTAGAAGCCTGCCTCTTCGCGGTCAGGTTTCGTCATCCAATGGTTTCTGACGACGTTCGCTCTGAAATCGATAACATCCTGGTAGTGAAATGTGAAGAATACGCGCTTTGCCATCTCGTTCTTTCTAGCAGCTACCTGCCGGCATCTTTGGCGGCTTGCTCAACCCAGTCCGCAAATCTCTCGTGATTCCATTGGTAGACTTTGCCGTAATTGCTGATCCACTTCGGCCCGTGCTCGGTCTGATTCGGCAGCAGTATCCCAAGAATTCCTTTCCCGTCTTCGATGCTTTTGGAGAGTTCGTACTTGCACCACGGACGTTCGTGTGTCTTTTCACCGATCAGGAAACAGGTCACGCTGGTGTTCTTGAGCCCGGTATCAATTAGTTTTTGCAGCGCTGCTTTTCCCTTGGTTTCCGCCTCTTCCCACAGAGACTTGTCGTAGAATCCCGTCTCGGAAGTTGGCTTGAATTGCCCGGAATTGCGGATGATGTTGGCATTCATGATGTCGTCGTAATGAAAACTGAAAAACACTCTGCGCGCCATAGTCACCTACCCTTTGCCTTGTTGATGATTTCAACCACTGTGTCGATGAGGCGTTTGCTGTCTGACGCGTCACCCAGGATTTCAAAAAGCGGCTTCAACTCGGGATGTTTGGGGTAGAAGGTGTCGAAATTGTCGGTGATCTCCTGCCATAATTCCTGCGCCATATAGCCGGTTGCGCCGATAGGGATCAGCAACAGTCCGTCTGCTCTTGCAATGTCGAATTCCCGGCGCACGCCATTCGCCACGACTACGCTTCCTGCCTGCACTTTGTTGCCGAAGAGGAAGACGGCAATGCCAGCATGGGCAATCATCTCTTGCCGGTACGCTTCCCATTGTTTCTGCGCATCCGCGCCTTGCGGGAAGGGTCGCAGGATGAGCTGATCATGGAGGCGCATTCCCTGGTGCTGATATAGCTCTTCAAGGACGCCGGTGATCACCTGACTGCCTACACCGAGGCCAAAACCTGAGACGATGCGGTTGCCGTTCTTAATCAGTGCATGGCTGAGACCGCGGACAAAAGCTTCGGCTGCGTCCGTTCCCCAGCTTCCATACTCATGTGCACTTCCGGAAATGAGTACTGTCTTTCGTTGGTAACGATTTTCGATCTGCTTCAAAATCGCAGTGACATCGCTATATTCATCGACCAGCAGGGTCTGTACGCCGAACCGCTTAAGGTCATTGATTGCGAGTTGCTGCTTGATTTCCGCATATTTGAATGCATCGTCGCTGGCAAAACCGGATCGCTGGCATTTCTTGAAAATACAGTAATGATCACGCGGCTTGCCGTGCAGGCTAATGCGGACGCGGCTCAGAATGTAGTCGAGATTGGGATCGGTAAAACTGAAGCCCAAAAACAGAAACATCTTGGCCACTAGATCGCCGCTTAATGCGGTCACATATTGGCCATGCGTCGATTGATAGCGCTCGTAGTCATCCTTGGTAAGGACGGCGTCGTCAGGATGGTCGATATCGCCATGCATTTTGTAGACGATGGCATCGCGCCTCGGCTTCGTTAGCTTCAAGTGATCGAGGGTGTATTTGACATCTGGAATCTTCCCTGCGGCCTTGAGTGAGTCCTCAACCAGTTTGTCGTAGTTCGTGGTCCAGTAGACCTTGATGGGAAGCCTGGCAAGGATGCGATGATTATCCGTTGGTACATGGCCCGGCGACAGTTGATCGATCAGTGCGCGATTCAGTCCACTGCGGTTCTGCTTTTCGTTGAGGTGGTATTGCGCGATCGAGATAAGATCATGTTCCTGGTCGATATCCAACTCCAGCTCTCGTGCGATGGGCCGCAGGAGCTTTTTCCAATCGACGCAACCGGCCCCCACCGACAATCCTGCGCCCGCGAAGATGGCGACGTTCTCCTCTTCCAGTTCATTGACGAACGTTTCTACGAACTGCTCAGCGTGCTTGTCCATGGTTTGTCATCACATTTCGGCTCAGTTTCCTGCATGATCTTCTCGATGCGGGGTTTACGCAAAACCTCGAGATAATTTATTTTAATGCGCAGAGAAGAAAAAGCGAAGCAGATTTCGCCACCGGAGATCTTGAGCCATACCGTTCATTTCTGTGGTGACCGTGACTTTTACCGTCTGCAAAATGCCAAACCCAGTCGGAAAAGTCGATTTCGGCCTGCTGCATATCCAGGAAATTCCGAGCACCCGCAATCGTCGCCTCTATTTTTGCGCGGGAACGGATGATGCCCGGATTTTCAAGCATCATGGTAATGTCCTGCGCGCCGATCCGCGCCAAGTACGGTATCCACCGGCGAAGACGGATTTGGCCGCAACCAGCGCCTGGTTGCTCTGCTCATCGACGGACTGCGCCACGGTTTTCAGCATCCCTCGCGAGCGAGAGCAGCGTCAACATGCAAGTTGGTGAAGAATAGGAGAAGATTCAGCACCCTCGAAGGGTGCAATATAAGGCATTATTTATCAATAATATAACTGTATTTCGGAAGACTCTGTTAACCAAAAGACAGAGGTCGCATGGAGTGAGGGTGCCGAT
>CAYQOQ010000117.1:0-15414 GCA_964419175.1 uncultured Occallatibacter sp. | reverse complement strand
CGCTGAAGGGCATGACGGTGGCCGATGCACGCAGCGTGACCGCCGGGCTGGGGCTGAACCTGGACGTGGATAATCGCTACTACTCGGGCGATGTGGCCGCCGGGCATATTCTTTCGCAGTCGCCTGGGCCGGGAACGGTGGTGCGCCGCGAGTGGAAGGTTCGCGTGGCCGAGAGCCTGGGGCCGCAAAAGGTTGACGTTCCAGATACGGTGGGACTGCAGCAGCGCGCTGCCGAACTGCAGTTGCGCAGCGCAGGGCTTGAGGTGGGCGCGCCTGTTCGGCTGCCCTACGCAAAGGCCGCAGTGGGTACGGTGATTGCGCAGGATCCGCCGGCGCACGCGCAGGACATAGCGCAGCCGAGCGTCAACCTGCTCGTCGCCGCGGCGGACGACGAGGCGCCGGATGGATACGTGATGCCGGACCTGGCCGGTCTCTCTGTGATCAGCGCGCAGAGTGCATTGACCAAGGTGGGCATTAAAGCCGCGACGCCTGTTTATGTCAGTGTGCCGGTGGCGCCTGTTGGCAGCGGGAACGCGCCGCCCGTGTTGCCCGTCAAGCCCGGTGCGGTGATTGCGCAGGCACCGGCAGCGGGAACGCGGGTGGACCAGAGTACGATGGTCAGGTTGACTGTAGCGAAATAGCGAGTTTGTTCAGGGAGATGAGGGACTTATGGGAGTGAGCGAAGATCTGGAGCGGGTTGCACTACAGGAACGCGAACTGCAGTTAACGCACATGGACGAGCAGATGGCCTGGGAACTGGGCAATCGCTTGCGGGCGATGGCCGTAGAGCGCGGGCTCGCTATCGTGATTGACGTGCGGCGCTTCGGGCAGCTGCTGTTTTATACGGCGCTCAAAGGAACCACTCCGGACAATGTGGAGTGGGTCAGGCGCAAGAGCAACGTGGTGGCGCGGTTCCACCGCAGTTCGTATGGGGTCGGGCTGACGATGAAGATAAAGAACGACTCGCTCGAAGCCCGTGGGCTCCCGATCAACGAATATGCTTCGCATGGCGGGTCGTTTCCGATTGCCGTGAAAGGGGCAGGCATTGTGGGCAGCGTGACGGTGTCGGGGCTTCCGCAGCGCGGCGATCATGAGCTGGTGGTGGAGGCTCTGTGCGCCATCCTTGGCCGGGACTATGGGGAGCTGAAGTTGGGGGCGGAATAGCTCGCTGACGATTCTTGGCTTCCTTCAAGTGCGCATGTTTCGTGCTTCAGGCAGTTCTCTCAATCAGCGCGATGAAAAAGCCGTCCGTGTGAAAGAGACCCGGCAGCAGCCGAAGCATACCGCCGGGCGCGAGGCAGTCGCGTAGCCTCTCCGCGCCGGAAGAAGTCAGGATACCTTGCTGAACCAGCAGGTCGATGCGGGGCTCAAGCGAGACGATTCGGGCGTTTCCGCTTTCGGCCAAAACAGCAGCGACTACCTGCTCGTTTTCATCGGGCTCCAGGGAGCAGGTGGAATAGACCACAAGCCCGCCCACGCGAACGGCCCGCAGCGCAGCGGCGAGAATGGCGCGCTGCCGCGCTGCCTGGCGCGACAGGTCCTCTGGGCGAATGCGGTGGCGAATCTCCGGATTACGGCCCAGCGTCCCGGTGCCAGTGCAGGGCACATCGGCCAACGCAAGGTCGAAGAGGCCATCTTCCGTGAGCGCGGTTGCGTCGGCCTTTCGGCATTCAATGCGGTCGCCGTGCGAGGCGAGGCGCGTTTGCAACTGGTCGAGCCTCTGCGCGCTCGACTCGCAAGCTACGATTTGCGCCTGCGGATTGCGCTCAGCGAGGATCAGCGTTTTGCCTCCGGGGGCGGCGCACGCGTCAAGGATGGTTTTAGTTCTTTGGTCCGAGTCTTCGTTGGCGTCAGCGGCGATCTCGGCTACAAGTTGCGAGCCTTCGTCTTGCAAACGAACGCGCCCTTCGCGAAATGCCTCGGTTGCAGTGACGTCTCCGGAGAGCACAGTGCGCGCTGCTGTCAGCAGTTCGCCGGCCGCAAGCCGGACTCCGGCGTGGGTGAGTTCAACTTCGATTTCAGGGCCGGCGATGCGCACGGTCAGCGCCGGCTGCGCCTGGCCGTGTTGGCAGATTGCGCGCGCGGCTTCGAGTCCGTAGGAATCAGACCATCGCTTGACCAACCACTCGGGATGAGCCTGCACCAGCGCCAGTTCGGCGGGGGACTCTTCCGGGAAGTGAATGGGCGAAGCTGCGCTTCCAACAAGTTTGCGCAGCACGGCGTTCACCATCCCCGATGCAAAGCGGTGGCCCGCTTGTTTGGCCAGTTCGACGCTTTCATCGATCGCGGCACGTGCGGGAATTCTATCCAGATGGAGCAGTTGAAATGCGCCGAGGCGAAGCGCGATCAGAATCTCAGGGTCGAGTTTGGCATTGGGCCGTTTCAGCAGCGCGTGCAACTGGTGGTCGAGCTGAATCTGCCAGCGCAGCACACCGAGCACCAGCGCAGTAGCCAGATTGCGATCGGGCGTGGAAAGCACATTGACGGTTTTGCCGCGGAGCAGATCGTCGGAATGCGATTGGCCGCGCTCGACGGCTATGAGAATTTGAAACGCAGCCTTGCGCGCTGATGAGATTGCCGGCATCTTTTTCAACCGAGCCGCGCATCTTCCGCGAGGGTTGTTCCGCGCAGAAACTCTGCGGCCGCGAGCCGCTTTTTGCCTTCGAGTTGAACCTCGAACAGCTCAAGCCATGTCTCTTCCGCACATGCCGCGAAGAGACGATGATTTTCGACGTGAATCTGTCCTGGCTGCGCAGGCTCCGGCGCGGAGAGGTTCGCGGCGTCCGTCACCGTCATGCGATGAACGATGAGTTTCTTTCCATCGAGCGTTGTGAACGCGCCGGGCCAGGGTTGAAATCCGCGCCAGCGATTCAAGAGTTCCGTTGCGCTGCGCGCGGCGAAATCGATGCGGCCGTCTTCGCGGTTGAGCAGCGGCGCATATGTGGCTCCCTCGTGGCGTTGCGGCTGCGGCTCGAGTGTGCCATCGGCGAGCCCCTTGAGAGTCTCGACGACCAGCGGCGCGCCGGCGTGTGCGAGCACATCGAACAGATCGACCGCGGTTTGAGTGGGCGCAATTTCGACGGTCTGCTGCAGCAGGATGGGGCCGGTGTCGAGGCCTTCTTCAAGAAGCATTGTGGTGTTGCCGGTGTAGGCGTCGCCCATGGCCACGGCCCACTGAATGGGCGCGGCGCCGCGGTATTTGGGGAGCAGCGAGCCGTGCAAATTGATGCAGCCGAAGCGAGGCAGCGCCAGCATCCACGGCGGAACGATGCGGCCGTAGGCGACAACGACGATGGCGTCTGGAGCGATGGCCTCAAGCTGCGAGCGAAACTCGGCGTTGTTGCGGATTTTTTCCGGCTGCACCACCGGGATACCCGCGGCGAGAGCGGCTTGCTTGACGGGAGGAGCAGTGAGTTGCTGGGTGCGTCCGACGGGGCGGTCGGGTTGCGAGACGGCGAGGGGAATTTCGTGTCCCGCGGCGAGGAGCGCCTGAAGCGTTGGAACAGCGAAGCTCGGCGTGCCGCAGAAGATTAGTTTCACGGCTCTACCACTCGCCGTTTGCTTGCATCTTGCGGATCTTGCGCAGGTTGAGGCTGCGCTTGAGCGCGCTCATGCGAAACAGAAACAGGACGCCGTCGACGTGGTCGATCTCGTGCTGAAAACAGCGGGCGAGCAAGTCGTCCCCGTCCATCTCAAACCACTTGGCGTGCTCGTTCTGTGCGCGGACGCGGACCTTGGCGGCACGCACTACCTTTTCGGTTATTTCGGGGAAGCTGAGGCAGCCCTCTTCCTCGTAGAGCTTGCCCTCGTTGGAGATGATCTCGGGGTTGATGAGGACGAGTTTGTCCTCGGGTTTCTTGCCCTGGCTCACGTCGATCACGGTCAGGCGCTTGGAGACGCCCACCTGGGGCGCCGCCAGTCCAATGCCCTGGTTAGCGTAGGTGGTTTCGAACATGTCGGCGACAAGTTTGCGCAGTTCGGCGTCGAATTCAGTAATCGGCTCGCCGGGACGCGACAGGATCGGGTCAGGATATTTCACAATGGTCAGAATCATTGTTGATTGCTAAAAGCTCCGTATCTGTTCGATGTAACTATCGAAGTTTCGTTTCATTTCCAGCAGCGAGTCGCCGCCAAACTTTTGCTGCGCCAGGGTTGCGATGGTAAAGGCCACCATGGCTTCGGCCGCCACGCCGGCCGCGGGCACCACGCAAATATCAGAGCGCTCGTAGCTTGCGCTGGTTGCCTCGCGCGTGTCGAAGCGGACGGATTCCAGCGGACGGCGCAGCGTCGAAATCGGCTTGAGGTAGCCGCGCACGACAATGTCTTCGCCGTTGGAGACGCCGCCCTCGATGCCGCCGGCGTTGTTGCGGGGGCGGGTGAAGCGGGTGGGGTGGCCGTTGTCTTCAGCCGCGTAGTGGATGGGGTCGTGCACTTCGGAGCCAACAGACTCGGCCGCCGTGATACCGCGGCCGATCTCGACGGCCTTGACGGCTTGCAGGCTCATCACGGACCAGGCCAGCAGCCCGTCGAGGCGCTCGTCCCAGTTGGCGTAGGTGCCGAGTCCGGCGGGAACGCCGTGGACGACGACCTCAAAGACGCCGCCAACGGTGTCGCCGGTGCGGGAGACTGCCTCGACCTCTTCTTTCATGCGGGCTTCCGTTGCGGGATCGATGCAGCTGAGAAGGATTTCGTCCTGGGCGGCAACCGCGGCGATCTCTTCCCATGCGGCCGTGCGGGCCAGCTCAACGCGGCCGACTCGAATGACGTGGCTGGCCACTTCAATGCCCAGCGCCCGCAGCATCAGCTTGGCGAAGGCTCCGGCGGCAACGCGGCCGGCGGACTCGCGGGCCGAAGCGCGCTCAAGCACATAACGGGCATCGGGGAAGTTGTATTTGAGCGCACCGGCGAGATCGGCATGGCCGGGCCGGGGCGAGGCAACCGCCTTGTGCTTTGCCGGGTCGCCGGCCGCAACGGGCAGCTTTTCTTCCCAGTTCTTCCAGTCGCTGTTCACGATCTCGATGGCAATCGGCGAACCGATGGTCTTGCCGTGGCGCACGCCTGAAAGTACATGGGCCTTGTCGGTTTCAATCTTCATCCGCCCGCCGCGGCCATACCCCTGCTGCCTGCGCCATAGCTCGCGGTTCACGAAATCCAGATCGACGGGAACGCCCGCGGGCAGCCCGGAGATGAGGGCAATGAGCGCCTCGCCGTGAGATTCGCCGGCTGTGGAGAAACGGATCATATTGATTTCATTGTAACGGAGAGTACAGTTGTCAGTCGCTGGCCAACGGCGGATACGAACGCTGGCCTTGCGCCTCGCTCGTACTGGTTGCGATGGAACCCAAAAGCCGCTCCGTCAATGAATCTGCTCTGGTGCGAAAAAATGAGTGCTCGCAGCCCCAAAAGTGGCTTTGGAGGGCAAATCCAGGCAAAAAAACAGCCGAAAATTGGCGAAAAATGACGCCATGTTTACTATTTATACACTGGGGCGTTTCGGTATCGTATTGATTATTAATGAGTTATTTTTTCCGTGCACCATAATCGGTGCAATTGACGGGGAGGGGGGTGGGGTAAGGGGAGGGACCAGGACTGGGAAAACTGCCTGATTGAGTTTCTGCTGTTCCACGGCAGGTGCCGGGGAGAGATCAGATTGCGGGTTGTCGAGGATGCGGATAGAGGAACCCATGTTTCGATTGTGCGCTTTTGGGTGGTAATTATCGGCAGGCTTCAAAGCTGCCGTATACCGATGGAGAAAATGGTTTTGACTGACCTGGGGCCCGTCTCTGAAGTTGTTGCTATTAATCTTTGGTGATGAATATCAAGATAGCTCCGGCATAATCGCTGATCAGTCCCTTGCTTTGTAACAGGGCACGACTTTAGCCGGGCCGATTGCAAGCAAGATGAGCGATGGGGCTTTAGCCCCTGCTGTCTTATGTCCCCGCAATATGCGTCGATCCAGGGGCTAAACAGGCTGCGGAAAAAGTCGGGGTTTCGTGAGCAATTGACGAAAAACGTCCCTCAGGGGCTAAAGCCAACGCTCATTCTATGGCACTTACGGCACGGCTGAAGCCGTGCCCTTTCAAAACAGTCGCTCAATAGGAGTTTTTCCGCAGCCTGTAAAGCCCACCCCATCAAAAAGTGGGCTCTTGCGGCCCGGCTAAAGCCGTGCCCTGTTACAGAACGGCGTCCGTTTTGTACCTTCGGCCGCGAGGCCGGAGCTAGCTTGATATTTATCTCTTTGGTTTTTGCGGAGGGAGGAGGTAAGGACAACAGCAGATCCTTCACTCCGCTTACCCCACGTTCAAAAAGCGAACGCGGGGCCCCAGACGCGCTCCGTTCAGGATGACAGCCTCTGGATGGTGTGAAGAATGGCTGCATTTATGAAATGAACTTTGGAGACAGGACGCTAGCAGGTAGCCTGGGTTCTCAGAGCAGCTTTTCGGCAAGGGTGGCGAGATCGAAGTCTTTTGCCGTCAACCCGCCGGCGTCGTGGGTCGTTAACGCCAGGCGGACGCGGTTATACCGGATGTCGATGTCCGGATGGTGACCGGCTGCCTCGGCGAGTTCCCCGACCAGGTTTACGAAGCCGAGCGCGGCTCGGAAGTCTTTGAATTGGAAGGTCCTGACCAGTTCGCCCGAGAGAATCTCCCAGTCCGGCAAGGCGTGCAGTTTCTGACGAGCGTCTTCAGTAGAGAGTGCGGACATGGTTTCTGCTCCTGATTTCCGGCTTCAAAAATGAGCCCTGGCCAATCAGTCCAGGGTGGGCTGAGAATCCGGGGGCTGGGTGATCTCGAAGCTCGAGTAGCGCCGGCTCTGGCCGCTGATCTCCGAGCGCAACTCCTGCCAGAGCTCGTTGGGAATCTTCAGGAATGCCTCTACGACGACCGGGTCGAACTGGGTTCCTGAGCAGCAGAGGACTTCCTCACGTGCCGAGTCGAAACTGCGCGCCTTGCGGTAGGGCCGGTCGCTGGTGATGGCGTCCAGCGCGTCAGCGACCGCGAATATCCGTGCGCCGATCGGAATCTCGCGGCCATGGAGGCCAGTGGGATAACCGCTGCCGTCGAAATGTTCCTGATGGCAGAAGACAATCTCCGCCGCGCCAGCCAGGAAAGGAATCTTCCGCAGCATGTGATAACCGCGCGTACAGTGCTCGCGCATCACATCCTGCTCCCCAGGCGTCAGCTTGCCGGGCTTGCGGAGAATCTCGTCGGGAATCGCCATCTTGCCAATGTCGTGGAGAAAGGCGCCGCGCGCAATCACTTTGATCTCCGCTGGAGGCAGTCCCATTGCTCGAGCGAGAGCGATGGTGTAAGCGGTCACACGCTTGGAGTGTCCTTCGGTTTCTGAGTCCTTCAAGTCCAATGCGTCGCCCAGGGCTTCGAGCGTTACATCGTAGGAGTGTTCGAGATCCTCCATCGCATGGCGAAGCATCTCTGTTCTGGCGAACACCATCTGTTCAAGGCTCTGCTGGTAGTTGTGGCTCTCTTCCATCACCTTTCGGTGCCTTAATGCGCGTTCCACGGTGCCCATCAGGTGGTCGCGCTCGAAGGGCTTGAGCAGATAGTCGTAGGCGCCGCGCCGCATGGAGTCGATGGCGACGCTGATGTCGTGGATTGCGGTTACCATCACGACGGGAAGGTTCGGCTGCTGCGCGTGAATTCTTTCCAACAGCGCGATGCCGTTGCCGTCTTGCATGACGATGTCGGTGAGCACAAGGTCGAAGGAGTTGAGCGCGAGTGCATCCACAGCTTCCCGGCCGCTCGATGCCAGTTGCACTTCATAACCGCTGCGTTCGAGCGTGGAGCGCATCATGGAACGGACGTGAGCTTCGTCGTCAACCACGAGAACTCGCGCGGGTCTGCCTGGATCGGCCATGGCGCGCGCTTCTTCCTCCGCGCGGATCTCTTCTACCGGATTCGGCATTCGCTGTGCTGCCGGATTTAATGCCAAGACACATCCTCCCAGGCTTATGCATTACGCCCCGGGTTTGCCGCTGTTTCCAGTCGGCCCCCAGGGACTGCGATACGAACACCTGGTCCTAGTCCAAGTAAACAATCGTTTAGGCCGGCTTGCCATCACATAAAGGTGTCATAGGGTTGGGCTGAATCTTGCAAGTCACACCACAGAAGTAACCACTTCTTGTTACTTAGGATCTGCTCGAAACCATGCAAACCAACCCCATCAGGCGTGATTCCGGGCTACGCCAACGAACCGCAGACGAGAAAGCTCGCAGCGTTTCACCGCTCAGTTGGATGCGAAGACTGCAGCCCGACAGCGGTTTTTTGGGGAAATTCGTTGTCTCTGCCGGTACCCCCAGTCCATCCGTAGGCTGGGGGAGTGCGAGAAGTTATTGTAAATATATGATTTAAAATAACTAACAAGGCGCGCCTTCGCTGGATCGAGACTAATCCTTCTTCTCCCGCAGCGCCCGCCTTGCTTCAGCCCAGCCTTCTTTGTTGACCTGCCGGCTGCGGCCCACGGCAAGGGATCCGGCCGGAATATCTTTGGTAATGCACGAGCCTGCTCCGATAAACGCACCGTCTCCAACGCTTACCGGAGCCACGAGGGTGGAATCGCTGCCTACAAAGGCCCGTTTCCCGATCTGTGTCCGGTGCTTGTTGACGCCGTCGTAGTTGCAGGTGATGACCCCGGCCCCGATGTTGGCGCCTTCACCCACCTCGGTATCGCCGAGATAGGTCAGGTGGCTGGCTTTGGCTCCCTTGCCCAGCTTCGTCTTCTTGGTTTCGACAAAGTTGCCGATGTGCGCGTCTTCGCCGATTTCGCTCTGTGGCCGCAGGTGCGCAAACGGGCCGATCTTGGCGCCGTCGCTGACCGTGCTCTCTGTGAGCACACAACTCTGCCGGACAAGGACGTTGTTGCCGAGCGAGCAGTTCTCAATCACCGTAAACGAGCGGATCAAGCACTTCCCGCCGATCTTCGTCCGCCCCAGCAACTGCACAAACGGCTCGATCACCGTATCGGCCGCCACCTCGACCTCCGCATCGATCACGCAGGTCTCAGGCCGGTAGATCGTCACTCCAGCCACCATCAGCCTCGCCGCAGCATCGGCGTGCAGCTTTGCATCCTCCGCTACTAATTCCGCAATTGTCTTCACTTTCGGCACTCTCCGCTTTCCTGGTATCCCGTTTTTATCGGGCGGCAATCGCTGCCGCGGTTACTTTTCTCCACCGGCAGCGGGCTGCTTCGGCTGCGGTATCGTGATGTCGACCGTCCGCACGGTTCCCAGCTTCAGCTCGTCTAGTCCCGGCTTGATCTCCGGCCCGTTGCCTACCACCAGCACTGCCAGCTTGTCCGGGTGGACATACTTCTTTGCCACCGCGGCCAGGTCGGCCAGCGTCACCTTTTCAAGAGCGGCCCGGTAGGTTTCCAGGTAGTCCGCCGGATAACCGTAGAACTCCAGCCGTTCGCGCTCTTCGAGGATTTTGTCCTTGCTGTCGTATTGGAACAAGAACGAATTCAAGATGCCGTCTTTGGCCCGTTTCAGTTCCACCTCGGTGAACGGTTTTGTGTTCAGCCCGGCAATCTCAGCCAGCGCAGCGTTGGTGGCATCCACGGTCGAGGGACTCTTGGTGAGCACCTCCGCACGGAAGGCAGCGGGATGGTCGTAGGCCATGCCGAATCCGCCGTCGACCGCGTAGGCCAGCCCAAGCTCGGTGCGCACTTTCTGAAAGAGACGGCTGCCGAAGCCGCCGCCAAGAATCTCGTTCATCACGGCTAGGGCCGGCACGTCCGGGTTGCGCCGATCTGTCCCGAGTCCAACAATCTCCACGTTCGATTGGTTCACGTCTTCCTTGTCGATGAAGTATGCGCCGGGCTTGGGTCCGGCAAACTCGTCGTGCCGCGGCGGAGCGGCCTCGGCCGTGGGCAGCGCTTCAAATGCCGAGCGCACCCTGGCCTCCATGGCGACGGGATCAAAGTCGCCGCTGATGCCGACGATCAGCTTTTCCTTCAGCGTGCGGTTGTGCCATGCCTCCAAATCAGCCACGGTGACCGCGCCGATGGTCGCCAACTCCGGCTGCCGGGTGTAGGGGCTGTTGGCGCCGTACACGAGCTTATCCGCCTCGCGTATGGCGATGCCGCCTTCGTCGTCATTGCGGCGTACGATGCCCGCGGCATCCTGCTGCTGCGCAAGGCCCAGTTTTTCTTCGTTGAATTTGGGGTGGAAGAGCAGGTCCATGGCAAGGTCGAAGACCTGGCCGGAGTCGGCCTTCAGCGAGTCCCAGGAGACGGCCGTCGAATCCATATCGCCGTTGGTCTCGATGTGCGCGGCCCGGGCTTCAAGAAAATCGTCCATGGCGTCGCCGTTCATCTTCGCGGCGCCGCTGGTGCGCCAGGCCTGCCCATAGAGGTCAACCAGCCCGGCTTTGGCGGCGTCCTCGTCGCGCGAACCGCCGGGTATCAAGACCGATCCAGAAACAAATGGGAGCTCGTGATCCTCCTGGAGGAAGACTACGATTCCGTTCTTGAGCTCGATCCGCCTGGGCTGCTGCGGCTTGAAGTCGTGCAGTTTGGGGACAGGGATTTTTTCCCATGGCTTGCTCTGCTGCGCGCGCAGGAGCGCCGGCGAAACCAAAAGGACCGCACACGCTATCAGAATTCCGGAAGCACTTCTCATCGATGTCCTCTTCATTTCGCGCCTCCATTCTGCTTTGCAACAGCCGCCGGAGCCTCAGTCACAATCTCCGCGCTGGTCCGGTTCGAGTCGACAAACACCTGGTTTGCCACGCGGCGAATGTCTGCCTTGGTCACCTTGTCCACCTTGTCGAGTTCGAGGAAAAGCTCGCGCCAGTCTCCATAGCGGGTCTGGTACTGGGACAGCGCATTCGCCAAGCCCTGATTGTCAGCGAGGCCACGAAGAAGGTCGGCTCGCGCGCGGGTCTTGTACATCTGCAACTCCGCGTCGGTGACGTCGGCCGCCTTGAGCTTGTCAATCTCCTTGTGAATCGCATCGCGCATCTGGGCCGGTGTGTGTCCGGGGAGCGGGACCGCATAGAAAGCAAACAGGCTGGGATACTTGTCGCCGGGGAGGGGGCTGATCCCTTGAGCCTCGGCCGCAATCTGCTGCTGCTCCACAAGGCTGCGGTACATGCGGGAGACGCGGCCGTTGGACATGATGTCCTGGATGGCGCCGTAGACCGCATCGTCCGGGTCGCGATAGCTGGGCCGGTGGTAGCCTTCGATGTAGAAGGGCTGCGTCTGCTCACGGATCGTCACCGTCTTCTCGGCAATCTGCCTGGGCTCGACCGTCGTCATCTCTTCCGGCTTGGGACCGCCGGGCACCTTGCTGAAATACTTTTCCAGCATCGGCATTGCCTCCGATGCTTTGACATCGCCGACAACTGTCACAACAATGTCGCCGCCCACGTAGTACTTCTTGTGGAACTCCATGGCCTCGGTGGCCGTGATCTGGCCGACTTCGCTTGGCCAGCCGACGCCGCTGCGCCCGTAGTTGTGCGCCACGTAGGCTGTAGCCAGAAACTGCTCGAGGAGGCGACCGATGGGATTCGAATCGGTCCTCATGCGGCGCTCTTCCAATACGACGTCGCGCTCTTTGTAGAACTCGCGCGGAACCGCGTCGGAAAGCCGTCCGCTCTCAAGCCAGGCCCAAAGCTCGAGGCGGTTCTCCGGCATCGACCAGAAGTATTCCGTTTCATCCAATCCTGTGCCGGCGTTCAATCCGTGGGCTCCGTTTGCTTCGGCCACTTCAGTGAACTGGTTGGGGATGACGAATTTGTGCGCCTCGGCCTGCGCGTCGAGAAAGGCCTTGTGCAGTTCGGCCAGCTTCTTCTCGTCGCGCCCCACGGGCTTGAGGTATTCGGCCTCAAAGGCGTCGTTCGCAGCCTCCACCTTGGCAAGCGCTACTTTTTCCGCGGCGTAGTCTGTTGTGCCGATCTGGCTGGTTCCTTTGAACGCAAGGTGCTCGAACATGTGGGCCAGGCCGCTCTGGCCGCTGGGATCGTCCACGTCTCCGGCGTCGATGAACGTGGAGTAGGCAAACACCGGCGCTTCAGGACGTTCGCAAACGATCAGCGTCAAGCCGTTGGGCAGCACTTTGGTGGTGATCCGCTTTTCGAAGCTCTTCAGATCCTGCGCCTGCGTTGCCGCAATGGACATTGCCGCAAGCATCAGCCCCAGCACACTCTTCCAAACCCAGGAACAAGCTCTGCTTTGCATCCAGTCTCCTCGTCCGAGAGGCGCCAGAAGGCACCCCGCACTCTTTCAAGCTAGTTGTCTGGCCCAAGCAGGGTCAAACCCAGGATCGCGCAGGAATCGACCAGATACGGCGGAGAATTTCGCAGGGGCTAAAGCCCTCGTTGATTTTGCGGCAGTTACGGCACGACTAAAGTCGTGCCCTGTTACAAAGCCTTGAGGATTTGCTCCAAATGCGAGTTTTTCCGCAGCCTGTAAAGCCCAATTCATTCCGTTGCGCTTATACCGGGGATAAATCCCCGGCCTACCGCCCGAAGGAGTTATTCCCTATTCCCTTCGTTTGATCAAAACCCCAATGGGCAAAATGCGCCGATGGCTTTCCTGTTCCCTAATCCCTGTTTCCTTCCTTATCACTCTCCGCCGAGGGCTTTGGCGAATGCGTAAAAGAAGTCGATCGACTTGAAGTAGGAATCGACGGGAAGCCTCTCGTCGCGGCCATGCGCGCGGTCGTCGTCCCGCTCGAGCGCAATCGCGGAGAAGCCGTAGCAGGGGATTCCGGCTTGCGCAAAGTAGAGCGAGTCGCTGGCGCCGTTTTCCATCACGGTCGATACGGGTGTGCCGGGCCAGAGGGCGTGCGTCAGCTTGGTGAGCGGTTCAAACACCTCCGCAATCGGTGCGGGCGGCACGATCGGCTTGCGGTTTGGCGCCGTATCGGAGACCGCTCCCGCATCGGAGACATAGTTCACGGTGAGCTTGCTGTCCGCGAAGAGCGCAATGAGTTGCTGACGGATTTCTTCCGGCGAGTAGCCCGGAAAAATCCGGCAATTTACGTTCGCTTGTGCTGTTTGCGGCAGCGCGTTATTGGCAACGCCTGCGTTGAGCCGCGTGGCAACGCACGTGGTTCTGAAGTTGGAGTTGAAGCTGGGTTCGGCGCTTAGCCGCTCAGCGGCTTCCAGATTTGGTGGCGTGGCTAGAATCGCCTTGATATCCGCCGCGGTCTGGCCTCGTTCCTGCCCGGCCAGCTTGCCGAAGTACGCGCGCGTCACCTCGTTCATTTCGAAAGGAAACCTGTATGCCGCCAGTTTGTTCAGCGCCGCCGTCAATTCGTAGATCGCGTTGTCGGGGCGGGGCAGGGAACTGTGCCCGCCGCGATTTACCGCCGTTATCTGGTAATCCGAATAGATTTTCTCTGTTGCTTCGACGGCGGCAACCACGGGACGTCCATGATCGAGTTCGATCCCGCCGGCGTCGGGGTTGATGACGAAGGCAGCGTCCACCAGATCGCGACGATGCTCGACCAGCCATTGCGCGCCGTTGAATTTGCCGCCCTCCTCGTCCGCCGTCAGGGCCAGAATCAGGTCGCGCTTCGGCTTGTATCCATCGCGGTGCAGGCGCATGAATGTGGTTACCAATGCAGCGTCGCCATCCTTCATGTCCTGGGTGCCGCGCCCGTAGAAGTAGCCGTGTTTCTCGACAAGCTGAAAGGGATCGGTTGTCCAGTCCGTGCGCAGTGCTTCCACCACATCCATGTGGCAAAGAAACAGCACCGGCTTTTCCGTAGGCGTTCCCGCCGCATGAATCCTGACCACGAGGTTTTGCTTGCGCGGGTCCGGGCCCAGCAACTGCACGTCCTGGGGCGCAAACCCCGCATCCAGCAGCCGCTGCCGCATCGCCGCGGTTGCCGTTGTCACGTTGCCCCGTGGCGTATCCGTGGTGTTGATCTCAATCAGTTCCTTCAGAATCGACTGCGCCAGCACTCGATCCGCCGGCGAAGCGGTGGGCAGCGAATTCTGCGCAAGCACGGCAGAAGAAAATAACGCGGCCAGTGGGATGGTGGCAGCCAGGAGAAGGGAAGAGGTGCGTCGCATGCACTCATTGTACGGTTGCGGAAAAAAGGGGGGATTTTGGCTTCTGGGTGGAAAAGAAATTTGCAGGGGCTAAACAGGCTGCGGAAAAAGGCCTGATTTTGGAGGAAAGGCCCGAAAAGCATACCTCAGGGGCTAAAGCCCTCGTTGATTTGATTGCGTTTGCGGCACGGCTGAAGCCGTGCCCTTTCAAAACAGCGGCTCAACCAGAGTTTTTCCGCAGCCTGTAAAGCCCAACTCATTTTGCAGGGTTTGTGTATGGGCTAAAGCCCGTACCCTCCACCGGGAGCAGTTTTTCATCAGTCTTTGAAGCCTGTACCGTTCACCGGAGCCGGTACTCTTCACCGGGAATCAAGTCATCGGGCAGATTCTCGGAATGCTGACAAGAAACAAAAATGCAAGTTCAACAAAACGCGATGTCGTCATGAAGTTCTATGGACTCCCACCCATCGGACAAAAACAAAGACGTCCGATGGATGGGGCACAGTTTCATTCCCCGCGGGTCGGTGAAGCCGGTGGGAGACTTTACGAATTTGGTCATTTACAAAGACTTGTCGCCGCAAGTCCGGCAAATGCTCTACTCTTTTGTGTGAGAACATGAGCCCTTTTTTCCGCAAATATCGAAAAGCGATCTTGCTGGCCCTTGAGCACGATGTGATCAATACCGCCAAGGCCGCGGCGTACTCGGGGATGCTCATGCTGTTTCCCGCCCTGCTGGTGTTGACCACGCTTCTGGCGCAGGTGCAGGAGGGGCCCACGCTGATGGGCGAGATTCGATCCATCTTCGAACAGTTTCTGCCTGCCGACACGATGGACCTCTTGCAGTCCTACGTGCTTAGCCGCCGCATCTACTCCGGCCAACTGATCTTGTCGGCTACGGGCCTGAGCATCTTTGCCGGCCTCGGGATGATGCTTTCGTTGATGGAGGGCTTTCGCCGGGCCTACCAGATTCCTCACGAGGATTGGGGTTTTACGGGGCGGCGGCTGCGCGCCCTGCTGCTGGTGCCCATCGCCTTGGTGCCGCTTTCGGTGGCCACACTGGTGATTGTCTTCGGCCACCAGATCGAGTTGTGGATGATTGAAAACGCCGGTCACGAATTGCGTCATATTGTGCTGTTCTTCTGGCGCATGGTGCGCTGGTCGGTGGCATTGCTCACCAGCGTCTCCGTACTCACGGCTATCTATCACTTCGGAACCAAGCGCAAAGAACACTGGCTGTGGGTGGCGCCGGGAGCGGTGGCAGGGACGCTTCTGTGGTTTCCCACTACGCTGGCCTTCGGCTGGTATGTGACCAGCGTTGCCGACTATTCCATGTTTTATGGTTCATTTGGCGCCGGCATCGCCACCCTGGTCTGGCTTTACATCACCGCTTTCAGCG
>CAYQOQ010000116.1:0-15498 GCA_964419175.1 uncultured Occallatibacter sp. | reverse complement strand
TCCTCAACATCTTCCGCATTCCCAAGGTGGGCACCATCGCCGGCTGCCGCGTTCAAGACGGAGTCATCCGCCGTGACGCTGAAGTCAAGGTGATGCGTGGAGAAGAACAGGTGTTCAAGGGCAAAATCAACTCCCTCAAGCGCTTCAAAGACGACGCCCGCGAAGTCACCAACGGCATGGAGTGCGGCATCGGACTCGCCGGCTTCGGCGATCTAAAGGAAGGCGACTTGATCGAAGCCTTCTCGACAGAAAAACTGGCCGCCGACCTTGGCGCCCTAACCTCCGCAAAGGCCTAAAGCCCCGCGGCGAGTTGCATTGCGCCGGTTCGTTCGCCTCCCCTGCAACGAACCGGCTTTATTCTGCCGGGTATTGAACGATTTTGCGCGCAGTGCTGGTTGCCGCAATCGTGCGCGCGTATTCTTCAGGTAGACTTTCGAAGTCATCGCGCGAGGTCCCACCATGTCCGACCAGATCGTCGCCATCTTTCATTTCCTCGAAGACAGCTTGGGCATGCATCCGGCAACCGTTGCCGCCAATGCCCTGTTGCTTGTTCTGGTGTTCGCCGTTCTTGCCCTGTATGCGCTCGCAAAACTGAGAAAAGCAAAAGGTGTCATCGCCGAACTCGCCGAGCGCCTCGGCTATGAACCTCCCTACGGGGACGGTACCGAGATTATCCACGAGGAAGTCCGCAAAGACATCGTCCAGCGCGGCAAAGAGGTCAAGTTCGAGCAGTTGGAACAGCGCATTGCCGAACTGGAGACCGAAACCAAGAGCAAGGACGCCAGTCTAGCCTCCCTTCGTCAGCGCTCCAAAGAGCTCGAGGACCAGTTGCGACAGGCCTCCCTTCAGCACGACAATGTCGTTGCGGAGGCCGGCCAGCAAGAGCAGGCGCATCGCGCCGCCGTCGAACAACTCGAACAGCGCATCCGCCAAATCGACGCTGAGAACAACGCCAATCTCTCCGCGCACCAGCAGCACGCCAAGGATCTCGAAAACCAGCTCCAGCAGGCTTACTTTCAGATCGACAAGATCACCACGGTCGCCAACGACCAGGCGCAGGCGCACCGCAAAACCGCCGAACAGTACGAACAGAGCGTGCGCGACATGGACACCCAGAGCAACGCCAGTCTGACCGCGCTGCAGCGCCGCGCAAAGGAGTTCGAAGATCAGCTCCAGCAGGCAACCCTCCGCTATGAAAGCGTCGCGGCGCAGACCAGTGAACAGGCGCAGGCGCATTGCGCCGCCGTCGAGCAGCTTGAGCAGCGCATCCGCGAGATGGAGTCGGAGAGCAACGCCAATCTGGCCGCGCTTCACCACCGCTCCACCGAGTTGGAGGATCAGCTTCAACAGGCCTTCGAACGGAACGACAAGGTTATGGTGCAGGCCAGCGAACAGGCCCAGGCGCATCGCGCCACGGTCGAGCAGCTTACGCAGCGCATTCGCCAGATGGAAGAAGAGAGCACCACCAGTCTTGCCGCCTTTCAGCAGCGCTCGCAGGATCTTGAACACCAGCTCAAGCAGGCGTCCCTTCACAATGAACAGATCGCGGCGCAGGCTGACGAGCAAGCCCATGCTTATCGCGCCACCGTCGAACAGCATGAACAGCGCGTTCAACAGATCGAAGCCGAACACAACGCCAGTCTCATCGCCCTTCGCCAGCGCTCAGGCGAACTCGAAGAGCAACTCGAACGGGCAGCCATTCTGAATAACCAGCTCGCTGCGCAGGCCAATGAAAAATCCCAGGTGCATCGCAACACCATCGAACAGCTCGAGCAGCACATCCGCCAAATCAAAGGCGAGCATGACGCAAACTTCGCCGGACTCCAACAGCACGCAAAGAATCTCGAGGAGCAACTCCAGCAGGCGGCTCTTGAGAAGAATCAGCTCGCCGCGCAGGCCAGTGAACAGGCCGAGGCACATCGCAGCGCCGTCGAACAGCACGAGCTGCGCATTCGCCAAATCGAAGGCGAGCATGACGCAAACTTCGCCGGACTCCAACAGCACGCAAAGAATATCGAGGAGCAACTCCAGCAGGCGGCTCTTGAGAAGAATCAGCTCGCGACGCAGGCCAACGAACAGGCCGAGGCACATCGCAACGCCGTCGAACAGCACGAGCAGCGCATTCATCAAATTGAAGCCGAAAGCGGCGCAACTCTTGCCGCACTAGAGCTGCGCTCAAAAGAACTTGAAGACCAGCTCCAGGAAGTAACGCACCAGCACGAATACGAAAAGTCGCTTGCGCAACAGCAGATCGCCGAACACGCCGCCGGCCTGGAACAACTTTCGCAGCGCCTGTCCAACCTCCAGGCCGAAAAAGACTCCGCGGACGCCCAACTCGGCACTCTGCAAGCGCACGTCAGCGAGCTTGAGGATCGGTTGCGGCAGGCAGCCGCCGGCGCAACCGAGATCGAAAGTGCCGGGGACGGCGCCGCCTCAGATCTCTCCACCCAACTGCTGCAACGCGCCGAGAGTATCACCGGCTGCGCGGTCGGCGCCATTCTTCCTCACGGATTGGTTGCGGCGGAGGCATACGCTTCGGCCGCGCTGGCTGCCGATCCCAAGAGCCTCGAACCTCTGCAACTGCTGGCAGAGCTGGCGAGAATTCGCCGCGCCTATCCGGAAGGGTTGCCGTCTGTAACCGAAGCAGTCATTACTTTCGACGAAAAAGCGGCTGCTTTCTTCCGCGCGGACCCTGCCCGGGCAGTGGAGATCGCCGAAGACGAAGCCCAAAGACGCTCGCGTGCGGCCCTCAACCGGTCTGCCCTGCTAGTGGCAAACATGGCCATCGAACTCCGCCAGAAAACAGACGCCGAGGATAGCCCAGCATTGCTTAAGTTGCTGGACTTGCGGACATCCTTGCTCGCCCGTCTCGGCAACAATGCCAGAACCTATTGATTTGGCAAATAAATACCAACAATGTTCGGGTGCCCCATCCTCGCCACGTCTTTGTTTTTGTGGCTAGGATGGGGGTAGTACGAAGACAGTATTTATTTGCCGGATCTATAGTGTGGTGTCCTGAACTTCGCAGCAAAACACTGGTTGTCATTCTGAGCGAACGGGGCCCCAACCCGCGTTTTGCATAAAATTTCAGTACGCGCGTGCATAATGGTTCAGTGGGTTGCCCTATCCGGACACTTGCCTGCTCGCTGTCAGGCATCTTTCCGGCCGGTACCTTCACCGGACCCCCACCCCCCTCCCCGTCAATTGCACAAATTATGGTGCACACAAAAAATAACTAATTCATAATCAACAGTTTGCAAGAGCGCTCCAGTAACCACAAAGTAAACATGCCTGCGATTTTTAGCGTTTTTCGTGCGTTTTTTCCCAAAATTTTGAGGCTCATCGGGCTTTATCGGGCTGTTTGGAGAGTAAAATTCAAGCGCCCGGCAAAGCCACAAACAGCCGCCGGCTCCTGGAAGGAAACCCCTGATTATGGGAATCACCGCTATTCTTAACCGGCTCGTTCCGGCCTGTCTCGGCTCGCTCTGCCTCGCTGCCGCACTGCCCGCATCGGCGCAAACCGTCAACCTGTTTCCCGCCGACTCTCAGGCCCAGTGGAAGCGCATCGCGATCCCACCGTCGAATCCCGTCAGCGACGTCGCTCAATGGCACATCGACGCTGCGAAGCGCCAAATCCTATGCGACGGCAACGGCGGCCACGACTGGCTCCGCTTCAACCGCGAGCTGACCAACTTCACCTTCCACGTCAAGTGGCGCTTCACGCCGCAGCCCGGCACTCCCAAATACAACAGCGGCGTCTTCTTCCGGAACAACGAAGACGGCTCCCTCTGGCACCAGGCGCAAACTACACCCGACGGCGGTTACATCTTCGGCCTGACGCCCGTCGACGGAAAACCGCAGCGCTTTAACCTGCAAAAGGAGATGACAGAAAACCGCATCAAGCCCGCGGGAAAATGGAATGTCTACGACATCCGCTGCGTCGGCGATACATGCACGCTCGCTGTAAACGGCGTAGTGGTCAACACCGCTCACGTAGGCGTTGCCAAGGGCTACATCGGCCTCGAATCTGAGGGCTATCGAATCGAGTTCAAAGACTTCAAAGTCAAAGAACTGCCCTGAGGGATGCCCGCGCGGCTGTTGGCCAACTCCTTGCTTAGATCGGATACCTTTCCAGCGCAATAGCAGCTTTCGCCACGGTGCGGCTCATGCGCACGGCATCGCCCGGAGTGAACCGAGCCAGCCGCCGCAGAATCGCCAGTTGCGTCCGCAGCATGTCTCCCTCGCCGCAGGCTGCCAGTACTCGCCGCGCAGCCTGCTCGGCCAATCCCATGGTCTCGTCCGCCAGCAGGCCCGTCATCGCGGTAGCGGTCTCTGCAGCGTTCTTGCGCGCATCTGCCAGTTTGCGCGCCCGCAGCAGTGCCGACTCGAGAGCAAAAATCTGACTGATAGAGTCGGCCAGATCCGCCATCACCTCCTGCTCGTTCTGCAGGGCAGCCATAAAGCGCTGGCTCGCCACGCCGGCGGCAAACAGCGCTATCTTCTTCACCGCCGCCAACACCGCCGCCTCGCGGGCAAGCGGCTCGTCAGCGCCCGTAGCGGTGTCGAACGCAGGCGGCTCCATCACCTCGTCCATCACGCGCTTGATGGCTGCCGTCAGCGGTAGTTTTCCGCTCATCGCCCGCTTCATGATCCAGCCGGTAATAATCAGCCGGTTGATCTCGTTGGTCCCTTCGAAGATGCGGTTGATGCGCGCGTCGCGGTAGGTCCGCTCAGCTGGATACTCTTCGACATATCCATATCCGCCCATGGTGGCCACCAGTTCGTCCGCAACCACGGTCAGCATCTCTGAACCGTAGACTTTGAGGATGGAGCACTCGATTGCGTACTCCTCGATGCACCGCTGCGTCTCGCGCGCCGCGTGCTCCGGCTCGCCGTTGGCTTGAGCAACGCCCGCATCTGCCAGGCTCGCATCCATCAGGCCCGCCGTCCGGTAGGCCATGCTTTCGGCCGCATAGAGCCGAGTGGCAGAGTCGGAGATCTTGCGCTGGATCATCCCGAACTCGGCGATCGGCTTGCCGAAGGCGTGCCGCTCCTTGGCGTAGCGAACCATCTGCGCGAGGGCGTGCCTGGCTCCGCCGATGCACGCCACACCCAGCTTGAACCGGCCCACATTGAGGACGTTGAAGGCGATGTGGTGCCCCTTGCCTGCTTCCCCCAGCAGGTTTGCGGCCGGAACTTCGCAGTCCGCAAGCACCAGCGGGCAGGTCGACGAGCCGTGAATTCCCAGTTTGTGTTCTTCCGCACCAACGGTTAGCCCCGGCGTGCCTCGTTCGATGAGGAATGCGGAGAACTTTTCGGTTCCTGTCGCGGCATCTACGATCTTGGCGAAGACAGTGTATAGGCCGGCGAGGTCGCAGTTGGTAAGCCACTGCTTTTCGCCGTTGAGTGTGTAGTGCGAGCCATCGGGAGAGAGCACCGCGCGGGTGTGGATGTTCATGGCGTCGGACCCGGAGCTGGCCTCCGAGAGCCCGTACGCCCCTATCCACTCGCAGCTGGCAAGCTTCGGCAGGTAGCGCTGTTTTTGCTCCTCGGTCCCGTACCAGACCAGCGGCAGTGTCGCGATCCCGATGTGCGCCCCAAACGCAGTGGAGAAACTCGCCAGCACCGAGATGTGGTCGGTAATCAGCGTGGAGCTGACCTTATCCAGTCCCATGCCGCCATACTCCTCGGGAATGTCCACGGAGGCAAAGCCAAGGTCGGCGGCCTTGCGCATGAGGGCGGGAAGAACTCCAGGCTCCTTGGCTTCAATGGCTGCGATTGCCGGTTGGATTTCTTCGCGGGCGAAGCGGGCCGCCGTGGCTGCGATCTGCCGCTGTTCTTCGTTAAGGTCTTCAGGAGTTAAGATCTCAGATGGGTTGCGCGTCTCGATCAGGAAACTGCCGCCGGGGGCGGCAACGACGGGGAGAACGGAAGGTGCGCTCATAGCTGACTTTCTCCAACTGCTCCATGACGGTACGCCTACAGGGTAGCTGCGATCAACTGCCTGAGAGCTGCGCAATCGCATACAATGAACGGTATCCAGAATCTGGAGGCTCACCCTGTTCGACGCGCTTTTGACCCGTCTGATTTCCGTCGCCGGCCCGCTCAGCGGACTGCCTTCCGAGGCTGCAACCTGGCTGGCGTTTGCCCCGCAAAACGGCCTCCGCCACTACTTCAGGGCTCAGTTCATCGATCAGACCTTCAAGGGGCTATACCACTGGAACTGGTTTGACGCGGCGATGCTGTTTCCTTATTTTGCGGTAATGATTGCCCTGTCGTTTTATGGCGTTCATCGCTACACCATGTGCTACATGTACTACAAGGATCGCAAGAACTACAGCCCGGACCCGCCCCGGCACTTCGACGAACTTCCGCGCGTCACCGTGCAACTGCCCATCTTCAATGAACAGTTCGTGATCGACCGGCTGATCGAAGCAGTCTGCGGCATGGAGTATCCGAGCGACAAGCTCGACATTCAGGTTCTGGACGACTCGACCGACGAGACCCAGGCAGTGGCTAAGGGCATCGTTGATCGCTACGCGGCGCTCGGCCACCCGATCGTCTACATTCACCGCACAAACCGTTATGGCTACAAAGCCGGAGCACTAGATGCAGGTCTGAAGGTGGCCAAGGGCGAGTTCGTGGCCATGTTCGATGCCGACTTTGTGCCGCCGCCGGACTGGTTGATGAAGGTCATCCATCACTTTGCAGAACCGGAAGTCGGCATGGTGCAAACGCGCTGGGGCCATCTCAATCGTGACTACAGCACGTTAACCCGGATCGAGGCTATTCTGCTGGATGCGCACTTTGTCATCGAGCAGGGCGCCCGCTGCCGCTCCGGCGAATTTTTCAATTTCAACGGCACCGCGGGCATGTGGCGGATCCAGGCGATTGTCGACGGTGGCGGCTGGCAACACGACACCCTGACGGAAGACACGGACCTCAGCTACCGCTCGCAACTGGCCGGCTGGCGGTTCAAGTACCTGCCGGATGTGGTTTGTCCCGCCGAGCTGCCGATTGAGATGACTGCCTTCAAGACGCAGCAGGCGCGCTGGGCCAAAGGACTCATCCAGACCTCCATCAAGATTCTGCCCAGGGTCTTCAAGTCAAACATCTCGCGGCGCAAGAAGTGGGAGGCAATCCAGCACCTGACAGCCAACCTCAGCTATCCGCTGATGATTATCATGACGGCGTTCCTGATGCCGGCCATGATCGTGCGCTTCTACCAGGGCTGGTTCCAGATGCTGCTGATCGACGTGCCGCTCTTCACGGCCTCGACGTTCTCCATTGCGGTGTTTTACCTGGCGGCTGAGCGCGTCCTCTTCCCCAAAACCTGGATGAGGACCTTCCTCTATCTACCCTTTCTGATGGCGCTTGGCATCGGCCTGACGGTGACCAACACCAAGGCGGTGATGGAAGCTCTGTTCGGGATCGCGAGCCCGTTTGTGCGGACGCCGAAGTACAGCGTGTCGAAGAAGGGTGAGAAGTCGCAGGCCGGCAAGTACCGCAAGCGGCTGAAGCTGGCCCCATGGATCGAACTGTTGCTGGGTTGCTACTTCTTTGGGGCGATTGTCTACACCTTCTCAAACCAGAACTACTTCACGGCGCCGTTCCTGATTCTGTTCGTGATCGGCTACTGGTACACGGGCTTGATGAGCCTGCTTCAAGGGCGGTTTGAGCGCTGGCGCAGCGGCGGGGACGCCAATGCCGACGAGTCGAGTCCGAAGCCGTTTCCGGTGGGGGTTTGAGGGGCTGCGTTCGTCTCTCAAAGCCCTGCTGAGCCGTGTCCCGATGGAGTCGGCCTCGGCGGCTTTGAAGGAACTTTAATTTAATGCGCAAGAATGCGTTGCCCCCGGTAGACCTTTTGAAACTTCTCCAGAGGTGCCGCTTCCGGTCGCCCTCGCGCCAGATTCCATCACCGGCAATATGTTCCAGGGCTGGCAATGCTGATGGTTGGAGAAGAATGAAGAACCTGCCGATAAGAGTCGTGAGAACTCTATGTCGGAGCATCCGTATTCTCGCGAATCAGTTGGCCGGCTCCGTGAGCAGGAGGACCTGGCTACCTGCTGCTCGCCGATGGGTCAATCCGGCCTGGAAGCACGCAGATACTGCGCCTACAACCAGACGCGCGAACGATTCATCTGCGTTGACGTTGAAGCTGCCGATTTTTCCGCTGCCAGCCTGAATTCTCGCCTGCCATGCCTCACGCCGAGTTGCGGCACAGCCTTATGGGTCCTCCCCTTCCGGGGCATTTCTCCCACAAGCGTGCGAGTGCCGATCGATCTCATTTACCTTGACCCGAACTTGGTGGTGCTCGACGCGGTCGAATCATTTCCCATCTCCCGTCCTTCTCCTTCAAGCACGCCGGCAGCGAGTGTCCTTGCGCTTCCTGCCCACACCATCGATTCCGCCGAGACCCATCGCGGCGATCGATTGATACTTTGCACCCCAGAACAATTGAAGAGGCATCTGCTGCAAACGTCAGGCACGAAGGTCGATGCCCATGCGGAGCCAAGCCTCAACTCTGGCCCACGTGCTGCGTCCCAAATAGACCAGCCTGCGCACAAAACGTCTGGCAAGGTGCTTCATTGGGCAGATCGCTCCCGTCCAAGGCCCTCCAATGAGGACCTATCAACTGAGACAGATCCGATTGCGATGTCTCTACCGTCGGAGCCTGATCGAGTGCAAACTCCACAGAAGAAAGCAGCGGGCTCGAAGAACTGGTTGCAGCGCTTGTTGTCCGCCGAGCCTCCCGATCCACGGAATGCGCCACGGGAGCAGTTGTCCTGGCTTGCTGCCTATTTCTTCACCGGCGGAATGCCCTCAGCGCACGGGATTCGTGATATCAGTTCGACCGGATTGTATGTCTTCACCGAAGAACGTTGGTACCTGGGCACAGTCATTCGGATTACTCTCACCGATCTGCGACATCCGACCGCTGAACGCTCCTGCACTGTCAATGCGAAAGTAGTCCGCTGGGGAAACGATGGCGTAGGTTGCCAATTCGTCCTCAAAAACAAGAAGGATCTGCGCCATGGCAAGGGCTCCGCAGACTGTAGCTTTGGCGAAAAGATCAGCAGAGCCCAAGTTGAACAATTTCTGCAACTCGTCAGGAATGGCGCCAGCTAGAGCAAATAGTCCCGAGCTTCGAACCTGCCACAGAAACAGTCTCACTCGGGCGTTTCGCATTTCGGTCGAAGTACATGTAGTCAACCAAGAATAGGGCCCTACTGCCTGCCACGTTCTTGCCGGGACGGGCCTATAAGGATAAAGGCTTTGCTGCTCATTTCTTGCCATCCCTGTCGAGTGGCCGGCAGCTCATAGGTTGCCGCTTGTTTAACAGTTCTGCACAACTACGGCTTGGATGATGCTCTTGGATGGCGCCGTTTCCAGGACACCTTGGGTGGCTCCGCTACAATAGATGGAAGCGCCTGCCGAGCCGGAGACCTGAGTTTCCTGGCTGCCAGGCGCATCAAAACATATATGCTGGCAAAAAACTTACCTGAAGCCCTTACTTTCGACGATGTGTTGCTGGTTCCCGCCTACAGCGAAGTGGTACCCGCGCAGGTGAGCACCCAGACCCAGTTGACGCGCGAGATCACTCTGAACACGCCACTGATCTCCTCTGCAATGGATACCGTCACCGAGTCGCGGATGGCCATCGCCATGGCGCAGTCGGGCGGCATCGGGATTGTGCACCGCAATCTGTCGATCCTCGATCAGGCTGGCGAAATCGACAAGGTGAAGCGGTCAGAAAGCGGCATGATTGTGGACCCGGTGACGATTGGGCCCGACCAGATGATTGGCGATGCGCTGGACGTGATGCGGCGCTACAAGATCTCTGGCGTGCCGGTGACACAGGGCAAGAAGCTGGTGGGCATTCTGACCAATCGCGATCTGCGCTTCGAGACGCGAACAGACATTCCCATCGGCGACGTGATGACAAAGGAAGACCTGATCACGGTTCCGGTGGGCACGACTCTGGAAGAGGCCGAGCAGATTCTGCACAAGCACCGCGTGGAAAAGCTGCTGGTGGTGGACGACCAGTACAACCTGAAGGGCCTGATCACGGTCAAGGATATCCAGAAGAAACTGAAGTACCCGAATGCGAGCAAGGACGACCAGGGCCGGCTGCGCGTGGGCGGGGCGATTGGCGCAACGGGCGATTTTCTTGAGCGCGCGGCGGAGTTGGTGCGCGCGCGGGCCGATGTGCTGGCGATCGACTCGGCGCACGGGCACTCGTCGCGGGTGCTGGAGGCGGTGCGCGCGGTAAAGAAGGCGTTTCCGCAAATCGGCGTGCTTGCCGGAAACATCGCTACGTACGAAGGGGCTGTCGCCCTGATGGACGCTGGTGCGGACGCGATCAAGGTCGGCATTGGCCCTGGCTCGATCTGCACAACGCGCATGGTTACGGGCGCGGGCATGCCGCAGATTACGGCGATCGCTGAGGCTTATCGTGCCTGCAGCGAGCGGGGCATTCCGGTGATCGCGGACGGCGGCATCAAGTACTCCGGCGAGATTACGAAGGCCATTGCCGCGGGCGCCAGTTCGGTGATGATTGGCTCGCTGTTTGCGGGCGTGGACGAGAGCCCGGGCGAGACGATTCTTTACCAGGGACGTAGCTTCAAAAGCTATCGCGGCATGGGATCGTTGACGGCGATGAGTCAGGGATCGGGCGAGCGGTATTTCCAGAGCACCTCCGACTTGGCCAGTGCCGAGATGGGCACCGAGGGCGTGGTACAACGCGAACGTGCTAGCCAGAACCGGTTGGCGAAGTTTGTTCCCGAAGGCATCGAGGGGCGCGTGCCTTACCGCGGGCCGCTGGAGTCGATGGTCTATCAGCTTGTGGGCGGGTTGCGCTCCGGCATGGGCTACCTAGGCTGCGGCACCATTGCGGAGTTGCAGGAGAAGGCACATTTTGTGCGCATCTCCGGCGCGGGCCTGCGCGAGAGTCACGTGCACGACGTGATTATTACCCGCGAGGCGCCGAACTATCATGTCGAGTAATAGGTTGTGACCAAACCCGAGACGATTGTGACTGGTTTTGTGACCGTGAAACAACTATCCTCTTGATTCTGCTGATTGTCAACTGTGACCAGATTGTGACCAAAACTGTCTTTGAGGCTGGTCACAGCTTTGTCACAGCCAGACACAGGCGGGGCGGCGCAGCCGCCCGGCCCCTAACCGGGCTGCCCGCTGACCCAGGCCATGAAGCACCGCCACGAACAAAACCTGAGGTTAGATGCACCGTGACGAACTGACCATGCCCGAAGCTGGATAACAAGAGACTGCCGGACAACACCTGAACACTGCTTGCAATGAAACGTGACTGCCGCTGAACGCATGTGTGCGCCCTCCTTGCATTGGGGGTGGGCCGCCAGTCAGGGCCGCGCGGCTCTATCGCGCGCCGCGAAGCGGGCGAAGCGCCTTGACAAGGCCCTAGAATGACACTCCACGGGGGCGCACTTACACGCGCTTGTGTGGGGCCGCGCAGCGGCCCGACACCGCGCCTTGTTTCTGGCGCGGGTGCTCTTTATGGTTCTTTATCTATACGGCTTGTTGGGCTGGGGCTGCACGGGCTTTTCCGTGGTGTCCGGCTGTTCTCGCACGCGGACGGTGGGACAGCACCAGCCCACCACGAGCCCGAAGGGCGAAGTGGCGGCTGGGGGGCGCGGGAGCCGGAGCGCAGCGGAGGCCGCACGGCGACGAGCACCGCGAGGAGACGAAGCGCGCGGGCCAGCCGACAAGCCGGAGGGCGCGTAGGTGGCGCGCTGGATGTTCATGCAGTACGATCGGCGCGCCACCGGAGCGGGCGAATAGAGGCCGACGAGCGGAGCGAGGAGCACCATGTATAGGCTCGTTCACGGCGCCGCGCGCCTATAGCTTTTTATAGCGCTGACTTCGCGTCCGGGCGCACGCTGTTCGGTGTGGTTGCACGGCGCGCGACGCGGGCTCTTTCGCGGCGTGTGACGTGCTTCCGATGGCGCTGGCGGCCGGGCAGTCTGGCGGCAGCCAGAGGCACGGCGCGGAGCGCCGGGCCTTTCCAGAGCGGCCAGCGCGGAGCGCTGGCCGCATCCCTCACAGCGCTTTACGGATAGGCAGCAACTCGACAGTGAGGCCGAGAGCATGAAGAACTTTGTCCATGCTTTCGAGTGACAGACTCCGGCGGCCATGGAGAAAATTGCATAAATGCGATTGCCCAAGGCCGGTAACTGCGCTGAGGAGTTTCACGCTCATGGTGTGGCGTTGGATGCGGTAGTTCAGCGCTCCGCGAAGTTGTTCGTGTGCGCGGTGGAGTGTCATGGAAGCTCCTGAAAGAAGAGGCGGACGCGTAGCGTCCGCCTCATTTGATCTGCGCAATCGAGCGGCAGGGCTACAGTTATTCAAGCAAGAAGGCGCCTTCTTCTGAGATCACAATAGGTTTGGCTGGGCTGTTGTCTATGGGCGGTTCGGGTCCAGTGTATTCCGGTTCTTGCGTAAGCTGCATTGCCAGCGTGACGCGCTGAACGAGCGCTTCTGGATGCTTTAGCCAGTCTGCCGCCGCTGGCACACTGGTGTGGTCTTGTATGGCTTTGGGGGTGGGACGTGGATTGCGGCCTAAGGCTTTGGCAGGATTCACGGATGGAATCATACCACGCCTTGTGGTGGCGCGGAGCGCCACCACAACAGGTGGTGTTTATCGTCCGCTTGGCAGTTCGCGGATGGGCGGTTGTTTCGATGCGCGAAGGCGCGCATCGTCGAGCGCAACGATTAGAGGGCGGATGATGGTTTGAAGGCAAGACGCGCAGCAGAAACAACCAAACTCCGGGTGTTCTCTGTGCTTGCGTCCACAGGTTGGACACTTGAGAATTACAACTTTTTCAGCTTTCGCTTTCATCGCTACTCCATCGGACAGGCAGCAAGGATGCGCGAGGCTACCGCGCGCGCGTCCTCCCACATTTGTGCCGCATCGGTGTATGTGCAGATGTCCCACAGTTCCGTTGCGGCGTGGTTCAGGATGTGGGCAAGCCGCGCCGCAGGCGCGGGCTGCCTTATCAACGGGCCTTGCTCTTCGTCGACTCCGTAAATGTCGCCTCTACGCGGCTGACCGTTTGGCGGGGGTGGGGGGGTGGGCACGTTTATCCTCCTTTCGAGCGAGCACGCTCATGGCAACTTGCGCAGCATAAAGAAGTTGCGAACCGTCTCGCCCGTCAAAGACTTCCATGGTAATCCCCTGCGCTACGCAGGAAATTGACGCTTTGATGGATGCCAGACTATCCATTTCAGGCATTGCGAGTTTGTAGGCTACCGCTGCCATGCGGGTTGCTCGCGCAGCGGGCAGCCCTTTGAGTTGTGCAACTGAATACGCTTCCGTCCATGCGTCACGGCAGCGCGCGAGAGCGCGCGCCGTGCGGCTAGTCCTATCGCGCGGCGGCTCTGCCGACGCGTCGATGGCCACCAGACAACGAACTGCCATGAGACTTGATCTCACGCGAATCTCCTTTCGGGTTTTAGTACGGTGATTGGTTCCAGATCGTCGGACGTGAGCGGTTGCCCTGCATTGCCGAGATACCACCACGTTGCAAGTGGCGAGGCATGGCCGAGCAAGCGCTGAACCTTTCGGATGTCTTTGGTTTTGGTGTACAGTTCCCGCGCCGCAGTCCGGCGGAGATCATGCATAGACCATGCCATGGGCTGACCGTCGTTCTGTTTTCTCTGAGCCTCTTTAAGCTCCCAGAGAATTGTGCAGGCTTTGACGGCTCGACGGTCTCGGCTCATGGCAGCCATGAATCGCTCGCCCGGTTCGGCGCAGGCGCTGACCCCTGCTAGAATCGCTCGAAGTCGATGTGTCATCGGCACACGGTAGTGTGCTGAGTTTTTAGTGACTCCGAATATCTCGCCGTTGTCCCAATCAATGTTTGCGTTACTGAACGCCTCTATCGCACTGCGCCGCAGCGCAGCGTCACGAGCAAGGAGCATTGCGACGCGCAGGCGGTTCGATGCGATCGAGAATACCGATTCAAATTCATCGCAGGGAACCACCTGCTCTCTCGGCCCCTGCCTTGGCATCCTGTGAAGCGCGCTGAGAACAAGCGGGTTGATTCCGTTGCGCAGCACGAACAGGCGAAGTTCCCATTGAAGGGCGCGCTGGTAGTTTATGGTTTTCGCGGCTTGCGCGAGATCGGCACACACTTTGGCGATATGGGCTTGAGTGACTTCACCGGCTTGGAGAGGGCCACAGCGGCGGACAATTGCTTCCCGGAGCGGACGATGGCGGACGACTTGCTGCGCGAGGCGCGCGCAGCAAATCGTGCAATCGCCCGTTGTGTAGGGTTTGTAGTCATTGCCTTTTCGGCCTCTCGTGCTGACTCTTCCGTTGGATATGTTTTTCTGAAGCGCGAACCATCTGTTAGGCGTATATCAACTTGCCACGTGTTTCCGCGTTTTCTTACTGGCATGATCTTTCCTTTCAATTAGAATCGGCCTTGTGACCATTCCAATAATCATGTCGAGTAACGGGCGGAGCCTGAAGTTCTGGATAAGCGCCTGGTGGCCGGTTGCTGTGGGCATCGGCGTGATTGCGATTGAGTCGTCGGCGGCGCTCGGCTCCGACCATACCACGGGTCCGCTGCGATGGCTTTTCCAGGCAATTTTCGGCCCTGTGGCGAATGAGCGCTGGGAGATCGTCCACCACCTGGTGCGGAAGTCCGGCCACTTTATTGGTTATGGATTGCTCGGGCTGGCGTGGCTCCGGGCCTGGTGGATGAGTCTGCCGCGCTCGCTGTTTCTGCACGACTTCGCATTGGCACTCCTGGGAACCGCACTAACGGCCAGCGCGGACGAATTTCACCAGGGATTCCTGCCCAACCGCTCGGGAACGCCATGGGACGTGCTGCTGGACTGCTGCGGGGCGTTGGTGATGCAACTGCTGGTATATGTGTTCATGCGGTTGTTCCGGCCAAAGCGGCTGGCGCGGGCGGCATAGGGGCTCATACGTCCGGACAATGGCAGGCGTTCTGCTTCCATTCGAGTGCCCAAATTGAAGTCACAAAACAGACACGGGCACATCCCGCGAGGGGATGCGCCCGTGTGCCCTTCTGAGCGAAGGGTAAGACTGCCGGAACGACACCGCTTAAGCGGCTTCTTCGCCGGGCTCTTCCTTCTTGGTTTCTTCCATTTGCTTCTCGAGCTCGGCGCGCTTCTTGGCCTTCATGTCTTCGCGCTTCTGACGCTTGGCATCGAGCTGCTTTTCGGCACCGAGGAGTTCGATGAAGGCCTTCTCTGCGCCGTCGCCCTGCTGGAAGCCGGTGCGCACGATGCGGAGATAGCCGCCGTTACGGTCGCCGTAGCGCGGGGCCACGGTTTCAAACAGACGGGTGACGGACTTGTCTGTCATGAGAAAGCTGAGCGCCTGGCGGCGCGAGTGGAGATCGCCCTTTTTGCCGAGGGTGATCATTTTTTCCACGAGCGGACGGACAGCCTTTGCCTTGGCGATGGTGGTCTCGACGCGGTCTTCGA